>JAADIH010000049.1 GCA_013151435.1 Alphaproteobacteria bacterium
CATAGAGGGATTTCTTTTGTAGAACTCTGCAAATGGATGGTGGAGGACGCTTCATGCCAAAGGTAAAAAAGAAAACGGCGCCCCGCAAAACCACAAAGGCCCGCAAAAAGAAGCAGGCGAGTTTTGGTGAAGTCTGGGTTGATAGTTTTGGCGCGCTTTTTGGCCGGTTCACGACAGTGGCTGCAGCGGGGGTTACGGCGGTTGCCTTAATTGGCGCTGTATTATTGTGGTCGGGCGGGTATTTTGGACTGCTTGGTGAGCACGTAAACCGCATGGCGGGCGCTGGCGCGGCTGCGGTTGGGTTCGAAGTGAAGCGCATAACCGTCAGGGGTGCGGATGAGACTGGTGAGGCAGAACTTCTTTCGGCAATCGGTCCGGTGATTGGCTCGTCGCTCATCCACTTTGATCCCTATGCGGCGCGTGCTCGCGTGGAAGACCTTGGTTGGGTGCGCTCGGCTGCGGTCTCGCGGTTGTTGCCGAACACTATTCATATTTCGGTGCGGGAAAGAGAGCCAGCTGCGGTGTGGCAACTATCGGGAGCGCTTCACCTGATTGATCAGACAGGCGCCGTCATTCGTGAGATTGATGCTTATGAATATTCCAATCTTCCCTTGATTGTTGGCGCTGGCGCGCCGAGCTCTGCTTCTACGCTGCTTCAGGCGCTGCGGGCTGAATCCTCTCTATGGGGCGCCGCATCGGCGTTGATCCGGGTTGGAGACCGGCGCTGGAATTTACGGCTCAAATCTGGCGCCGACGTGAAGTTTCCGGAAGCTGACGTGGAGCGCGCGGTGCGCGATCTTGCACAGCTTCAAACAGCATACGGAATTCTTGACCGACCAATCGAATATATCGATCTACGCGATGTCAATCATTTGGTGTACCGGGAAAAGAATACAGAAGAAACTGAGGTCTCAGTAGACCCAACGCCGCGACAATAGTTTTGGTATTTGAGTTAAGGATAGAAAATTGGCGCAGACCCTAAAATTCAGATCGGGCCGGAAAAACGCAAGACAAGTTGCTGCCATTGATATTGGCGCGTCAAAAGTTGCGTGCATGATTGCGCGTCTCGAATCTGAGCCGGGGTATCCTTTACAGGCTGAAATAATTGGCGTTGGTCATCACGGCTCTCCGGTCAGACCAAGAGAAGCCGCTAATATAGAGCAGATTGAGCGAGGTCTTCGCAGTGCGCTTGATACTGCCGAGCGGATGGCCGGTCAGCAGGTCCGGCGGGTTTCGGTTGCAGTGCCGGGTAAATTTCTTCGTACACGCCGCATCGGCGTCGATGTTGATATTTCTGGCGGGCTGATCACTGAGGAAGATGTTGAGGATTCTCTTGCCGAGGGCGCCTCGATAGTTGCGGCCGATGGCTGTACGGCGCTCCATGCTGTCCCCACTGCCTATAGGGTGGATGGTGAGGAGTTTGTGGCCGATCCGGTCGGCCTTCATGCATCCCTGCTTTCAACAGAGATGTTAGGTGTTGCCGCGCGCCAGAGTGTTCTTGATCATCTGGCGTCGATGGTCGAGCGTTGTGGTCTTGTGGTGGAGGAATTTATTGCGGCCCCATTTGCGGCTGCGGAAGCGACGCTCCTTGAGGACGAAAAAGACCTCGGTGTTGTCATGGTTGATATTGGCTCCGCATCTACGGGCTATGCGGTCTATGATAATGGCGTCTTAGTTGATTGCGGCGGCGTTAGTGTCGGCGGCGGTCACATCACAAAAGATATTGCGCAGATATTTGGCGCGCCCTTAGCGCAAGCCGAACGCATAAAAACTCTTCACGGTGCAGCTTTATTCGGTCCAGGCGATGAGCATCGGTTCATCGACTATCCGGAAGTGGGTGTCACAAAAGAACTCTCGCGTGTTTCTCGCGCTGATCTTTGCGAGGTGATTATTCCAAGGGTAGAAGAGATTTTTGAACTGGTGGCGGAAAAGCTTCCCGATGATGGTATGCGCCGCAGCGGGTTGCGGCGCGCTGTTATCACCGGCGGTGGGAGCTTGCTGGTTGGGGCGCGTGAAATCGCCGAGCGCACACTTTCTATGAAGAGCCGTTTGGGGCGACCTATTTTAATAGCGGGGGCGCCAGAAGCGGCGGGTGGTCCTGGATATTCGGTTTGTGCCGGTGTCATCCAAAATGTTATAAATTCTGGCGGTGAACGGCATTCAGGGCTTGGCGTTTCCGGCCAATCAGCTCACTCAAATATGCAAGCTTCTTTTCTTGGCGGTATGCACGCTTGGCTTCGTGCAAAATTTTAGGTCGTCATTAATAGGCTGTTAACCTTTTAGAAAGGGTTATGAACGAATCTTTAATGATGGGGTAACCATAAAAATGGACCCTCGTAATATTGCGCATAACCGGAGCACTCCATGCCACTAAATCTTAGCGTTCCTGAACACACAGAATTGAAGCCTCGCATCTCCGTCATTGGCGTTGGCGGCGCGGGCGGCAACGCCGTCAATAATATGATCGAAAGCCAGCTTGAAGGCGTCGAATTCGTTGTTGCCAATACGGATGCACAAGCGATTGGCCTGGCGAAGGCGGAAAAGAAGATCCAGCTTGGCGTTAAGACAACGCAAGGGTTGGGGGCAGGTTCCATTCCGGATATCGGTCAAGCGGCCGCAGAGGAATCTATTGATGAGATTCTCGAGCATGTGGGCAATGCGCATATGCTGTTCATTACGGCAGGCATGGGCGGCGGTACTGGCACGGGCGCCGCGCCGGTCATCGCCAAGGCGGCCAAAGAGCGCGATATCTTGACGGTAGGCGTTGTTACCAAGCCCTTCCATTTTGAAGGCGCCCGACGCATGCGGATCGCCACGGCTGGTATTGAAGAACTGCAAAAATATGTCGATACACTGCTGATCATTCCAAATCAGAATTTATTCTCGATCGCAAATGAACGCACAACTTTCCATGAAGCTTTCTCCATGGCGGATCAGGTGCTGCACTCTGGCGTGCGGGGTATAACGGATCTGATGGTGATGCCGGGCCTCATCAATCTCGATTTCGCCGATGTCCGCACCGTGATGGGTGAGATGGGCAAGGCGATGATGGGAACCGGCGAGGCGGAAGGCGAAAAACGTGCTATTGAAGCAGCCGAAGCGGCAATCTCTAACCCACTGCTCGATGAAGTCTCGATGAAGGGCGCCAAAGGCGTGCTCATCAACATCACAGGCTCCATGGATATGACGTTGTTTGAAGTGGATGAGGCGGCAAACCGCATTCGCGCCGAAGTCGATCCTGACGCCAATATCATTGTTGGGTCAACCTTCAACCAAGATCTTGAAGGGCGGGTCCGGGTCTCTGTTGTAGCGACGGGTATCGATATCCAAGAGAACGAAAACCGTCCGCAAGTGAAGATCAATACTGGCGCTATCGCCAAGCCATGGCGTGAGCCGTTGGTCGTAAACACCCCCACGAATGCATCCGCATCATTGTCTCGTCCGATTTTGCGTCCCGAAGTGAGGGCAGCATCTGCTATGCCTGCTGCACACCAAGTTCCAACTCAACGCGTGGTTCCCACTACCGGGAGTGTTGCAGTCAATCCAGTTGGCGACGTGCATGAACGTATTCGGCGTATGCTTACAGAAGGGGCCGCCGGTGCAGATGCCGTTCGTGCGCCGTTGCGCAGTAATTCGGCCCCTATAAATGCAGAGGTTCGAGCGACCTCTTCTGATGATGCTGGGCGTATGTCAAACCCGTTTCGGGGCGCCCAGGAACTTGGCAAGCACTCCCTTGAGGCGGCTGTAGAATTGTTCAAATCCTTAGGGGCTAGCGATCAACGTCGTGATGTAGCGCCCCCGCGGGCTCCCGAAGCCTCAAAACCGGCGCCAAGCCTGCGCGGTGATTTGTTTGATGACCAGGAAAATGCCGAGCTGGAAATTCCGTCATTTTTACGCAAAAAGAAGATTGGCTAGAATTTCCTCCCGAAATTCACTGTAAGTAGTTGTTTTTGAATAAAAAAGCCGCGCGCATCTCATGATGTGCGCGGTTTGTTGTTGTGATGCAACATTGCGTAATAATGCTTGATCAGTGGGGGCATTCAAAATTCATAAATCCGTGTAAGGTCCTCAACAATATGGAGGCACGACTTCGATGCGTATATTAGAAGTGGGCCTCTCGGGGAAGAAGTGGGATCATTTGGGAAAAGGACGAGTTTAACTTTTCAGGCATGCGCCATTGTACGGGCGAGCCATCTATAGGTGAGATTGAGTTTGGAGTGCGGGGGACTATGCGACAATCTACATTAAAAGCGCCGATCAGCTTTTCTGGTCTGGGCCTACATTCTGGTGATGAGTGCCGAATTGTTGTGCGTCCGGCAGAGGAATATGTCGGCATCTCCTTTAAATGCCATAAGGCCGGGGCGGTTTCAGTTATTGCAGCGGCTCCAGAAAATGTTGGATGCGCCTTTCATGGAACGGCGCTGGTGAATTCAAGCGGCGCCTCGGTGGCGACTGTGGAGCACCTCATGGCGGCGCTCGCCATATGCGCCATCGACAATACCGTTATTGATGTATTTGGCCCGGAAATTCCAATTCTGGATGGCAGCTCTGCGCCGTTTGTAAATGAAATCAAAGCCGTGGGTATTGAGCGCCAGGGTGCAGAGCGTCATGAGATTATCATTGATCAGCCTGTCTCGATTAAAGATGGGGACCGCTCAATTCTCATCGAGCCGGCAGATGGATTCCGTCTCGATACAACGATCGATTTCGAAGATTGCCTGATTGGACGGCAATCCCTGTCGGTCGCGCTCGATAATTCAGCGATGCTGGAGCGGATGGCGAAATCACGTACTTTTTGCCGATTATATGAAGTTCAAGGCTTACGCGCCATGGATCTTATCCGTGGTGGATCGCTCGATAACTCTATCGTTGTTGATGGCGACAAAATCCTCAATGGCGATGATTTACGCGACCCTTATGAGTTTGTTCTTCACAAGGCGCTCGATCTGGTTGGGGATTTTTATCTTTTGGGTGCGCCGATCCGAGGCGTGATAACAGCCTTTAAGCCGGGCCATGATCTCAATACCCGCGCAGCGCTGGCTATATCAGAGCTTCAAAGGCGCCAGAACCAGACGCCCTCAAGGCTGGCGGCAACGGCCTGAGACGCTATTCCTGTCACCAATCTAGTTTGACCCTGCGCCCGCCCCGCCCTACAACCGCCCCCGGTGGGGTTTATTTAAGACTAGGCGGTTGTGATCGTGGTAATTCAGTTCTGTATCAACAAAAAACTCATTAGTGTTCTCCTCCTATGCGCTGCCGTCAGCGCCTGTAGTTTGTCGGGTAAAAAAGAGAAATTCGCTTATGTAGAGAGGCCTGTTGAAACGCTTTATTCCGATGCGACAAAGCAGTTAAAATATAAGCGCTATGACAGAGCGGTTCTTTTATTTGAAGAGGTCGAACGCCAGCACCCTTATTCCACCTGGGCGCGACGCGCGATGTTGATGAAGGCCTTTGCTTACTATCAAGACAATAGTTATGACGACGCAATTCAAGCGGCTAACCAATTTATCGCGCTTCATCCCGGCAATAAGGATACTCCCTACGCGTATTATTTAAAAGCTATCTGTCATTATGAACGTATCCGCGATATCGGCCGCGATCAAAATATCACCAATGATGCGGCGACAGCACTAACTGACGTAGTCCGTCGTTATCCGGACACGGAATATGCACGCGATGCACGCCTCAAACTTGACCTTACATTTGACCACCTGGCCGGTAAGGAAATGGATGTTGGGCGTTTCTATCTGAGGGACAATAAACATATCGCGGCAATCAACAGATTCAAGACCGTTATTGAGAAATATCAGACAACCAATCATGTGCCAGAAGCATTACACCGCCTGGTGGAGGCATATCTGGAACTCGGTATTGTTGATGAAGCCCGGGCGGCTGCGGCAGTGCTGGGGCATAATTATCCCGGTAGCCGCTGGTACGAAGATACCTATAGGCTGTTTGACCGGCGCGGCATCGTGATTGATGACCAGACGCACACATATGGCAAATCTGCAGCGGCGGCAGCAAAGGTCGCGGCCGAAGCCGAGGCTGAGGTATTGTCAGCTGAAGGTGGGTCATCTGAGGGTGACAGCCCAATTAGCGAAGACCTTGCTTTACCGCCTGAGAGCGCTGAGGGCATTGAAGAACCCGGACGTTAAACTTCTTTCGGCCTGAGGCGAAGTGGGGTAAATCTGGGAATGCCCTTTCGTGGATGATCCCAGATGTTGACCGCGCTTCATATTCAAGATTTTGTGTTGATCGACCAGGCGCGTTTGACCCTGACGCCGGGCTTGACGGCGCTGACGGGAGAAACCGGTGCGGGGAAATCCATCCTTCTTGATGCGTTGGGGCTGGCGATTGGCGGGCGCGCTGAGCGCGGGATGGTACGCGAGGGCGCCGAGCAAGGTGTTGTCGCAGCGACATTCGAAGAGCGCGCCGACCACCCGGTATGGGAATTTCTTGAAGAGAACGGATTGGGCGGCGATGAGGATCAAATCATTTTACGCCGGGTGCAGGGAAAGGATGGTCGCGGTCGCGGATTTGTCAATGACCAACCAGTTTCAATCCGTATGCTGCGCGATGTCGGCGAAAAGCTGCTTGAAATTCACGGCCAACATGATGGCCGTGGGTTCCTGACGGCATCGACCCACCGCAATATGCTCGATGAATTTGGCGGGCTTGTCGGTGATGCGGGTGCTGTTGCTAAACTTTGGCGAGCATTGCGTGATATTGAAGTGACCCTTGATGACCGGCGACGTGAACGCGATGCGACGGCGCGTGAGGCGGATTATTTGCGTTTTGTTGAGAGCATTCTTGATAAGCTCGCGCCCCAGCCCGGGGAGGATACGGCGCTTGCGGAGCGTCGTGCGGCGTTGATGGCATGTGAGAAGATCACTGAGGATTTAAATGATGCCGTCAAGCCGTTCTATGAAGGGGGTATTGAAGACAAACTCTCCATTAGTCTGCGCAGCATTGAGCGTGCAGCGGCGCGTCTTTCAGATGATACAAATTCCCTGACCACTGCAAGTCGCCATCTTGAGGCCGCGTTACATGAGGCGATGGAAGCGCGCGGCCAGCTAGAAAAAGCAGTTGGCGAATATGGCGGTGACCCGGACGAGCTTGATCAAACGGAAGAGCGTCTTTTTGCCTTGCGGGCTGAGGCGCGAAAGCATGGGGTGGCGCCCGATACGCTTTCGGAATTTCATGCAAAAACCAAAGCAGCTCTTGCAGATCTTGAGCAGGGGGCGGCAACTTTTACGGAACTTGAGCGTGAGCTTGCGGCTGCGAGAGTTAAATATGAAAGGGCCGCGTCTGCGCTTACCCGCGCTCGGATCAAGGCGTCGGCAATGCTCGACCTAGCGGTGGCAAAAGAATTGAAGCCGTTAAAGCTTGGCAAAGCTTTATTCCAGACGAAGATTGATACCGACACCTCTCGGCTGGCATCAGATGGGTTCGATCATGTAGAATTTATGGTGGCGACCAATCCCGGCGCCCCGGCGGGACCATTGAAAACCATTGCTTCTGGCGGTGAGTTGTCGCGATTTGTCCTCGCCATGAAAGCGGCCCTCGCGGCAAAAGAAAACCGTACGGTGATTATTTTTGATGAGGTTGATGCCGGTGTTGGAGGCGCGGTGGCCGATGCGGTGGGGGAGCGCCTCGCACGCCTTGCCAGGGACGCACAAGTGCTTGTTGTAACGCACAGTCCGCAGGTTGCCGCACGCGCGAGCGCCCATTGGCGTATAGAGAAAACCCAGACAAAAACTAAAACCACAACGCGCGTTGCAACACTCTCACCAGAAGACCGTATTGAAGAAATTGCGCGGATGTTGTCGGGCGCCACCATCAGCGATGAGGCCCGGGCCGCTGCGGAGAAATTGCTCGGTGGGGTGAAGCCGCAGCGACGATCAAAGACGCGCAAGCGGGCATAGAATTGCAAATAGAAAGATGATGTCGAAGTTGAAAGCCGATCTTGCAGCGATTCCTGTTAATGCGCTGTCCCCGGAGCAAGGCGAGGCGGAGCTGGAACGGTTGGCGCGGGAGATCGCGGCAGCGGATGCGGCTTATTACGCCAAGGATGCGCCAGATATTACTGATGCGGAATATGACGCTCTGCGCCGACGCAATAGCCTTATTGAGCGACGCTTTCCAAAACTAAAACGTGAAGACAGCCCATCGGAAAAGATCGGTGCTGCGCCGTCGGCGAAATTTGAAAAAGCTAAACATGCAGTCCCCATGCTGTCGCTAGACAATGCATTCAATGCTGACGATGTGGTTGATTTCGATAAGCGTGTAAGGCGGTTTTTGGGACTGGGCGACGAAGAAAGCTTAGAATTTACCGCGGAGCCGAAAATTGACGGGCTGTCTTTGAGTTTGCGTTATGAAGATGGGGTTCTGGTAAAGGCCGTGACGCGCGGTGATGGGACGACCGGAGAGAACGTCACTACGAATGTCTTGACGATCAGTGATATTCCAAAAAAACTAAAGCAGGCGCCAAAAATCATCGAGGTGCGCGGCGAAGTTTATATGTCGCATAATGAGTTCGAAGCGCTGAATGCTCGACTGACCCGCAAGGCGGAAGAAAAAGACAAAGCTCCAGAGCCTTTCGCCAACCCTCGCAATGCGGCAGCGGGGTCCTTACGCCAGCTGGATGCCGCGATCACCGCGTCGCGTCCCTTACATTTTTTTGCTTATGCCTGGGGAGAAGTGAGCGAAGACATAGCGGACACTCAGTGGGGAGCGGCGCAGCGTTTCGAAAAACTTGGATTCAAAATTAATCCGTTGATGAAACGCTGTCAAAATGTCGAAGAAGCCCTAGCGCATTATGCGACAATAGAATCTTCCCGGGCGCTCCTCGGCTATGATATTGACGGCGTTGTTTATAAGGTTGATCGCCTCGATTACCAGGAACGATTAGGGTTTGTCTCGCGGGCGCCGCGCTGGGCGATTGCCCATAAATTCCCGGCGGAAAAAGCCACGACTATTTTGGAAGAGATTGAAATTCAGGTTGGCCGAACGGGCAAGCTGACACCGGTGGCGCGACTAAAGCCTGTCACTGTTGGCGGCGTCGTTATTTCTAACGCGACGCTCCATAATGCCGATGAGATTGAGCGCAAGGATATTCGCGTCGGCGATACGGTTATCGTTCAACGCGCCGGTGATGTCATTCCGCAGATCGTCAAGGTGATCAAAGACAAGCGTAAAAAAGGCGCCCCGAAATATAAGTTTCCTGAGCGTTGTCCGGTTTGTGGCAGCCATGCAGTCAATGAGGTCAATCCCCAGACCGGTAAGGCGGATGTGGACAGGCGCTGCACGGGTGGACTGATATGCCCGGCGCAAGCCGTAGAGCGTTTGAAACATTTCGTATCGCGCAAAGCGTTCGATATCGAAGGCCTCGGTGAGAAACAGATCATTTCATTTTTCGAGCAAAAAATTATTACCGAACCTGCAGATATTTTTACGCTGTGCGCACGCCAGGAGGCCGGTGAGATCGATCTCTATAGCTATAAAATGAAGGATGGCGAACGGCATCTCGATAAGGATGGGAAATCTGTTCCCACCAATACAAAATCCATTGCAAATTTGTTTAGCGCAATTGATGAGAAACGAGAGATATCGTCAGCGCGCTTCATCAACGCCCTTGGCATTCGCCATGTGGGGGAGACCAATGCGCGTATTTTCTCGATCCACTATGGGGATTTCAAAGCTTTTTATGCAGCTGCGGTGAAAGCGCGCGATGAAAAATCTGATGCCTATCTTGATATGCTGTCTATCGATGGCATTGGCGCTCTTGTGGCGCGCGGCGTCATCGATTTCTTTGACGAAGCCCACAATCGTGGCGCGGTTGACCGGCTGCTCATGCAAGTTACTCCGCAACAGACGGAGCTGGTGAAATCATCGAGCCCGATTGCCGGAAAGACAATTGTCTTTACCGGAACGCTGGAGGGCATGTCGCGCGATGAAGCCAAAGCGCGCGCGCAAAGCCTTGGGGCGAAAGTCTCCAGCTCAATTTCTGGTAAAACCGATTATGTGGTTGCCGGGCCAGGCGCAGGCTCAAAATTGAAAAAAGCCGAAGCCTTGGGCGTGACAGTGTTAAGCGAAGCTGAGTGGCTGAAACTGATTGAGGCGTGAACCTGATCACTTCTCCTTCGTGACAACCTTGTCCTTCACCCTGAGGGCGACCAAGGGTATGGCAAAGGGGGAGCGTCACGAAGGGCGAAGGGACAAGGTCCCTCAGGGTGAAGTGAATCAGGGTAGGGTCCATAGATGACAAAAATCATCGCGATAGATTTTGAAACTGCGAATGAACAGCGGGCGAGCGCGTGCTCAATTGGCCTGGCCTGGATTGAAGATGGTGCGGTCACCCGCGTAGAAGAACGACTCATTCGCCCCAGTGAAATGCGGTTTTCCGGATTCAATATTAGCATCCACGGCATTAGCCCAGTCGATGTTGTGAATGAGCCGGAATTCCCTGAAGTCCTTGATGAATTCGCAGATGATTTTGCAGGCGCGACCTTGCTGGCCCACAATGCTGCCTTTGACATGAGCGTTCTTCGGGCCGGGTTTGATGAGTATAATCTTCCCTATCCGGAGTTTCGATATTTATGCACTTTGAAGATGGTGCAAAAAGTTTGGGATGACCTCCCAAATCACAAGCTATCAACGGTCGCCAATAGTCTGGGAATAGAATTCCAACATCACCGTGCCAGCGAAGATGCAGAGGTTTGTGGGAAGATTGCCATAAAAATTGCCGATGATCTTGGCGCAAACTGTATCACCGAAATTCCCAAACATATCGGTATGTCCGTGGGGAGGGTACACCAGAGCGGCTATGAGCCGTGCTCTTGCCGAGGGACGGGTGGGCGAAGAGGGCGTCGATATCGGGTGCATGCGTGATTGGCATTTCTGCTAATTTTGCCGTTTAGAACCCTATTTGCGATCTACGCACTCTGCTAATACCGACGATGATTGTGCTTTAAAATGCTACTGAATTAGCATAATCAACCCCATCTCAGCGCAGCTGAAGACGGCCTCACCATATTTTCTGAGTCCCATTTTCGGGCATTGCCACAGCGCCCTTGAGCGGACTACATGCATGCAAGTCCAGCGAGAATCCCTCGAGAAGATTGCGCAAAAAAAAACAACGGCTTCGCGCCGTGTTGTGCGGGGGCGCAAAGCCAATTCGGAGAACCTCATGAGCGAGCACCAAGCCGCTAATACCAAGCCGCTTTCCCTCTATGTGCCTGAGCCGGAGTTTCGTCCCGGCGACAGTCCTGACTTTTCAAATGTCCCGATCTCCAAAGCGGGGTCCGTTCCAAAGCCTGCCGTGGATGTGGCGGCTCATGATATTCACGAGCTTGCCTATTCCATCATTCGGGTGATGGATCGTAACGGCAATGCGGTTGGTCCCTGGGCGGAGGACTTGGACGACGCGGCTGTTCAACAGGGCCTCGAAAATATGATGCGTGTGCGCGCCTTTGATGCGCGAATGCTGATGGCGCAACGTCAGGGCAAAACAAGTTTTTATATGCAGGCGCTTGGCGAAGAAGCGATTGCCTGCGCCTTTGCGAAAGTCCTGAAGCCCGGCGATATGAACTTTCCGACCTATCGCCAGCAAGGACTTCTGTTATCGGCTGACTATCCTATGGTTGAAATGATCAATCAGATTTATTCCAACAAAGCGGACCCGCTGAACGGTCGCCAGTTGCCGATTATGTATAGCTCAAAAAAGTATGGATTTTTCACGATCTCCGGTAATCTTGCGACCCAATTCATTCAAGGCGTCGGCTGGGCCATGGCGTCGGCCATAAAGAATGATGATAAAATTGCAGTGTCATGGGTTGGTGACGGTTCCACCGCTGAGTCTGATTTTCACTCCGCCATGGTGTTCGCCTCGACCTATCGCGCGCCGGTGGTTCTCAATGTCGTCAATAATCAATGGGCGATTTCTACCTTTCAGGGCATAGCAAGGGGGAAAGCGGCAACTTTCGCAGCGCGCGGTTTGGGATTTGGCATCCCGGCCTTGCGCGTTGACGGCAATGACTATCTTGCGGTCTATGCTGTGGCAAAATGGGCGGCGGAGCGCGCCCGGTCGGGGCTCGGACCAACACTGATTGAGCATGTAACCTATCGCGCTGGGGCGCACTCATCATCGGATGACCCATCCGCTTACAGACCGAAGGAAGAATCCGACGCCTGGCCGTTAGGGGATCCGATTGAGCGGTTGAAAAACTATCTCATCAATCGCGGCGCCTGGTCTGAAGCCCGACATGCCCAAGCCAAAGAAATGCTAGAGGGCGAAGTCGCTGAAGCGAATAAAGAAGCGCTGAAGAACGGAACGTTGCATGACGGACCGCATGTTTCGGCCAAGACAATGTTTGAAGATGTTTATGAAGAAATGCCGCTGCACCTTATCCGTCAGCGCCAACAGGCGGGAGTATAGAACATGACCCGCATGACAATGATTCAATCCATTCGAAGCGCCATGGATAACGCAATGGGGCAAGACGATAATGTTGTCGTTTTCGGTGAGGATGTCGGCTATTTCGGAGGTGTTTTTCGCTGCACCGAAGGATTGCAAAAGAAATACGGCAATCATCGTTGCTTTGACAGTCCCATCAATGAAAGCGGTATTATCGGCTCAGCCATCGGCATGGCGGCATACGGCCTTCGTCCATGCGTCGAAATTCAGTTTGCGGATTATGTGTTCCCGGGCTTTGACCAGCTCTCGCAGGAAGCAGCGCGCATTCGCTACCGCTCCAATAACGACTTTACCGTACCCATGGTTGTGCGCATGCCTACGGGCGGCGGCATTTTTGGCGGGCAAACTCACTCTCAAAGTCCGGAGGCGATGTTTGCGCATATCTCCGGTCTAAAAACAGTGATCCCGTCAAACCCATATGACGCTAAAGGCTTGTTGATTGCGGCTATCGAAGACAATGACCCGGTGATGTTTTTAGAACCCAAACGCCTTTATAATGGACCGTTTGATGGTCATCATGACCGCCCGATCACGCCGTGGTCAAAGCATGAATTCGGCGAAGTGCCGGAAGATTATTATACTGTCCCCTTGGGAAAAGCTGCGATCCGCCGCGAGGGCGCTGAGGTCACAGTGCTCGCCTATGGAACTATGGTCTATGTGGCGCTGGCCGCAGCAGAAGAAACCGGAATAGATGCGGAAGTGATTGACCTGCGCACAATCCTGCCGCTCGATCTGGAAACCATTGAAGCATCGGTCAGAAAGACTGGTCGTTGTGTCATTGTCAGTGAAGCCACAAAGACATGCGGGTTTGGCGCCGAGTTGATGGCGGTGGTGATGGAGGGGTGTTTTTATCACCTCGAAGCGCCGGTCATACGCGTCACGGGTTATGACACACCTTATCCGCATGCGCATGAGTGGGAATATTTTCCAGGGCCGGCGCGGGTTGGCGCAGCCCTTAAAAAAGTTATGGAGGCCGCATAATGGGCGAACATATCATAAAGCTGCCCGATGTGGGCGAGGGTGTTGCCGAAGCTGAGCTGGTTGAATGGCTGGTCCCGATCGGCGCCAATGTCCGCGAGGACGATGTGCTGGCCGCGGTGATGACCGATAAGGCGACCGTCGAAATTCCTTCTCCGGTTGAAGGGAAAATCATTTGGCAGGGCGGCAATATCGGTGACGTGCTCGCCGTTGGTTCGCCTTTGATCCGGTTGGAGGTTGACGGAGCTGGCAATGTAAAACCGGGTGAGGCGGCGGCGATGGAAGCGCCAAAAGTTGAGGCCAAGGCGTCAACACCATCACAAGAAAAACCAAAGCCTGAAGTTAAGCCTATAACCAAACCCGCGCCCATGGCAAATGGCGCCGCGGCATCGCCGCAACCCGCTGGCGCCCCGCGCGCTGAGGGTGAAGCGCCGCTTGCATCTCCGGCGGTGCGAAAGCGTGCGAGCGAGGCGGGCGTCGATTTGCGCCGGGTTCATGGGACGGGTCCCGCAGGTCGCATCAGCCATAAGGATCTCGATGGCTTTATGGCTGGCGGCAATGCCATTGGCGGCGCCGTCAGTGCGCTGACCCGCGACATGTCGGTTACCGATATTCCAATCATCGGCCTACGCCGTAAGATTGCGGAAAAGATGGTGGTCTCCACCTCGCGCATTCCGCACATCACTTATGTTGATGAAGTGGACATGACGGCCCTTGAGGAATTGCGCAAGAAACTGAACGACGCGCGAAAAGAGGGCCGCCCAAAGCTGACGCTGCTGCCATTTTTAATGCGCGCCATGGTGAAAGCCATCGCCGATCAGCCACAGGTTAATGCGCTCTTTGATGACGAAGCGGGTGTGGTTCATCAGCATGGCGGTTGTCACATTGGCATCGCTGCGCAAACCCCGGGCGGGTTGATGGTGCCGGTGGTGCGCCATACTGAGGCGCGTGATGTTTGGGATTGCGCCAGTGAAATTATGCGCCTCTCAGAAGCGGCGAAGAAGGGTACGGCGTCACGCGAAGAACTGTCGGGCTCGACGATTACTATAACATCCCTTGGCGCCCTTGGCGGCATCGTTACGACCCCGGTGATCAATCACCCCGAAGTTGCGATCATCGGTGTGAACAAGATGCAAACGCTACCACGTTGGGATGGGCAGGAGTTTCGCCCGCGTAAATGCATGAACCTGTCATCAAGTTTTGATCACCGTATTGTCGATGGCTGGAACGCCGCGATCTTTATTCAGCGCATCAAGGCGCTGCTCGAAAATCCGGCGATGATTTTTATTGAGGATTAATAATGCCAATCATTGAATGCAAATTGCTTGTCATCGGCGCGGGGCCGGGTGGCTATATCGCCGCTATTCGCGCTGGTCAGTTGGGCGTAGATACGGTTATCGTTGAAGCCTTCGCCCATGGCGGCACGTGCCTTAACGTCG
>JAADIH010000303.1 GCA_013151435.1 Alphaproteobacteria bacterium
TGTCCTTTGAGAACTCTGCGCCGCCGGCGATATCGCGGTCCCACCAGACGGAATAGCCTTTCCTCTCAAGTGCTGAACTCAGCATCTCGATTCTGTCGCGGTCAGCACGGGCATATGAAATAAAGATATCCGGCAAAACATTCCCTCAAAGACGCGTCATTCGCCATGTTTATAGCATTTTGGTCAAAAACTGAAGAAGCGGCTGTACAAATCGCTAACGTCAAGATGTATCCAGATTGCGCTGTTAACCGCCCTCGGATCTATGCCTTATACACATCATCTCAGACAACAACGACTGTTTTTGCGTTGAACCGCTGCTGCCATGCGCTGAACAGGCTGGAAGCCGTTTACGCACACCGCCCGTCTCGTTCAAAATATTGGAGATCGACGAGTGAGCACGATCAAAGAAACGGCCGATCTCGTTCATCGACTCCCCGCGCTGCCAGCGATCCCAAATCTCCGCGCGTTGCGCTGCAGAGTAATAAATCCGTCGTCGTTGCTTCATAACATCCACTCCAGTTCATCAAAAAACTAAAGTGTTGCCGCGACCGGTTGAACCCAAGGGTGCTTATCAGACATTCACTGCGAAACGGGTGAATGTCGTATATTGGCGGCATTATGCATCAACGGCAGGAAGAATAAACGAGTTTCCGGCGCCGACAATCCCTAAATTTAGCGCATGGGAAAATCGACGGGCGTAAACCTGATTTCTGGACTGATAAAGAAGCGCGCGGAAGTTGCCGGGCAACACCGGGCGGCTTTAAAGATTGCTGATGCGATCAAGGACGATCTCACATCGATCGATCGCACGCTTGTCCTGTGCGGCTATGAAGGCGATCCGTCGGGCATAGAGCCTCGAAGCAAGTACAAGCAGCTATTTGGGCGCAGCGAGTTAAAGCGCCTTGTGCTGGCGTGCTTGAAAGACGGCTCTCAAGATGATGAAGCCGTTTTAGATTATGTCATTCAGGCGAAGAGCTGGGAGTTGGATAAGCATGGCCGCAAAGATTTGTTAAATCGCACCCGAAATGCTTTGCAGCGGCTTCGTAACGCCGGGACTATCGACATGGATTACGGCCCCGGCGGCAATCTGTGGACCCTTAAGCAGCGCCCCGCTGAGTATAACCAGCCCACTGACGGCTAACTGGCGAGGCCATGACGTTCTTAATCACGCGACCAGCAAGCTTGCCGTTTGACTGGTAGCGGTGATCTTCCAGCCATGCCGAATGCGTTGCGTAGGCGTGAAGATACTTGGCTGAAACGTGATGGTGTTGCCCGCGCACCATGCGGCGCAAGCGGGAAAAATAGCTTTCAACCCAGTTCGTATGCACGCCGTTGAGGCTGTACGCCTCGCTGTGATTGATCCTGCCGACTGGGAAGAACATTTCCAACTCATCCCAATGCGCAGCTTCGTCAGCATTGATGACCGTATTCGGAACAGCGTGCTCCTTTGCAAAGCGAACGCCATCCGCTTCACGCCTGGCAACCTTGGTAAGCGTCCGGCCATCACGGTCCCGAAGGGCGATAACCACACGGCGCTTGCCGGTCTGGTGACGGGCCAGACGGCGGTCGATACGGTTTTCTTTTAGGTTTGCCGGGCGAATGTTGCCGCCAAAAAAAGCGCCATCAATATCGGCTACGCCATCGACCTTGTGGTTTTTGACCTCCCGCGCCATCGCCTCGCGAAGCTTGTGTGAAAGAACAAATGCCGTGCGGTACTGGCAATTGAGATCACGCGACAATTGCAAAGCAGAAAGACCCTTAGCGGCATTAACAAAAATACAGATCGCGGCGAGCAAGTCTGTGAAGTCCATCTTGCGGCTGGCGAATATCGTCCCGCTGGTAACGCTGAATTGCGCCTTGCAGGCCTTGCATTCAAACTTGCGGCGTGTGCTGATCGTGTAGCAATCATCGTGCTCGCATTTCGGGCATACAGCGTCACCTTCCGTTTCTGGCCAGCGAATTTCGCGAAAGGTCTGGTAGGCCTTATCTTCCCCGCTTTTATAGATTTCACGGAGCGAGAGGGTCCGGGCGGCGGCGGAAAGTAGGAAGTGCTGGGTCATTATTTCCTCATATTTGATGCCTACGCATTAAAAATGGGGGTTTATTGTCACCAAATCAAGTGCTACATCCTCAATATCGATATTATTTCATCGAATATGAGGATTATTAATGGAAAACGTGGACAAGGAGTACCAAGCTAAGGCCAAAGGGCTACTTCGGGCCGAGATGGCGCGGCGGAACTTGAGTTATGATGAACTAGCTGAGAAACTCGCCGGTATAGGGGTAGAAGATACCGCCCGGAATCTTTCCAACAAGATTTCAAGAGGCGGCTTTTCGGCGGGGTTCATGCTGCAATGTTTAGACGCCTTAGGCGTGAAGAGCTTGTCGCTCTCGGAATAACTACCGCTGTTGTTATTGCTTTATTGTTCGGCACGTTTGCCCCATTTTTCAGCGGTAAAACTGAACTAGGAATTAGCGAGAACGAAGAAAATCAAGCTGAAAAAAACACCGCCGACTCCAATAGCGTAATATGCAATAGAGACTGCCAAGTTACGTTTCGTGCGAGGACTGAGAAACGAGGCAATTCCGATAAATCCAGCCAAGGTCGCGACGGCGAAGCCTACTCCATAGATTACCTTTTGTTTTTGGAAGAACGGAAAATCGCCCGGTGGAATGCGTTTATCGCTTGGTTCACTGGACTGGCGTTTGTAACGCTTATCTGGACGATCATGGCGGCGTTTAGAACTGAAAAACTGGCGTGGAATACTCTGAAATCTACACGAACAAGCACTCGTGCGGCCATGAAGACGACTCGGGTAACGCGCGAAATGGGCGTCGTTCAGTCCCAATCTTACTTGACTTGTAATTCTGGTGAGTACTGGCTTCGCGATTATTGGGACAATGGCGCGAAACTTCGTCAATACGGTATCACATGCCGACCGCTGATCCGAAACCTTGGGCAAAGTCCCGCCCGCAAAATAGAGATTACTTTTGAAGCGTGGATATTTAAAGTCCACGTGGACAGATCGGGGGCCAGCGAGGGATGGGTGGATCATAATGGTAATACGTTCTGCGCAGACATCGGGCCCGGCGACGAGGAGCGAGCGCTGATAGAGTTTCCGCTTTTTACTAGGCAACGATATAAAGTTTTCGAACAATCCCTCTGTTACATTGATATTCGGGGCGAATTGGCGTGGGAAAATGAGTTTGAACTGCCGCAAAGACAGAAATTCAATTTGCAAAGCACACCATTCTGGAACACCAGCTTCTTCGACGAGAGTCAGTTGGTTCACCGAACCTATCCGCTCCACGGTATAGCCAGAACTGATTGGAAAAATATTTTGTAAGAAAAATATCGCTGCAAACAACTTATCCACTCACACCTCCCTTAGGAGATGTGGGGATTCCGGACCTAGATAGCTTCCTGCCGTTGATGCATAATGCCGTATATTGGCGATTAATGGACAGTCGCAGAGGCTCTAATGTATCGAACGCCAGCGACTAAGCCGTTCTCCGCTCCCTCGACCTCACCGCCAACCAGTACTGTTTTTCGCCCCCTCCGGTGCGCCATTCCGGTACCAAACTGCGAACTGGCCCTGAGGCCGCTGCGAGATAGGTTAGCGGCTCACCGGAAACGGCTTCTGCGAGCGCATCTTTTGATGCCGGTAATCACAATCTCGGACTTACCCACGACGATTTCAGACACGAATGCGCGGATGTATCGTTTCTTCAGATCGGCGGGCGCATCAACAATCATCTGCTTGAGTTTTGCCGATGCAATATTGGCTTCATCGTCGCTAATCGGTTTAAGCGCTTCATCTGAAGCCACTACCATAAATTCCACAGATCATATTTCCGGGGGTATTTAATAGATTGCCCTAAAACTGGAAACCATGTGTAAGCAGTCGTTCGGCGCAATTTGATCCTACGACGTGTTATGGCCCTCATCATACGTCGAGGCGAAGTCCGCGAACGACTGGACTACGCCAGTTCTAAGTTTCTCACTCATGACCTCTGTGCCCTTCCATTCCTTAGGCCACATCGCCGTTCGAACCGCAGTTCCCGCTGCGCTAACGTCATGGCTTACCCGATCGATACCGACGGCGGCGATAGATCGGAGCCTTCACCAGTGAGCGCGATACGCTGTAGACAGGGTCTAGGGCAGATCCGTAATAGCCGGTATGATATGCCCACCGACAATCTCGTTTCGCCAACGCCCCCAAATTCCACCCATCCGATAATTTCCACCTGTGAGGGAAACAGTAAGATCGAGCTCTGGGACAACGATCAAGAGTTGGCCACCATTCCCACTTGCCTGGTATGAGGTATAGCGTCGCTCGCCGACCGTAATTGTGTCCACACCCCAGATATAGGCTTGCGATCCGCCGAAATAACTGTTCCCGAATACCTCAGGGGTCATTCCGGTAGTTTCTGCGGTGACCGCGATTTGAGGCGTTGTCGATTCCCTGACCCAGTCTTTGTTAATAACTTGCTTGCCGTTCCAGATGCCGCCAGCAGCGAACATCGCGCCAATTTTCAAGATGTCGCGTGGTTTCATATACTGACCGCCGCCGAGATAACCCTCACCATTTGGCGCCAGCGCCCAATGATAGGACCCGAATTGTAAAGGTTTCGCGATTAGACGATCGAACAATTCGTAGACGGATGCACCGCCAGCTGCGTTCAGGCTGGCCCCGACGAGATTGGCGCTGCCGGAACAATAGGCATACCGCTCGCCTGGATTATGCAGCATCGGAAGTTGCGCAGTATACAGCCAGTAGTCCTTTTCGTCCTGCTGTTCCCACATTCGCGATTCCGAACCGATCGAATCGGAATTCGCGTCGCAGTCCAGACCGCTCGTGAATGTCATTAAATGACCAAGTGTGATGTCGGCCTTTCGCGGGTCGTCGATCGGTTGCCCCGCGCGTTGGAGAATGTCCGGGATCGGGCGGTGCGCAGCATCGATCGAATAGCCCTGCTGCTGCATTGCGCCGATCATGACCGACCCAAATACCTTTCCAAGAGATCGTACATCGTGCCGGGTTTCGCGGTCGTGCCCAAAGAAATATTCTTCGAAAACAAGTTTTCCGCCCCGCGCCACGAGCAACGAATGAATCATTCTGGGCCGCCGGTTCCGCGGATCGGTGCTCGCAAGTTCTGCTGTTAATGCCTGCAGAGCAGCTGGGTCGAAGCCAACCTCTTCTGGTGCAGCGACCACCCATCCATCATCGAACTGGGGTAGCGACGTAGGACGTGCGGGCTGGCCTTGATCCTGACGGCTAAAATAGCCTGCCGTGAGCATATCGGTAGCGGGCCTAAGCGGGATAGGTTCGTCGAAACGATCATAGTCAAGCAGGAGTTCTCCTCCTTCGCGCTGCTCCAGATCGTGCCGCCTTTCGCGGTCGCCGCTGCCAGCCACCAGGGTCCAACCCACATCCTCATCGGCCACAAGCCGAAAGCGGCTAGCGCCAAGGATATTGTTACCTTCCGGGTTTCGGATTACGGCGAAAATTTTGGCATCTTTGTCTTTGAATACATCCAGAAAGACCCTGAATGGCCGAGGCTGGAGGGTCATCTCAGCCTGCCATTGTCCGTTTGCCACAGCAGGCAGGACGATAGGCGTCGCGACGTCTTGATAGTCAAGGGGCGAGGAAGGCTGGAACCAGTGTCCGCGGATCTGAGCCCCGTCATTGGTCAGCTCTCCGACGAACTTTTGACCATCCGGTCGCGTCACAGAGATGACACCTTCGTCGAGCGTCGTCATGGCTGCTGCGCCATCGACCGCCGCGCGCCAGTTGCCATCGACCATCTCGATAGAGATCGACAGAAGATTTTCAACCTCGTCAGCGCTCCACACCCACAGGCCCAACGGTGGCTCGTTCGCTGGCACATTATCTTGGGCGCGTCCGGATTCCACGTTGCAGGCTACGAGCAACCCGGCTGCAAATATGGCGGCCCCAAAACTTTTTTTCATCATCTTCTCCTTTGAATGCGGCCGCTGAAAGAGCGGTATACCCGAGAGGAATGGCGGCTGCCCTCTATTGCGTCACTTGAAGAAAGTTGAATTTTCTTGAAGCGTACCTCTTCAAAGGCGTTTAGACTGCCCGTCATGCAGTATGTTCTGAAAGATTTGTCGATCGATCTCGAGGCGCGCGCCGTTCTTCGCGGTGACACAGCTATCAAGCTACCCGATTTGAGTTTTGATGCCTTGGTTAAGCTGATTGAGGCAGCTCCAGAGCCTGTGAGCGTTGCAGAATTCGCTAGCGCAGTCTGGCGCACTGAGCATGTCAGCGATGAAACCATCGCCCAGCGGATCGCCCTTCTACGAAAAGCTCTTGGCGATGATCCTAAAAAACCCGTCTACATTCGCACGGTGCGCGGGCTGGGATATGCGATCGCCGGATCGGTTGCACGCATCGAAAATAGACCAGCGCCGAAGAGCCTCTCATTTTTGAGCCGCCGCAATTCAATCGCCGCAGCGACGGGGCTGGCATGCATAGCCTTTGCCGGGGCCCTATTTTGGAACATCCGCAACATCGATTCCGGGCCCGAGGGGGCAATAGCAGATACCAATTCAAAATCATCGACCACGATCCTGGTGAACCGTGCGCAGGAACAACTCCGTCTTCATCAGGCACGGGAGACTGATCGTGCCATTACCATGTTGCGTGAAGCTCTGGCGGAGGATCCAAATCGTTTCGATGCGCGCCTCACGTTAAGTTTTGCGCTCTCAACAAAAGCCACCAAATTCGGTGGTGGTGATGTTGAGAAAAAGGAAGCTGAGGCGCTTGCCCGCGCCTTGATCGCTGAGCGGCCCGATAACAGCAATGCTTGGTCTGCCCTCGGCTATACGCTTGGTTCTCAGGGACGCAGTGACGAAAGTCTGCCAGCCTTTCAGTACGCCTACCAGCTTAATCCAAAAAACGCGCCCGCCATATCCAGCGCTGCCTATGCGCATCTCATGCGAGGAGAGCTACATCAGGCTTTAAGCCTTGAGTTCCATGCAAGGCAGGCAGGGGGAACGTCGCGCTATGCCGAAATTCAGATTGCACAAAGCCTGGAACTTATTGGTCATCCTGCGGCGGTAGAGTGGCAGGCGAAAGCCTTGTCTCTCAACCCTGGGCAAGTCGTCGTGTTGAGTGAAATTGCCAGATCGCATCTGCGCCGCGGCCATCCGGATGCCGCGCTTGATACGCTCGCTCAAGCGCAAGGGGATGACCAAACAGCACCGCAAATTTTGCAACTGCGCGGCAGGGCCACCCTAGCGCTCGGCAATATCGAGGCGGCCCGAACGCTTCTAGAGGCCGCAGGCAGGGTTGGGCATTTTGATCTCATTGCGCTAAATGCAGCATACGGCGATGTAACCCATGCGGAGGCTTTACTTGCTCCAGCCAAGCTTGCAGATATCGAATCCAAACCCGACCCCGATATGCGTATACAGCTTGCCGAAATCGCCGCCGCTCTTGGCCGGAATGATGATGCGTTGCGGTTTGTTGAGCAGGGTGTCAATCTTGGCTGGCGGGACATACTCTGGCTGAAGCAGTCGCCATTTCTTGGGACGGTCATGTTGTCAGACGACGGGCGTCAACTTGAAAGCCGAATAGAGCGAGAGCTCGAAGCGCAACGCAGATTGATTGAAGGCACTGAGGAACTCGTTCTGGCCATTGGCGGCTAAGCCCTTGCTTTTTTATTCCGGGTAGACATAGCGCTTATCATGCTCCCTCCGGAGCTCAACGCTGGTCCAACACTCGGGGCATGGTCACTCGATGAGCCGCACCGGCAATTGCTGGGATAACGCCGCCGCGGAAAGCTTCTTCTCATCGCTGAAAATTGAACGGGTGTCGCGCAAGACTTACCGGACGCGAGATGAGGCGAAGGCAGATATATTCGACTATATCGAACGCTTCTACAATCCAAAACGAAGGCATTCCACGATCGGCTATGTCAGACCGATTGCATTCGAGGAAAAGATGGCGGTAGCTTAACCGCATGTCCGTGAAACCGGGTGCAGGCCAAACCAGTGGGACTTTGGCGTGGGTTACTTCCCCCGTAAATGGGGGAAGACAAAAAACGGAAGGTCTTACTCAACCACATCCAGCCCCATATTGCGCAGGCGCGCCGCTTCATCGGCCCAGCCTTCGCGAACTTTGACGTGGATAAACAAATGCACCGGCTGGCCGAGAATTTCGATCAGTTCTTCACGCGCGGCTTGACCAATAACTTTTAGGGTCTGTCCGCCCTTACCAAGGACAATGCCTTTTTGGCTGTCGCGCGCAACAAAAATCGTTTGCTCTATGCGGATACCTTTATTGGTTTCTTTCCAGTCATCGGTCTCAACCGTCGAGTCATAGGGCAATTCCTGATGCAGACGCAGGAAGACTTTCTCGCGGGTAACCTCTGCCGCCATCAGTCGATCTGAAATATCCGAGAGCTGGTCTTCTGGATATAGGAATGGACCCGCCGGGGCTTTTCCTACTAAAAACGTCATCAGATCTTTTAGACCATCACCGTTCTTGGCCGAGATCATAAAGACATCCGTAAAGACGCCCGCCTCGTTCAGCTCCTGCGCCATGGCCAAAAGTTTTGGTCGGGCGATGTCATCAATCTTGTTAAGCACCAGCAGCACCTTGGCGTTCGATGCTTTTAAGCGCTCAATGATCCGGTCCGTATCCATGCGGGCTTTGCCCGAGGCGCCACGCTCTTTTTCGCCTTCCATGTAATAAGGGGCATCCACCACAAGGAGCGTTTGATCAGCGCCGTCGATCCCATCCCATGCGGCCGCGACCATGGCCCGGTCCAAGCGCCGACGTGGGGCAAAAATCCCCGGCGTATCAATAAACACTAATTGCGTCTGGCCTTGCATGGCAATGCCGCGCACCCGCGCACGCGTGGTCTGAACCTTTTGGGTGACGATAGAAATTTTCGTCCCCACCAGCGCATTGACCAATGTCGACTTACCGGCGTTCGGGGCGCCAATGACCGCAACCATGCCGCATTTTTTTTCTATTTCACTCATTCTCAGTCCAAATTTTTTCGCGCACAAGGAATATCCTCGCCGCATCCATTTGCGCAGCGCGCTTGGATTTCCCTTCACCTGTCGCCGGATCGAAGCCTTTCACCTGGACTTCAATCTTAAAGGCTGGCGCATGAGCCGGACCCTCGGATTGCACAACTTCGTAATAAGGGGTGCCAAGTTTTTTATTCTGCGTCCATTCCTGAAGCGTCGTTTTCGGATCTTTGTGGGACTTTGAAAGGTCTTCGAGGTTTGGTGTCCAGTACAGATCATATACGCCTCGCGACGCCTCAAGCCCGCCATCAATATAAATCGCGCCCAACAGGGCTTCCATCACATCGCCAAGAATGGCTTTCTTTTGCCGACCGCCTGATTGCTCCTCCCATTCAGAGAGCCGCATATATTTATCGACCTCAAAAAATAGCGCCGCCTTGGCGCAAGTTTCCTTGCGCACCAACTCGTTCAGGCGAGGCGCCAGATCACCCTCTTCAAAGTTTGGATAGCGCCGCCACAATTCTTCCGCGGTCAATAAACCCAGCACACGGTCGCCCAAAAATTCCAGCCGTTCCAAATCATGCACAACCTTGTTTGCGCCCGAAAGGCTGGAATGGGTTAGCGCACGCTTCAGCAGGCTGGCGTCGACAAATTGATAGGCAAGACGCTTTTCAATCTCGGAAAAGTCGCTCTTGGTCATTCAATTGGATCAAGGATGCGGCCATAGCGTATCGCAAACGGCCATTTCCATATTTCCCAGATTTTTGTTTTTGATCCGTCAACGGAGAAGAACAATCGGTCTGCACGCCCGACCAGATCATCTATAGGCACATGCCCTACTTGAGGCGTTCGGCTATCTTGAGATTGATCGCGATTATCGCCCATCATAAAATAATGACCAGTAGGCACTAGGTAGGGACCGACATTGTCGAGGCGGCCATCATCGCCATCGCATTCCTGAACAATATAAGTAACGCCGTTGTCCATGGTCTCGCGATAGGAGGGGATTTCCGCCATGCGGCGATCACATTCAACCGTCACCATACCGATATAATCTTTTTGAACCGGGCTGCCATTAATATGGAGGCGCCCGCCAATCACACGAATTTCATCACCCGGAAGACCAATGACGCGCTTGATATAATCCTTGTTTCCATCTTTGCGGTTTTTGAAAACCACCACGTCGCCGCGCTCAGGCTCACCGCTGAAAATTCGCCCCTCAATCGGGAGACGCGTAAAGGGATAGACCAGCGAGGCCCGGGAATATCCATAAGCGGGTTTGGAGACGACCAAGAAGTCCCCAACTAATAACGTTGGCTTCATTGACCCGGAAGGAATATTGAAGGGCTGGAAAATAATTATGCGCAAAATGAGCGCGATTCCAACGGCGATAAAAACCGTCTTGGCGAGATCCCAAGCTTCTTCCGCGGGGGTCATCTTGGTCTGGCTCGGTAATGCCTCACCCTCAACGCCTTTTTTGCCGCCCAGAACTTTTCCCAGATCTTTCAAGGAAAACGCCATACTAAATACCTTTTTGTTGCCCCGCCGAGATACCTATTTAGCCCGCGCATAGATAATGACAATGGCTTGAGCCAAAGGGAAATCATCTGTGATGGTGAGGTGAATATCCGGTTCATGGCCTTCAGGCGTTATTTGCGCCAGCATTTTCGCGGCGCCGCCAGTTAATTCAAGGGTGGGCTTGCCGCCGGGAAGATTAACAACCCCCATATCCCGCCAAAAAACACCCCGGGACAGGCCAGTCCCGAGGGCCTTGGCGCAGGCCTCCTTGGCGGCGAATCGCTTGGCATAGGACGCCGCCCGGTTGTGGCGGCGGTCCGATTTCTCCTGCTCAATCTCGGTAAACACCCGCTTGGTGAACCGCTCCCCATGGCGCTTGAGGGTTTTTTCCACCCGCCGGATATCAATAAGATCATTGCCAAGGCCGATAATCATGCCGCCTCAATACTCCGAGTGAGCACCTCTATGCCAGCTGCCATAAACCGTTCAATGGGATCGCCAGAAGACCGAAACCCTGAGGCATCCAATTGTTGATTCTCATCTCTCGTGATGATGACCATTGGGTGCATGTTTACCCTTTCCACAATATCCGCCGACGTCAGAGATGTTTTGTTTTCAACGATCCATTGCCAAACAACCTCCAAAGGCTCTGGATGCTCGTTAATAGTGTTTTGTGCAAAACCATGGAAATCTAGGGCCTTAGAAAGCACTTCTGCTTTATGGCTAATCCGCGTGTTGATTTTTTTGATCTTCCTCGACGACGCATCAGACCCCACCGCCGCGTAATTTGACAACACCCTCAACAGATAGGTACCGCCTTGGCATCTATTGTCACTCGCCTTTACCAAAACCAGCAATGCCTCGGCTTTGCTCAGCAAAATATTTTCATCATCATTCGTTACGCTACTCATCATAAACCTCTCAATAATGTCCGCCGGAGCGGGCGTCCTGCATTAGACGCTTCATTTCCTTCACGGCTTCGGCAAGCCCCATAAATATCGCCTCTCCAACCAGGAAATGGCCAATATTAAGTTCAACGATCTGCGGGATCACCGCAACCGGCTGAACATTATGAAATGTCAGCCCATGCCCCGCATGAACCTCAAGACCAAGCTCATCAGCGAATGCCGCAATAGTTTGGATTTTTTCAAGTTCAGTTTTGATACGTGCTGGGTCCGTCGCGGCAGTCGCCTCATAATAGGCGCCAGTGTGAATTTCTATAACGGAAGCGCCAGTCGATTTTGCAGCTTTAATTTGTCGTCGTTCCGGATCAACAAACAGCGAAACACGGATGCCCGCATCGATCAGTTCACGCACGAAAGGCGCGATAAAGTTGTGCTGCCCCGCAACGTCTAATCCACCCTCAGTGGTGCGTTCAGTGCGGTTTTCAGGAACGATACAGCACGCGTGAGGTTGAACCTCTGTACAAAGTTTCAACATCTCCGCAGTCGCCGCCATTTCAAAGTTCAACGGCAGGTCTAATTCTTCTTTCAGCCGGCGCATATCGTCATCGCGAATGTGGCGGCGGTCTTCACGCAAATGCGCAGTGATGCCGTCAGCGCCCACGCTCGCAACCAGTTCAGCCGCACGCACTGGATCAGGGTGATCCCCGCCCCGCGCATTACGGATGGTGGCCACGTGATCAATATTGACGCCAAGGCGTAATGATTTTTTGCCCAGCCTTGTGTTCACTGACTAACCCCTCGGCTTCCCGGTTTTACTGCCGGTATGCCTTTTAAATGCGGCGGCAAAGCATCGGGCTCCCATGCGGCGACCTCTAATTGCGCCAAAGGAATGATCGGCGCCCCGACATCAACTTTCCCTGCCGAGCGATCCACCAGACAGCCAAGCGCAAGCACTTCGCCGCCGGCTTTTCTAACCGCAGTGATCGCTTCACGTGCAGACAGGCCCGTTGATACAATATCTTCAACAATGAGAATGCGCGCGCCAGGTTCAATGGAAAAGCCTCGGCGTAATTGAAACTCACCATCTACACGCTCAAGAAACATGAAGGGCACACCCAGATGACGCGCGGTTTCAAAACCGTAAATGATCGCGCCCATCGCAGGTGAAATTACAAAATCTATCTTGTCGCTGATCGCTGCTTCTGCTTTTTTCGCCAACGCCCGACACAATCGTTCTGTTCGGTCCGGATACATAGAAACGATGGATTTGTTTAAGTAGGTGTCGCTATGCAAACCGGAGGACAAGATGAAATGTCCCTTTTGCAGGGCGCCTGCATCTTCAAATTCTTTTAGGGTTTCAGAGCTGTTCATCGTCTTCCGATCCGGTTCGTTCTGCTGATATTACACTTGGGGACGCCCGCACTCCTGCTAGAGCCAGGCTCAACTGGTGCGCATCTCGGACTTCAACATCCATCAAGAGTTCGACAAACTCCTTGGACCTATTTTGCATTTTGATACTGGCAATGGATATGTCGTAACGCGCGATAATACCGGCCACTTCACTCAAGACGCCAACGCCATTTTGAATTGTCGCCGATATCCGCGTGAATGCCGTTGTTTCCTCATCTTCATTATCGCGCCATTTCAAATCAAGCCAGCGATTTTGCGGTGGGTCCTCTTTGGCGAGTTTCTCACAATGGATTGTGTGCACCTTGATTGCGCCGTCATCACCGCGAATACCGACAATGCGTTCACCCGGCAACGGCGTGCAGCAACGCGCTATCTTCACTGTCACCCCAGGCGTCAGTCCGGAAATCGCCACACGCGGTTTAAATTCGCGCAAAGTTCCAGGCCTGATCTCACCTTCGCTTTCATGAGAGGCGCCAGGATAAACAGCTTCAATCAGCTCATGCACCGGGAGATCGCCACGGCCAATACTGACCAACACATCTTCAACCGTTTTTTTACCGAGCTTTTTAAGGCCGGCGCGCACGCCTTTCCTTGAGAATTGCAATTGCGCACCCGTGAACACGCTTTCGGCGATCGACCGCCCAAGGACTACGTGATCGTCATACTGCATTTTCTTGATGCGCCGCCTTATAGCACTGCGCGCACGACCTGTGACCGCCACACTTTCCCATTCTGTCGGGACCGGCGCATTCTCGGACCGCAAAATCTCAACCACGTCGCCAGTTTTCAAAGCGATGCGCAAAGGTCGATGGCTGCCATTTACCTTGGCGCCGATACATTGATTGCCGACATCAGTGTGAACCGCATAGGCGAAATCTAGCGGCGTTGAGCCTTTTGGCAGAGAGACGACCTGGCGTTGCGGCGTAAAACAAAAAACCTGATCCTGAAATAATTCAAGCTTAGCGTAACGCAGCGCTTCTTCCGGGTCTTCACCCGCCTGAAACATTTCGACCAGGCGGCGCGGCGTTTCGTAAGGATCATATCCGCCAGACGCCGT
>JAADIH010000052.1:0-10695 GCA_013151435.1 Alphaproteobacteria bacterium
CTCAGCGGAGGGGGAGCATTGCATGCCTGCTTTGGGCTCAAATGCAAAAAACCCGCACCGGGGGGCGCGGGTTTTTCTAAAGTCGACTTTGTCTCAAATTACAGCTTACGCTTTTTTGCGACGCCGTGCTGCAAAGCCAAGTCCCGCCAGTCCGGAAATCAGGAGCGGAATGGCGCCTGGGATCGGAACATCGGAAACGGCGCTGATGTAGAATTGCGTATCCACATAACCGAACATAATGCTCGATGCAGCAGCGAAGGCGCCAGCTTTTGCCATCGATATAGCTGTGGACATTAACATGACCATCGCCAGCCCGCCGTCGAGAGCAATTGCGATACTGCCATCGTTACCAGCAACGCCAAGTGCATTATGATCAACGTCATTGAAGGAAATGTCGCGAAGGGCGAAAGCCACTCCGCTGAAACCAAGCGTTATAGTCTCTTCAACTGTTACATTATCGTCGCTGGGTGGATCGCAATCGTCAGATGCTCCATCGTCGCCAGCGCCACCAACAGAGCCAAAGAGGTTTTTACAAACACCCAAACCGCCGGGCTTGCCGCCGGACAGATCGTCAAAATACGGGTACCAGTCTTTAGTGCCTGCGGTAAAAGTCACATCGACCCCAGTGCCCTGAAAGTTTGTAATTGTGCTGCCGTTGGCGATCCCTCGTTCAGCGCCCGCCGCTTCAGCGACGAAATCAAGAACGATTGCGTTTGCAGACATTGATGTAAAAGTTGCAGCTAAGATTGTAGCAGCAAAAGTCAGTAGTTTTTTCATGTTCCGTGTCCCCCGGAGGTTACTTTAATACTTTGTTAATACATAGCGACGGACGCGATCACTTTCCCGCGCTTGTACGCTGTCTATAACTCTGCAAGTTCCAAGCAAATGTCAACGTAAATTGAACGGAAAAAGTAAAGTTTGAACTAATGTATGGTTAATCACCTGTTTTAATTCGCGGTTTAGTTGAATTTGCATAATCCCCTGCAATTAGCGAGGGATTTTGTACTGTGGCAGGCCTCTTGTGCTCGAGGATTCAGCAGTCGAGTCGAGGCGCAAACGTACCCTGGGACGCATTTGATTGCTGATGTGGCGTGGAGTTTGCTTAATAGGCCATTACGATCATGGTCTTGCAGTGCGACGCACCGTAATTTGCCTTGATTTGACACACGCCAAACTCATTAACCGTTAGGGATTTGGTCCACAGCGAGGATGATGAAAAACTTGCAAGACTCCAACCGAAATACGTCTTTCGAAAACCGACAAATGGACTCGGAAACTTTCCGTGGCCGGAGCGAAGTCGATATTGCCGCATTGCGGAGTGACGATTTTGACAGGGGTGTCTGGTGTTTGCTGGGCCTTCCGGTTGATGTCACAAATCTTGATTGGGCGGTCAGAAAAATTGATTTTGCTGCTCGAACTGGCAATCGGCTCTCCTTCGTGACGCCGAACGTCAATTGGCTGGTCCGCGCAATTGGTGACAGCAAAGTGCGGCGCGAGCTCATCAATGCGGATCTTTGCCTGATTGACGGCGCTCCGCTTGTGGGAATGGCGAAAATGCTTGGTCTGCCGGTGGGGATGCGGGTCGCTGGTTCTGATCTCTTTGAGGCGCTTCGCCGTCGGCCTGCATTCGAAGGTCGCCGTCTGAAAGTGTTTTTCTTTGGCGGGCGCGATGGCGCGGCTGAAAAAGCTGCATTGAATGTGAATGAGGAAGGCGGCGGTGTTGACGCTGTCGGTTGGCTCAATCCAGGTTTTGGCGACATCGAGGAGATGAGCCGGCCAGAGATTATCGATAGTATTAATGCCGCGGCGCCGGATTTTGTGGTTGTGGCTCTGGGGGCGGAAAAGGGCCAGGCCTGGATTGCAAGAAACCAATCCGAGCTGACGGCGCCGGTAATCGCGCATCTCGGGGCTGTGGTTGATTTTACGGCGGGTGGCATCCGGCGTGCGCCGAAAATTATTCAAAATCTTGGCCTTGAATGGGCCTGGCGGATCAAAGAGGAGCCCGCCCTGTGGCGGCGTTACTTCAATGACGGTCTGGCGCTGATGTCGATTTTTTGGAGTAGGTTGCTGCCACAGTTGGGTCTTGCACCAAAAAATGCTTCAGGCCGGCCAGCGAAGGCTGATTTAGTACAGGGCGCTAAAAGGGTAACCATCCTATTATCAGGTGATCTGCTGTTTGCGTCCCTGGGACCAGTCCGAGAGGCATTTCGCGCAGCAGCAGCCATCGGCTCAGACATCGTACTCGATTTGACCGAAATCGGCGCATTTGACCGGGCTTTTTTGGGTTTGGTCTTGATGCTCGAGAAAAACACGGCAGCGCATAGGGCGCAGATTTTTCTGCGCGGCGTCAATCAACGTCAAATGAAGGTTTTTTGTGCGAACAATATGCGCTATCCAATTGATAATACTGCTGATGAGCGATTGGCCCCCCAATCCAGCCAAGGTTCAGCTGTCTAGGTGAGGGGGCTTGAGCCATTAGAGTTGGTGGGAAGTACCAAAAAGGGGACAGGAATGAGTGGAAACCAGATGGATGCGACGGCCGTGATGAAAATACGTCCCAATAAGAGATCCCGTATGGGCTGGCGCGACGCAAGGCGTCTTGGCGCCGTGTTTATTTTTTGTGTGGCAGCAGCAGGGTGCTCGTCCCCGGAAGAGCGGCTTGAGGAATATTCGCGCAGTGGAGCTGAATATCTTGCCGACGGCGATATCGGGCGGGCGAATGTGCAGTTCCAAAATGCCCTGAAGATTGATGAAGAGCATATTCCCGCACTCTCTGGGCTCGTCGACATTGCAGAACAAAAAGGCGACTATAAAAGCCTGTTCGGGTTGCTGCATCGCATTGTAAGGCTCGACCCCGAAAATATTGAAGCGCAAGTAAAAATCGGCAAACTCTACCTTGTTGCGCGCGATGAGACAGCAGCGCTGGAACATGCTGAAAATGCGCTTGCCATCAACCCTGACGACATTAGCGCCATCAGTCTTATGGCGGCAATCCAATTTAAGCTTGGCGATAATGCTCGCGCGATTGAGTTGGCGCGCAGAGTCCTTGCTGTTGATCCAGCAAATCCTGAGGCGGTCACGGTCATTGCGACAGAGCGCACGATTGCGGGCGAATATGAAGAAGCGCTGATGGAGCTTGATCAGGCAATTGCCATCAAGCCAGACATCGCGATCTTACAGCTTTTGCGTATCAGTCTCTTAGGGCGGCTTGGACGCGAAGAAGATGTGCGCGTGGCATATGCTGATTTGATCCGGCTGTTTCCAGAAGAAGTCGCCTATCGTCGCATCTACACAACGGATCTAATCAAACGTGAAGAATATGCTGCAGCGACGTCACAGCTTGAAATCATCGTCGATCTTGAGCCTGAAAACTTGGATGCAAAGCTTGATGTTGTTCGTCTCGTTATGATGAATGAAGGCGAAGCGGCGGCGACCGCGCGCATGAAAGGATATGTAGAGGCTGAGCCTGAGAATTCTGAGCTTAAATTTTCGCTGGTTGAGTTTCTTGTTACAAAGGGCGACACAAACGGGGCCAATGAAGTGCTATCCGCGCTTGCGCAATCAGATGATATGAGCGTTGTTTTGCGGGCAAAAAATTTAATCGCAGCGGAACATCTTAGAAATGATGAGCGTGACCTGGCTGATGCTATTATTGCGGAAATTCTTGAGGTCGATGAGCGCAACACAGACGCGATGATTAAGCGTGCCGGTCTATTGATTGCTGGCGGAGAATTTGACGCCGCCATCCTGGATTTGCGCACTGCACTCGATAATGATCCGGATTCTTCTGAAGCGATGGTGCTTATGGCGATGGCGTTTGAGCTGCAAGGAAGCCCGAGCTCCGCCCGTGCAGAATTTGCAAAAGCCTTTGAGGCTAGTGGTCAAAACGCGAAAATAGGCAATGCATTTGCCAAATTTCATTTACGCCAGGATAATTCTGTGCGTGCAGAAGAGGTTCTGGTGGCGTCACTTGCCGCTTATCCAGGTCATATTGATAATTTGAAACTTCTCGCTGGAATTCGGTTGTCGCAACAAAACTGGCGCGGCGCTGAGGAGGTTTCGGAAATCCTTGCGAGGCTTGAAAATCAGGATGAAGTTGCAGAGCGCATTCGGTCCGCCGCCTATGAAGGCCTTGGTGACTATGATCGGATGATCGAGACGCTAACGCAACAAAATGAAAATTCGCCGCTTGCAAGTCGGCCGCTCTCGACTCTGGTGTCGGCGTATCTGCGTTCAGACCGTGTTGAAGAGGCGCAGGAACTATTGCAACGCATTATCGCTTCAGAAGAGGATAATTACGCTGCGTATATCCTGTTGGCGCAGGTCTATGGATCAAAGCAGCAGGAAGAGGATGCGGAGAAGGTTTTGTTGGCTGCTGTGGAGCGCGACAGCGCTCGCCCAGAAGCGTTTGAGCTTCTATATCGTTATTATCAGCGTACGGGGCAATCCGAAAAAGCAGTTCAATTGATCGAAGACGGATTGGCGGCGGCGCCGGATAGTACTGCATTGCGGGTTTTTAAAGCCGATGCATTGTTGAGTAGCGGCCAGATGGAGCAAGCTTTTGAGATCTATGAGGCCTTGGTGGAGGAGCGACCTGACAACCGCGTCGTCGCGAATAATTTTGTCAGCCTGTCGAGCGATCTGCGCATGGATGCAGCCAGCATCGCGCGGGCGCTTGACGTTGCCAAGGTGCTCGAAGACCAGGAAAACCCCTTATTTCAAGATACCGTGGGATGGGCTTATTATCGCGCCGGCGATTTTGACAAGGCTATCGAATTCCTGTCAGAAGCAGCGCAGAACGCCAGTCACATTGCGGAAATCAGCTATCATCTCGGCGCTGCATATTTTGCGGCGGGTGACATGGCCAATGCCAAGATAGCGTTGGAAAAAGCGCTGGATGCAGGTGGTGACGGATTTAAATATGCAGATGAGATCAATGTGTTGTTGTCGCGTTTGTAGGCGCCCAAATATGTCAATTCTTAGTGGGAGCGTTGTGGGCTTATCATTGCTGCGCGGAGTAAGCCTGAATGTATGAACAGTTTTTCGGACTGACGGAAAAGCCATTTTCCATTCAGCCTGACCCGTCTTTCCTCTACTGGGGCCGCACTCACCGGCTTGCCTACGCTATGCTGGAATATGGCGTGCTCAACTGTGCTGGCATATCTGTCATCACGGGCGAGGTTGGTTGCGGCAAGACAACTCTTGTTCATCGGCTTCTCGATCAGCTTTCCGATACTCACACAGTATCTCTTCTGTCGAATGTGCAACAAGGGCGAGGCGATCTTTTAAGCTGGGTCCTGATGGGTTTTGGCCAGCCTTTTGCCGGTAAAACTCATGTTGAACTTTTTGCTCAGCTCCAGTCCTTTTTTATTAGTGAGTATGCCAAAGGAAAACGCATCGTCCTGATTATTGACGAGGCGCAGAATTTGTCGACGGATATGTTGGAAGAGCTGCGTCTGCTGTCAAACATCAATGCTGGAAAAGATCAACTGTTGCAGCTAATTCTTGTTGGTCAACCGCAATTGAAAGATCTTCTCAATCAGCCTGAGTTACTACAGCTCGCGCAGAGAGTGGGGGCGGATTTTCATCTGACGCCACTCTCCCGGTCGGAAGTCCAGGCCTATGTTGAAACAAGGCTTGCTATAGCGGCGTGCAACAGGCGGATATTTACCGAGCGAGCGATCGATCTCATTGCTGAGCAGTCCAACGGCGTTCCGCGTGTTATTAATATCATCGCTGACACGGCGCTCGTCTACGCCTTCTCAGCTGAGGACTTGGTTGTCGGTGTAGAGACAATACGAAATGTCATTCGCGATAAGATGGAATATGGCGTATTTGGCCTTGCTTCTGATGATTTGGCGCCGATGGATAAGGCTGCACCTCAAAGTGGGCAAGATGCATTTGTTCGTACACAGCCTAAGACTGAAGCGCCTGATCGGCACACCCGATCTGTTCGAGAGGGTGGGGTTGATACCACCGGCGATCCCCCACAGCTTGATGATCGCCCGCGATATCAATCGCATAGCGCCCCCCCCGATCCGAAAGCGAGCCTTGCACCATCTTCTTTAGCCTCGGCCACGGTCGCCAAGACAGTTGCTGATCTAAAATCCACCATACAAACTCAGGCTGAGCCCAAAATTCAGCCAATGGCCCAGACGGCGCCTATTCATCAGCCAGCGGTGCAAAATGAAGAAAGCGCCGTTACTGGCGTGATCGTCATTGGTCACGATAGAAATTCTCCAGAAGCGGCAATCCGATCGGCAGGGGACGGGTGCGCCATTGTATTTGTTTCTATTGGTGGTGATAAGGAAGCGAATGCAATCGCCCGCCAGGCTGGCGCTATTGTTGTCGATGAAAATGAGCAAGCGTTATCGACTGGGGGGCGGGCTCGAAACGCCGCCTATCGGCAACTGAAAAAAATAGCGCCGCATATTAAGTTCGTGCAATTTATTGATGCAGAATGCGCCCTCGATCCGGATTGGATTGGAGCCGCGCAGAAGTTCATGAATCGCCGCGCGGAAGTTGCCATCGTAGAAGGATGGTTGACCTCAGCGTCTGAAAAGTCGCTGGATCATCTAACCGTGGCAGACCAAACGCGCCGTGCGATTAACGGAGAAACGCAAACAACCATTGGTGGCTCAGCTTTGATGAGCACAGAAAAATTCGAGGCCGTCGGAGGGTTTCGAGGTGACTTACTGACATCGGAAACTGCTGATCTTTGTATCAGGCTGCGCCGACGGGGCGGGCATATCTGGCGGCTTGAGGACACTATGATGATGTGCAACCCGTCACGGAGCATTCGTAAGGGCTGGTGGTCTAGCGCCGTGAAGCGGGGTTATCAAAATGCTTATAGCGTCTCCCTTCACGGAGGGCCGCCTGAACGGCTTGGCGTTATGGGCGTTGCCCGTGCAGTATTTTGGGGTTTTTTGTTCCCCGCAGCCGTTCTCAGCGCTGCTATTCTCGGTGCTGCGGGGGCGGCGATGTTTTCACCTCTGACCTCGGCGCCGCTTGTCGCCGGATTGGTGTTGGGATTTGGCGGCGCAGTTTATGTAGCGAAAATTCTCGCAGCCACCGTCCGGCATGGGATTTTTGCGCCATCCTCCTGGAGTTTTGGATATTGCACAGTGATTGGAAGATTTGCCGAATTTTTCGGCGTTATGAATTTTTGGCTTGGCGCGAAAAGACCGCGGCGCGCATCGTAACTCAGCATCACTCAGTGGGCGTGATTAAGAATGGATGTCGCTCCCAAACAATTGGGAGGAGGTGACGATGATACAGTTCTTTGAAATAGCCCTCCTAATCCCGGGAGCAATCGTTTTTTGTATTGCAGTATTGCTGGCGATTGAAATCATAGGCGCATTGTTGCCGCAAAAAAAGCAGCTTGATGTCAATGATGAGCCTGGCCTTATTGCGGTGGTCATTCCGGCGCATAATGAATCGACGTCTATCAGCGCAACGCTTACAGCCATTCAGTCGCAAACCCGGCCTGGTGATCGCGTTATCGTCGTGGCGGATAACTGTACGGATAACACGGCGTCGGTTGTAACATCGGCAGGCGCGCAATGTTGGGAGCGCAATGATCCAGCCCGTCGCGGCAAAGGTTATGCGCTGCAATTCGCGCTCGATAGGCTGAAAGAGGCGCCCCCGAAAACAGTGGTTTTTATTGACGCTGATTGCGTGATCGCTGACGGCTCTTTAGAAAAACTTGCTGGCGCTGCCGAACAGGAAAGCCGCCCCGTGCAAGCACTCTATCTGATGAAGGCGCCGGGCGGCGCCGGGCCGCGGTTGCACGTATCAGAATTTGCCTGGATTTTTATGAACCATGTTCGCATGCGTGGACTTGATCGCTTCTTTGGTGTCAGCCGCTTTACGGGCGCCGGGCTGGCGCTGCCATGGGGGGTTGCGGAGTATTTGGACCTCGGGTCCGGAGAGATTGTTGAAGATCTAGCATTAACATTGAACCTCACCGAACAGCGCACACCGCCGCTATTGCTTCTGGATGCGGTGGTAACAAGCGAATTTCCGTCTACGGATAAGGCGCTGGCGAAACAGCGTGCGCGGTGGGAGCATGGGTCGCAACGCCTCGCGGCGATCCGGGCTTTGCCTTCCCTTGCAAAGGGAATTATGAGCGGCAATATAGGTCTCTGCGCGATTGCACTGGACTTGTTGATCCCGCCAATCATGAATCTTCTCGCCATCATTGCACTGGTTGTTGTCGCGAGTTTACTGGCGGCGCCATTTGGCGTGCTGGGTCCGTTGATTGTTTCCGTGGCGGCGATGTTGATAGTTTTGATTTCAATCATGGCGGCTTGGGTGAAATTCGGCAGGGAAGCGCTGCCATTATCTAGTCTTAGGGGCCTCGCGCCTTTTCTTGCGGCAAAACGCGAGGTCTATAACGCCGAGGGTCGTGCTTCAGCCAAGAGCTGGACCCCGACGAGAAGCAGTGACGCAGATGACCGAACGGGTGAGCGCTAGCGTGGAGAAGTCGCATCCTGATATTGGGTTTGTTGCGATCGGACGCAACGAAGGCATGCGCCTTGAGCGATGCCTCTCATCGCTACTCAAACAATCTGATCGGATCATTTATGTGGACTCAGGCTCTCACGACGACAGCGTTGATATTGCAACCCGTCTCGGCGTTTTTGTTTTGAAGCTCTCCAATAACGAATCTTATACAGCAGCGCGCTCACGCAATGAGGGTTTTTCCACACTGAAGGAGCGTTGGCCGGACATAGATCATGTCATGTTTATTGACGGCGATTGCGCCCTTGCAGATGGCTTTCCAGAAGCTGGCATTGAGGCGCTACGCGCAAGCAAGGATATCGGTGTTGTTACTGGTCGGTGTCGGGAGCTCCGCCCCGATGCGACGATCTATAACCGACTTTGCGAGATGGAATGGAACGGCCCCATTGGCGATATTGATGCTTGCGGCGGGATATTTATGACGAGCACTGATGTATTTGAAAGTGTGAATGGGTTTAACCCAGCTGTCATTGCTGCTGAGGATGACGATTTTTGTATTCGTGTGCGTGCAGCGGGCTACAAGATCCGCCGTATCGATCATGATTTGTGTTTTCATGATGCTGATATGCGCCATTTTAGCCAATGGTGGCGCCGCGCGATCCGCGCGGGCCACGCCTATGCGCAGGTTAGCGAAATGCATCCTGGGTATTTTGCTGGGCCGCGTCGCCGGGCCTGGTTGTGGGGGCTGGTATTGCCTGTGGTGGTGTTGGTTGCGGCGCCTTTCACTAATGGTTGGAGCTTTGCTTTGCTCGCGCTTTATGGGCTTTCCTTTGTCAGAACGCGTGCAAAACTCATTAAACAGGGCGCATACCCATCCCATGCGGGACTTCATGCTGGTTTCTTAACGCTTTCAAAATTTCCAAACCTGATAGGTATAGTAGACTATCGGCGAAAGCGGATGTTCAAGCGGGACGTTGCAATTGTCGAATATAAATAAGTTAAATGAGCCGGGAAGATACTGATGTCTGCAGGAAATATAAAAACTGCACTTTTGGGCGCCGGATATATTGCGAAATGGCATGTTGACGCTTTGCGCCGCCAGCGCGGTGTCGAGATATCTGCAATTTGCGATCTCTCTGGGGATGCGGCGAAGAGCTTTGCGGACGCCCATGGGGTGAAGGGGATTGAGACTTCTCTTGATGCACTTCTTGACCGCGATGATGTTGACTGCGTTCATGTCCTGACCCCTCCAAACTGCCATGTTGAAGCGACTCGAAAAATTCTTGAATCCGGGCGGGCGGCGTTTGTGGAAAAACCTTTTGCGCTTAGTGCCGATGAGTGTTCATCACTGGATACGTTGGCGAAAACCAAAGGTGTCGCCCTCGGCGTCAATCATAACTTTTTGATGCTGCCGTCCTATGACCGGTTAAAGCGCGATGTTGCTGACGGCGTGATAGGACCCATCGATACATTTGAAGCCAATTGGCAATTCCCGTTGCCGCCGCTGCGCTCAGGGCCGTTTGGACTTTGGATGCTGCGCAATCCGGAGAATATTCTTTTCGAAATCGGCTCTCATCTGTTTGCATTCATCGCTGATATATTTGGCGAGTTTCAAAATATCGATGTTTCGTTGCGTAACCCGATCACACCTCCTGGCAATGTGCGTCACTATCAAACCTGGCGTATATCGGGCGAGGCGGGTGGGGCCGCGGTCACCATCAATCTTTCCCTGATCGAAGGCCACGATAATAGAAGTGTGCGACTGCGCGGGCTCGGTGGATGCGCCACCTATGATTTTGCGCAAGACACCTATCGGCTGGAGCGCGCTGGGCATCAAGATATCGTCATCGGCCCCTTCGCCGCGCAACTATCTATTGCGGGTCAGGCTCTGCAATCTGGATTAGGCAATGCGGCCAGGCAGATTAGATCCCTTAACGGATTATCACCTTATGGTCTGTCGATAACGCGCGCGGTTGAAAGTTTTTATGGCGCCATGCATGAGCAGAAATCGGTTGATTGGCGGTTGAGTGCTGGGCTGGCGACAATCTCTACGCGCCTGATTGAACAGACTCTCGACCAAGCACGTCCGCAATTCGAGGCCCCGGTTTCTTCTGCGCGGCATGGCACGGCTAAACCGGATAATGGAAAAACTACGCTCGTCATTGGCGGCACTGGTTTTATCGGCCGCGCTCTGGTGGGGACGCTTGCTGATGAGGGATATCAGGTTCGCGT
>JAADIH010000052.1:10708-16908 GCA_013151435.1 Alphaproteobacteria bacterium
GCGGATTTGAGCGTGACGATGGGCGTATCAGCGTGACGACTGGCAGTCTAAAATCAGAGGGCGATCTATTGAAGGCCATGGAAGGCGTTGACGTTGTTTTCCACCTCGCCAAAGCCACAGAAAACTCATGGGTGGGTTACCTGGAAAATGATGTCGCCGTGACGCGCCGGATTGGTGAGGCGTGTCTGAAGGCGGGTGTTGATCGCCTCATTTATACCGGCACCATCGACAGTTATGACGCCTCGCAGCCGGATAGACCGATTAGTGAGGCGACGCCATTCGATTTTGATCTTCCACGACGTAATCTCTATGCGCGCTCGAAGGCGGCGTGCGAATCTGTGTTGAAAAAACTTGAGCGCGAAAAGAAATTACCGCTTGTCATTGTGCGCCCCGGGATTGTGATCGGCAAAGCTGGCCCGCTGCAGCATTGGGGCATTGCCATGTGGCGCGGCGCAACCGCCTGTAAGCTTTGGGGTGATGGTCGCAACAAAATGCCCTTCGTGCTTGTTGACGATATTGCTGACGGTCTTGTTTTGGCGGGAGAAGCAGAAGACGTGCTTGGTCAATCGTTTAATTTGATCGGCGATCCGATGTTATCGGCAGGTGATTATTTTTCCGAAATTGGTAAGGCCAATAAAGTCACCATGCGGGCTAAACCGACGCCGATCTGGACTTATTATGTGATCGATGTTGTGAAATATTGGGCCAAGCGCCTGCTTGCAAAGCGTACCGACATCACAAGACCTAGCTTTCGGGATTGGAAATCGCGGGCGCAATTATCGCCGTACAAAAATGATGCAGCAAAATCTGTGCTTGGGTGGTCGCCTGAGGCTGATCGTGAGCGTTTCATTCAACGGGGCATTGTTGATGCTGATTTATTTGGCGTTGCGGCATCTTCTGTTGGTGGGGAAGATTCGCAAATAAACAATGCTGACATGATTCCCTTAGAAGTCACCGGGCGCCAACAGATTAAAGAATCAGCATGATTCGCTAATTATTTTGTTTAAGAGCAACGCATCCCGCTTACATATTTTTAATGAATCCGAATTTTCTCATTAGGGCTAGGTTAGCCCTTGTTTACTATTGCTTATAGTTATTTCCCAGCAGAATCATAAATAATCCGTAAGCTGCTGTTTTATGCGGCAGATGATAACAATTCAAATGATTCGATCAAGACATTCTATTCTACCTTTCGTTACCTATTGGCTGTTGCACAAAAACATCGCGCAACAAATAGTATTCATCGGCTGGCGCCTCACTTTTTAGGTCTCTGCTTAGCCAAATGTATGAGTGTGAAGTTATGAGCATAAATTATCGAGACGATGTCGGCGCCTTTCTAGCCAACTCCATTGATATTGATGATTTGATCTCAGCGACAAAATCTAACCCGAAAATAAAGCCCATACAGAGGTCTCGTCGCCGTGGCGCGCGCCAGATGCTTTCAAATGCAAGCCTTCTAGCCCCGCTATTGCTAGCCGAGGGTTGCCTCAGCACTGGCAAGCGCGAGTTGGGGCTCGGCGGCGACGGAGATGCGCCGAACGACAGTAGTGCGCCGTCTGCGGGGGGCGCTCCAACGCCTGTATCCGCTGGGGAATTCCCTCCGGCGCAAGGAATCGCTCAGGATGACGGGAATTTCAGCACTGATGTCGGCGATTCACTGCAAATTGCCGCTTCAGATTTGCTGGCGAATGATTTGGCTCCTGGCAATGGGACGCTTGAGCTTGTGCGCGTATTTGGCGCCGCCAATGGAACTGTGGCGCTTCACAATGGCATCATCACATTCACCCCCGATGCCGGCTATGAAGGACCTGCGTCTTTTAAATATGAAATTCGCGGCCCCGATGGCGTGCTGAGTGAAGCCACCGTTGAAATCAATGTCGGTGATGCTGGCGATCAGGGAAGTCCCGGTCAAGCTTCTGGTGGTAATGCTGGTCATGACGGCAATGGAATGAATATGGGGGACGGCGCCGATAATATGATGGCGCTCAATCTGGTGCCGGAAGCAGACGCCACCCATGTTGCTGTGAATAATGGGTCATGGTTTGATCCTAACACCTGGGCCAATGGTGAAGTACCGGGAGAGGGCGCGCAAGTTCTAATCTCTGATGGAGTGACGGTGACGTATGACGGTGAGAGTGCGGTTTCACTCTTTACGGTACGGGTTGATGGCAATCTCGATTTTGCAACCGATATCAATACGTTCATGGAGGTGGACACTTTTGTTGTGTCGATGAAGGGTCACGTAACAATCGGTACTGTCGATAATCCAGTTGCAGCAAATGTTAGTGCTGTCATCCAGATTGCTGATAATGGTCCGATTGATGTTTCCTGGGATCCGATGCTGCTGTCGCGCGGTGTGGTTAGTATGGGTGACTTCGAGGTGCATGGCGCTGAAAAAGAAGCCTTTTTGAAAGTCGCTACAGACCCCATGGCAGGCGATACATCGATCACATTGGAGGCGCCGCCCGAAGGGTGGAATGTTGGTGACAAGCTGGTTCTCACCGGAACGCATTTAACGCCGTTCACCGAGAGCCTCGCTCCGGGGTCCGACCGCAATATTACAACAGAAGACGAGGAACTGATCATTACGTCTATTGTTGGGAATGTTATTACATTCAACAAAGCGCTTGAATTTGATCATGATACACCGCGTGCAGATCTAAAGGCCTATGTTGCAAATTATTCGCGCAATGTGCGTTTTGAAACAGAAAATGTTGATGACTTACCCGTTCATCAGCGTGGACATGTGATGTTCATGCAGTCTGACATAATTGACATACGCTATGCTGAGTTTAATGAGCTCGGCCGCACTGATAAATCAGAACGTGCTTTTGATGTTGCAGATTTATCGTCGACCCAATCGGACACGAATGTGAAGGCGCGCTACCCTTTGCACCTACATCATGCCGGCGTCGATGATCTGGACAATCCCGTCATGTTGGTAGGCAATGCAATTTGGGGGTCGCCTGGTTGGGGTGTTGTGCAACACGATTCTAACGCCATTCTCGCAGATAATGCGGTTTATAACGCCTTTGGTTCCGGATTTGTGGCCGAAACCGGTAATGAGACTGGCCGTTGGGCTAATAATATCTCTATTCTGTCGGAAGGTGTGGCCGGCGGTCCTAAATGGGTTGACGATGTGGCCGCCTTCGACCTTGGTCGGACGGGATCTGGCTTCTGGTTTCAAGGGCGCCTTATTGATGCCGTCGATAATGTTGCGGCAGGCGTTCCGGGCGGTGAGGGGTTTGTTTTCATGTCGCGCGGGAATGGCAACATCAATGTGTTGGCGGAAAACCTCGATCAGCCTGAATCCCTGCGCTATCTTGATGATGCGCTGGTCAGCACGCCATCGATCACCAGCTTTGCCGGAAACGAGTCGATTGCCACCGGTTCAGGACTGGTCGTCATCAAGGGCGGCCCGGAACAGGGCAATGATGTTCGCTCGGTGATTGAGGATTTCACCGCTTGGGAAACACGGTTTGGCGTTCACGTTCAGTATACTGGGCGCTATACGTTTAAGGATATAGATGTCATCGGTACAGACCGGTCTTCAGGCGCCGGGGCTGCAGTTAATGGTTTTGAACTTGGTCCAAATGTCTTCGATATGACCTTTAACAATGTCAATATAGACGGATTTCAAAATGGGTTTTTGTTCAGTAAGACCCTTGTTAATTTGAATAATCCATTTGATGGGGAATTTGGCTATGTCGTCATCGATCCAACGATTACAAATGTAGCGAATGATTATGTGAATAGGGATAGCAACGATTTGATCTTGTCGAGCAGTGATCTAGATGGATCTGTTCTCTCTTTTGTGTCTGATCTGGGTGCATTCGAGAGGGCGCCGCAAAACCCGGCGGCAGGAAATATTGAACTTTCTGGTACAAAGACGGACAGCATTGGCGAAACAGAGATATCTCCAACATGGGACCCGCTTCTCTATAATTGGTACTCTTTACGCGGCGCTGTGGAGCAAGAAGGCTATTGGACATTGCCGGATGGCCGAAATGTTACGGCATTCGATCAGTATTTTTCAGACCGCGCCACGGGTGAGATAAATAAAGTCGCTGTCTTTGTTGAAAATCCGGATACCGGCAATCTCAATGGGTCTGGTGGCTTTACACGTGTTGATCCAGTCAATAATGGCATCCTGGATATCAATAGCGCGGCGCCGGTTGCGCGTACGGACTTTGCGACCGTCATTGAAAATGGTTCGATTATTATTGATGTTCTTGCCAATGATTTTGACCCCGACGGCGATAACATCGCGGTTGATGGTTTGGTAAATCCACGTCATGGTCGAGTGTTCGATAATGATGATGGTACGTTGACCTATATTCCTGATCCGAATTATGTTGGTGGGGATGAGTTTTATTATTGGGTTGAAGATGACAATGGCAATTTTGCGAAAGCCAGCGTTCAGGTGACGATTGAAATCTAAACCGCGCTGATGGATTTCCATTCGTGTAACACGTCTTCATCCTCTTCAGTTGAGGCATATTGCTCATAGAGTGATATTTTCTCTGCGGCGCTTGCAAGTTCACCTACAGCCCAGACCGCGCTGCCGCGCACGGTAGCATCTTCATCGCCTAGCAATCGGATTGCCGCCGGGTACAGTGCGCGATCATTAGAGTTACCAATTGCAATCAGCACATTTCGCAAGAATCGGTTGCGCCCAGTGCGTTTTATGGGCGAACCTGAAAACAAAGACCTAAAAGCCGCGTCATCAAGGGTGGCGAGATATTCCAGAGGAGGGGCCCGCAATTTCTCACGCGCATGAAAAGCAGTTTCCTGCGCCAGAGACGCAAACTTATTCCACGGGCATACAGCCAGACAATCGTCGCACCCATAGATGCGGTTGCCTAGGGCTTTTCGATACTGAACGGGGACCGGGCCTTTGTGTTCAATCGTTAGATAGGAAATGCACCGGCGCGCATCGAGTTGGTAGGGTGCTGGGAATGCATTTGTCGGGCAGATATCGAGGCATTGTTGACAGGAGCCGCAATGATCTGTCTCTGGATCGTCAGGCTTAATGTCGAGCGTCGTGAAGATAGCGCCTAGAAACATCCAGGCTCCAAATTCACGTGAGACAAGGTTGGTGTGCTTTCCTTGCCAGCCGATTCCGCCTTGCGCCGCGAGCGGTTTTTCCATTACCGGCGCCGTATCCACAAAGACTTTCACATCGCAGCCAAATTGCTCAACCATCCACCGGGCTAAGCGTTTCATGCGTTTCTTGACGGTGTCGTGATAATCTTTGTTCTGCGCATATACGGATATGGCGCCGGATGATTTTTTTTCTAACGCCAATAAGGGGTCGGCGTCTGGCCCGTAATTCATACCTAGGACAATGACACTTTGGGCTTCGGGCCATAAGGCTTGCGGGTCAGTGCGGTGATGGGATCGATTTGCGAGCCACGCCATGTCCCCATGGCGACTGTCATCGATAAAGGCATGGAATCGTTGCTGGATATTCTCTGGCAATGTCGCAGTGGAAAAGCCTACAGAGCAAAACCCCAAGCTTAGCGCTTCACCATGAATTAGTTCTTTTTGTTGATCTTCACGCTGCTCGCCTTTTTTCGTGCTTTCTCGCGACATGGCTAGAAGTCTGGATCTGCGAAATGGGACGGTGGCGGTAGTCCATCAATGCGATCACGAAGAATTGGGCGCATACTTGGCCGTGACTTGATGCGCGCATACCAGTCTTTCACTGTGGAAAATTGATCCCAGGGGACAGCGTCAACATAATCAAGTGATGATAAATACGCGCCCAATATCAGCGGCGGAGAACTTTTCACCTGCGAGCCACGTGCGCTGGTCCAATAACCAGGCCAGATAATCGAGATGCCAGGAGAGAGCAGCCTTCCCCTGTTTTAGCAGATCATAATCCGCCTGGCCGCAACGCATGAGGCGTTTATCAATCCGTTCTCTGACGATAAGGCCGATGACCTCGCGTTCAAATTTGTCGAGAAACCACATGCAAAGCCGTCTGGTTTCGGCGCGCGCCGCCGAGGTCAAGGGCAGTAAAGACGCCGCCGGATACGCATCTTCAAGATACTCAATGATGGCCGCTGGCGGGGAAACGCAAAGACTGCCGCCAGTTGGCGGCTCATCGATCAACACTGGGATGGCGCCTGCGGGATTGGCCCGTGAAAGCGTGTCGCTGTCGTCCCAGGGGCGCGTTTCCACGAGCTCAGCCGGGA
>JAADIH010000095.1 GCA_013151435.1 Alphaproteobacteria bacterium
ACCCCAGCGCCAGATCAGGTTTTTCGCTCAATACTTCCTCATCCATGGCAACGTCTCCTTTTGTCTTCCCGGATGACAGTTTGCGAAATTCAGCTGCCGGGTTCAAGAATGAATAAAATCAAATGGAAAATTATCTCGTGACAAACCCCGATGCCCTCATCCCGAAAACCATGACTGCCATTGAGATCACCGAGCATGGCGACCCGGAGGTCTTAAAGCCCACGACAAGGCCGACCCCGACCCCCACGGGCAACGAAGTATTGATCCGCATTAAAGCTGCCGGAATCAATCGCCCGGAAGTGCTCCAGCGGCGCGGATTTTATCCGCCGCCTCCCGGAGCAACGGATATTCCGGGGCTGGAGGCTGCTGGTGAGATTGCGGCGCTCGGCCCCGAGGTTTCCGGCTTCACGGTCGGCGACAAGGTTTGCGCGCTGCTTCCCGGTGGCGGCTACGCGCAATATGCCACTGTCGATGCGGGCGCCTGTTTGCCAATCCCCAAGGGACTGTCTTTTGTTGAAGCAGCCGCCATCCCCGAGACATTCTTCACAGTCTGGGCCAATGTCTTTGACGATGCCGGACTTAAACCCGGCGAGATGCTGTTGGTTCATGGCGGCACCAGCGGCATTGGCGTCACCGCAATCGCTATGGCCAAAGCTGTCGGCGCGAGGGTCATCGCCACCGCTGGCTCAGACGAGAAATGCGCTGCACTGAAGGGGCTCGGTGTCGATGCCGCCTATCATTATGAAAATGATCCCTGGGACCAGAAAATTGCCGAAAGCGGCGGCGTCGATGTGGTGCTCGATATGGCGGGGGGAGATTTCGTCTCCCGGAACATCGCCTGCCTCAATCCCGGCGGGCGTCATGTCTCCATCGCTTTCTTGCGGGGGCCGGAAGCAACGATCAACATATTGACGATCATGCAAAAACACCTGCGCCTTTCCGGGTCCACCATGAAAAGCCGGTCTCCATCGGAAAAGCTTCGCCTTGCCAATGGGTTACGGACATATATTTGGCCTTTGATTGAGGTCGGCAAGATCAAACCGGCCATCGACAGCACCTTTTCCTTTGTGGAAGCCGCTAAAGCCCATCGCCGCATGGAATCCGGAGAACATTTGGGCAAAATTGTCCTCAAAATGACGTGAATTCCCTTGGCGGATGGCGCCAATGGATATATATGCGCGGTCACTCGCGTGTTTCACGCGGCGCTTCCCCCGAAAATTCCGGCGGTTAGCGCGGCGCTCCAAAAGGAGCGCCGGATACGAGCCTTATTGAGTTGCAGAAAACTGGAGACCCTCCATGGCCGACCACCCGCTAATGCCCATCGCCACCGCTGTCTGGTTGATTGATAATACCGCTTTGACATTTGACCAGATCGCTGATTTTTGCGGCCTCCATATCCTGCAGGTCAAAGGCATCGCAGACGGGGATGTTGGCGCTGGCGTGCGCGGTATTGATCCCATCACCACCCACCAGTTAACCCGCGATGAAATCGAAAAAGGCCAGAGCGACGAAAAACACCGATTGGTCCTCTCTCAGCCGAAAACCATGGTCGTTGACCGCACCAAAAAGGGCCCACGTTACACACCTGTTTCAAAGCGACAAAATCGCCCTGACGCCATCGCGTGGATGGTGCGCAACCACCCGGAAGTGCCGGATTCGCAAATTGGTAAGCTGCTGGGCACAACCAAGACCACGATTCAATCCATTCGCGATCGTTCACACTGGAACGCGGCAAACCTTCAGCCGCAAGATCCGGTCGGCCTTGGTCTATGCACACAAATTGATCTTGATACGGTTGTTCGAAAAGCCGCTGCGAAGAAAGCAAAACTTGAAGGCATCAAGCCCGCTGAAGGACCAGCGCTGGCGCCCCACAGTTGAACCCGCCACACCAAAAACTGCAGAAGAGGAAAGCCAGACTGTGGACCTCAATAAGGTTTTTGCAAATATTGGCGGATCTTCCGAGGAATAAGCCCGCAACAGCTAGGCTATTTAAGTCTATCCGTTGTTCTCCTGCCGATGGGCCTGCACAAGGCGCCCGCCATCAACAAAAATACACTGCCCGGTCACATATGAGGACGCAGGGTTGGCGAGGAAAAAGACAACTTCTGCGACTTCTTCCGGATCCCCGATGCGTTTTAATGGGGTCGCGTTGCGCATGGAGTTTTTGTCTTCATCATCTGACATTTCGGATTTGATGCCGCCAAGACCAACCGCATTCGCGCGAATACCGTGAGGAGACAGCGCCAATGCAATCGCTTTCGTGAGCTGATGAAGGCCGCCCTGGGAGGCGGCAAACGCCACATGGTCGGCTGCCGCCGTCACCGCTTCAACTGAGCCAATATTCACAATAACCCCTGGCGGCCGCTTTGACGTGTCGTCGTTCAGCTGTTTGACGAATTGCTTTGCCACCGCCTGATTGACCAAAAAGGCGCCGCGCAAATTTGCGGCGACCACACGGTCAAAGTCTTCTTCTGATGTCTCAAGGAATGGCGCTGAAAAACGCTCCATCACCGTATGCGCCAGAACATCGATGCCATCATAGGCATCCAACGCCTCGGCGATGATATTGTGTACGTGCAAACGATTGGTCACATCCGCATGAACGAAAGTCACCTCATAATTTTTCTCACGGAGCTCTTCCGTAAACTCTTTCCCGGCAGCCTCATCCTTGTCCGCCAAGACAAGTTTATCGCCGGCCTCCGCAAACCGTTTGGCGCAAGCCGCGCCGACACCCCTTGCTGCGCCCGTAATTACCACAGAACGACCGGCCATTAATCTATCCTTTTAAATGAGACGGCGGCGCATGGATTTGCGCCCCTTGGCTTAAAACGATATTGCTTGTTGTGTCAAAATTTTATTGTCGATCAAGGAAACGCGTCAGTTGGGTTTCATCTGTAAACGTAGTTCTTCGATCTGATCTTTAATTCGGAGTTTTTGGCGTTTGAGTTCTACAAGGTGAAGGTCGTCATGGGAGGGATGTTTATTTTCATCGCTAATCTCCGTCTCGAGTTCCTGATGTCGCTGGCTGAGCGTATTCACATGAGCCTCTATCGCCATAGTCTACCTCCATGTGTTGAATGATGACGTATATAAGCACGAAATATGGGTGTTTGTCACGGTTTAGTGTGTTAATCGGCGTCAACCATGATGCTTTGCAAAGCCTTAACCCTTCGGCTATGAGTTTATTGGCAAATCACTGAGTTTATTATGCAATCGAAGACTAGGCTGATAGTTGGCGTGACCGGCGCATCTGGCGTTGTGTATGCAAAACGTGCACTCGAGGCGCTTCGTGAGGCCGGTATTGAAACGCATTTGGTGATCTCCCGCGCCGCAGAAATGACCCTGCGCTATGAGCTTGACATGTCCGCCAAAGACCTCTGCGCGCTCGCCGATCATCACTATGCAGTTGGGGATATTGGCGCGCCGATATCATCGGGCTCTTTCCAAACTATGGGGATGGTGATTACCCCCTGCTCCATCAAAACCATGTCAGAGATCGCCACGGGCGTGACCTCGACGTTGATGTCTCGGGCCGCCGATGTAGTCTTGAAAGAGCACCGCAAACTAGTGCTGATGGTACGGGAAACGCCGTTTCATCTGGGGCATTTACGCACCATGACACAGCTATCGGAAATGGGCGCTATTATCGCGCCTCCCCTGCCGGCATTTTATGCAGAGCCCCAAACCGTCGATGCGCTGGTTGATCAATCTATCGGTCGCACCCTTGATCTTTTTGGCATAGAATCGAGCCTCACCAAACGCTGGGGTGAAGACCTCGCAAAAGGTCGGCGTAACTCGTGACGCTCTGGCTTGGTGACAGGAAAATCCCGTCATTTGCGCGAATCACTTAACAAGGCTTGAAATGGCGAAAGACGACAACGGTTCAGAAGATGGCGGTTCAAAAGGCGGCAATGAGGGTGAGACGCCCCCAACGATCCTCGACGCCAAGCGATTCGTGGCGCGTGACGAAGACTATGAAGGCGCCAATGATGAAGGGATGGCGATCAGGTTATCCATCCTGGAAGAAGAACACCGGGATCTGGATACAGCAATCCACGCCCTTGAAGACAAATCCTCTTATGATCGCCTGTCCATCGCGCGGCTGAAAAAGCGCAAGCTCCAATTGAAAGATACGATTAAAGAGCTCAAGGATGCGATGCTGCCTGACATTATTGCGTGAGTTAACTTCGCAGTTGCGAAAATTCGGCTTGCTCTTGTGTTCTTTCCATATTCCAGCAGAATAATTCTTCAAGCGATTGGGGTGAGGGATTTTGCGCTTTTTAATTCAATTCATAGTTGCGGGTTTATTTATCCCCGCGATTGCAACCGCCGAGCCATATGTCTCGGCATTTGGCGGCATCAGTATACCAACGGACCGCTTTGCAAATGATGTCACTGATTTTGATCGCACGAATGGAACAGATGGCTTCATTTTCCCAGAAGTCATTGGCTTTGATGCAAATGGCGTAGCAATCACCACCTCTCAACCAGACTTTTCAACGGGGCCTGTGTTTGGCGGTGCCATTGGATATGAGTTTAAACTATCGCCAAAAACTTTTCTTCGAATTGAAGCAGAGGGCAGCCATCAAAGGTTACGCGACAATGTCGTTGGACCAGAGCTGTTTGCAGAAGAATTTGATATAGCTGATGCATTATTTCTCCGTGCAGGCGCAAATTCGACACTAGCAGATTTAAACAGTACAAATGGAATGCTAAACATAAAGTTTGGTCACAGATTTTTCTCGGACAAATTATCGCCATATGTAGGCGTCGGTATTGGCGTAACGCGTGTAAATTACAAAATTCATCAGACAAGCTTTATTGATTTCAACCCAATGATACGTCTGCCGCTATCCCAGAAATCAACTGGCCAAAAAACCAATATTTCATGGCAAAGTATAGTAGGCTTAAGCACAAGGATTACGCCAAAATTTGAGTTATTTGCTGAAGGGCGTTATTTTCAAACGTCAACGTTTGAAGTCAATGCTCCTACACGAAAGGTTGAGGAATTTATTGTGCGCGCCCCTAATCCGCCAATATTTTCTCCGCCAAGCAGTAATTCTATCGTTCCAGCACCAGGGTTTCCAGCAACCGCGCACTTTTCAAACACAAACATTCTTATTGGCTTACGAATTTCATTGAATTAGATCGTCATGTTTATAAGAAAATAACCGCACCTTATCCGCTCATACCGGTGCCCGTTGGCGAATGCCAACTAACCCGAAAGCGGGAATCCAGAGAGGTCATAAGAACTGGATTCCCGCCTGCGCGGGAATGAGCGGAGATTAATAATCGAACACCAATCCGGATACGCACTACTTCTGGCGCTTCACTTCATACATCGCCGTGTCGGCCTTCTCCATGGCCTCGGCCGCAGAGACGCCTTTGGGAATTTCTGCAACACCGCTGGAAATCCGCACATGGAACTCGCCGTTTTTCCAACGGACAGGTTTAGCGGCGGTAAGCGTGGTCAGCTCATCGGCTTTGCGCATGGCAATGTCATAATTGGCTTGCGCCAACAACACGCCAAATTCATCGCCGCCTAAACGGGCAACCGAGTCGGTCTGGCGTACATTTACCGAGAGTACATCAGCCACATGAGCAAGGGCGGCATCACCCGCGCCATGCCCCATGCTGTCATTGATTTTTTTCAAATCATTCAAATCAACAAAGATCAGACTGGCGCTCATATTATAGCGATCGATCATCGCCAGCGACCGATCAAGATCACGTACAAAAGCGCGGCGGTTTAAAATATCCAGCATGGGATCGCTATCGGCGAGCTTTTCCAGGCCGTCGAGGCGTTCGCGGGCCTGTTTGAGTTCTGTTCGCAGGGACTGCACTTCGCTCATTAGCGTCATCAAGGCGTCGCGCACACGCGGCGTCAGCTCTGCTGGCGGAATTCCGGCAAGCATGATTTTATCAACGATGGGCGCCGGGCCTGATGTCGCGCCCGATGTAGCGCTCGCTGTGGGCGCTGCGGCTTGCGCCTTCCCAGCGCGAAGTGCAGTCCGCGTTTTTAGATTGTCGCCGATTTTCATTGACTTTATCTCCTGCCAGGCAGCCCACCCATGCACCTCACTTTATCGATAAGTGATTCGCAATATAAGTCCGTTCGCCCCATGCCGCCACAATTCACCACGGCAATTATTAACGGAACCAGCTCCTATTAGCACCCCTCGCATGATGGTGAGTACAGCTATTCACGCCAGCGTGAGCTGATTTTCGGTTCAGCGCAACGCAAGAACGCTTCACCGCTTGCCCCTTGTGACAAGCGTGGCGGCATACCAGTTTCAATATTGCGGATATGGTCGCACACACGTCCCCTTCTGAAGTGCGATCAACTCCCGCGTCCGGTAAGAGGAGGCGTTGGTTCTCGCGCCCCCGTCTGTAAGACTGACGTCTCCTCGTCCCGGCATTCATCACCCGACACATTTCAGCTTGAAATCTGGTCAGCCTAAAACCCAGCCGCTAACAATCAGCCCACGCCGCCTATTTAGTTGAACCAGTCAGCAATATACGAAAGAGTGCCCACCTTAACTCAAGAAGGACAGCTGATGCGACGTTATGTGATGCTCCTCCATCTCTATATTGCGGCATTCGTCGCCCCTGTATTCATTTTGGTGGCCATATCTGGCGGCCTCTACCTCTTTGGCATTAAGGGTGACGTAACGAAAACACCGCTCGAACTGCCAGCGGACGCTACGCTCGATTTCTCAAGCCGCAACCTCGAAGACAATATTTCCGCCTTACTCGCCGCACAAAGCGTCCAGCATCGGTTTGAGTATCTCAAAATGGGCGCAACTAGCGCCGTGACCCGGCCAACATCACGCATTTCTTATGAGTTTAAGCTTGAGGGAGGGAAGCTGATTGCCAATCGGGTCAAACCAAACCTTCAAAAGACAATGATCGAGCTTCATAAGGGGCATGGGCCGACACTTTTCAAGGCCTATCAGAAACTGGTGGCGATAAGCCTTATCCTGGTTGTGTTGAGCGGACTATGGATGGGATTGACCTCTAGGGCTTTGCTGAAAAAGACCGCCATCACGTCAGGCGCCGGCTTGATAGTCTTTGTGCTGCTGGCGTTCCTGATCTAGTTTCGTTATTATTTAGCGGTTCCACAACAACTCCGGCCTGCATCAAAGCAGGCGAACAGCAATTGCCGGACCATTTTGGCCTGTCAGCCATATGTGAAAATACCCTACTCCCCCCTCACCCTATCACCTTGCTGAGTTGGCCAACCCTGCTATAAGCCCCGTTTCTTTACGGCGGAGGAGATCGCCATGGCGAGCGCAGCAGACACTAAAGACGCTGGACCGGCAGTCGGCATTATCATGGGCTCGCGCTCGGACTGGCCGACCATGAAGCTCGCCGCCGATATGCTGGACGCCCTTGGGGTTCCCTACGAGACCAATGTGGTCTCCGCCCATCGCACCCCGGACCGGCTCTACGAATATGCCAAGACCGCCAAATCGCGCGGCCTGAAGGCCATCATCGCCGGGGCTGGCGGCGCGGCACATCTGCCTGGAATGACGGCGGCCATGACCCCGCTTCCAGTCATCGGCGTACCCATTCAATCAAAAGCGCTGAAGGGTATGGATAGTTTGTTGTCGATCGTGCAAATGCCCAAAGGCATCCCTGTCGCCACTGTCGCCATCGGCAATGCTGGCGCCGCTAATGCGGGGCTTCTCGCCGCGGCGATGCTTGCTGCCCATGATGACGCCCTCGCCAAGCGCCTGGATGACTGGCGCGCCAAACAAACGGATAGTGTCGTCAAAGCAGTTGAGGATTGAGTGACGCGCATTCCAAGAAAATCTATGCTGCCCATCCTTCGGGACGCCGCAAAAATGCGGCTCCTCAGGATGAAGGATGTATTGGTTGAGAGTTTGCGGCATTAGAAAAACCACAGCTTCATCCTGAGGAGCGAACCCTTGGTTCGCGTCACCAAGGGTCGGTTGCATGAAGCATAGCAAAGCAAAATTCTCTTTATGAACAAATTCACCCCAAACAATTCCCCCCTCTCCATCCCCCCCGGCGGGATCATTGGCGTCATGGGCGGTGGCCAGTTAGGACGCATGCTGGCTATGGCGGCCGCGCGCCTCGGGCTAAAAGTCCATATTTATTGCCCGGAAGAAACTTGTCCGGCCCATGATGTTTGCTTTGCCAAAACCATCGCATCCTATTCGGATGAAAAGGCGCTTGGCGCATTCGCAAAGGCCGTTGATGTGATCACCTATGAATTTGAAAATGTCCCGGCGGATTGCGTCAGTTTTCTCTCCTCAGTGGGCGCCGTCGTCCGCCCGGGCGCATTAGCCCTTGAAAAAGCCCAGGACCGGTTGGTGGAAAAAGAGTTTCTGAATGCTATTGGTGTCGCAACGGCGCCCTTCCATCCGGTGGATGATCTTGCCGCACTGGAAGCTGGCCTTCAAAAAGTCGGCCGCCCGGCAATTTTGAAAACCCGTCGGCTTGGCTATGACGGCAAGGGGCAAACCACCTTGCGCGATGAGGATACCGACTTACCCGGCGCCTTTGAAAAAGCCATAAAAATTGCCTGGAAAGAAGTCGGCGCGGCGCCGTCAATCCTTGAGGGATTTGTGCCGTTCGAGCGCGAAATCTCCATCATCGCGGCGCGCGGCGCTGATGGTGATATCCAGATCTATGACCCCGCAGAAAATGTGCACCAAAATGGCATCTTGAAAAGCTCGACAGTGCCCGCGAAAGTTTCAGAGGAAACCGCAACGCACGCCATGGCTATTGCCTCCAGCATACTCGAAGCCCTCGATTATGTGGGCGTCATCGGCGTTGAATTCTTTGTACTGAAAAGTGGTGATCTTATCGTCAATGAATTCGCCCCGCGAGTCCATAATTCCGGGCACTGGACATTTGATGCCTGCGCCGTGTCGCAATTCGAACAGCATATCCGCGCGGTGGCAGGCTGGCCGCTTGGCGATCCGTCTCGTCATTCCAACGCCGTGATGGAAAACCTCATTGGCGAGGAAGCAAATGCCTGGCGCGAAATGGCGGGTGAAGCAAACACTTGCGTTCACCTTTACGGTAAACATGAAGCCCGCCCGGGCCGCAAGATGGGTCACGTGACGCGCTTGGCCGCCTCACAAAGTAACCGCTAACAAATCTCAGCTAAACCGGCGGAAATATAAAGTCCCCGATATATTGAGGCGTTGGGGTTTTTCACCCAAGACGCCGTCAAAACGCGCCCAGGTTCCGCCCTCGCCTACACGCCAATCACCGCCATCCATGGGCGTCAGTATACTGACATAATTTACCCGTCTCATGCAAAGCTTTCCGTTGCGGGCGTAAACCCATACTGGCAACTTCCAGCGATCATCACTGTCATATCGACCTGCCAGGGCCTGTAGTTCCGGCGATGCCTTAGGCAGGAAACCGCCCGAAGGGTTTTGCAAAAATTCTACGTCACCCGCCCAGGCGCGCATTACAGCGTCATCTTCCATCTCGAACTGCAATCCCGTAGTCTGATATGCCTCATCACTACAGGCGAAACTATCGTCCCCAATTGGCCGCATTTCAGTGTCGTAACCATTTTGACGCATAGTTAGTTTGTCGCCTGCAGCAACGATTTCAAACGCAGCGCCGCTCTCGGCTGTAAATCGGCCAGCGTATTTTTCCGGCTTTTCAACTTTTGGTTTTGTTAGCTTCGGTGTTGGTCTCTCAGCGTCTTCATGGGCGGCGCGTAATAGCTCACAAGCATAGATGGTGACATCGCGAGGCCGGTAGTTGAGCGCATAATGAACATTGCCAGATGCAAAGGCGGCAACTCCAGCTTCCAGATCTACATGAAGCGAAGACGAGAACGACACCATGCCGCCGGTATGGTGGAGATAATTGCGGTCCTCAAGTTCAATATGCGCGATACCGTTTCCGTATTTCGTTCCTTCTGACCAGCCGGGCGCGTCTGCGGGTTGCGCTAGAAATTGTTTCGCGATTTCATCGGAAAATACCGGTCCGCCTTTGCCGTCCGCCAAGGCCAAGAGAAAGCGCAGGAACAACGCCATCTCGGATGCCGTCGAGGCGATACATCCCGATGCGCCGTCATAGTCCACCCAAGGAGCCGCCGTCATCGGGCCGGGTCGCATGACCGGGCGATCCATCCGCGCCGGTTCATATCCTTGAGCATAATTCGAGCGGTCCGCAACACGCATCGCGCCGATAGATTGCATCATACCCAGCGGGCGAAGAACGCGCGCCTCAACACATTCAGGAAACGGACGACCATCCGCCTGCGCCGCAATCTTGCCGGCAATTCGGTAGCCTAGATTACAATAGGACCATTTGGTTCCCGGCTTAAATTCAGTCCACAACCCATCATCCATGATCAGCGGCGCGCCGCTTGGTAAGCCAGACGTATGATCCAGAAGATGTTTGAGCGTAATTTTATCACCGTCACGAATGACAAGCCCAGGCATCAGATCTTTAAGGCGCGCATCAAGGGAGAGTTTCCCTTCGTCAATCAAGGACCACACGGCCAGCGCCGTCATCATCTTGGTGATCGAGCCAATTTGAAAAAGATGATCCGGCCCGACTTTTTTGCGGCGATCAACATCGGCCAAGCCAGACATGATCGTCCCGGTAAAGCCATTACGATCCACAACACACGCAGTCATCCCCGGGATGCCCCAGTCAGCGCGATGGTCATCTATATAGTCTTCAAGGGAAGAAAGCGCCTTCGCTTCGGCGCGCCCACCACCAGATTTTTTCGTTGACGCGTGCGAAGTTGATGCGACACTCGCTAGTATCGCGCCCCCTGCAACAAATGCTCTGCGATTTACTTGCATTTCATCCCCCAACTTATTCTGTATACAGTATTTTACGCTCACCTACCCCCCAGCCGGGTATCGCATCTTCGCCAGCCATTCGATTGGTTTTTGCGGGTCGAGGTCAAGGTCCCTCACCTTGGCTTTGAGCTTTTCGATCTGCATGACGTTCTCAATGCGGGCATCAAGAAAGGCACGGGTCGGGGCTTCATCCTCGCTGTCATCCGATAGCCAACGCGCGAAAGTGGATGTCCACACACCCGTCAGTATCCCGCGCTTTGAATAATAATTGAAATCCGTGGATTTATCGCCGAGCCCACGCCAGATCGCATCCGCCGTCTTCCACGCAAGCTGCGCCCCGAGCGCCGCATATGGCGGCAACAACATTAGCGCCGAGGCGCGCCGTGCGGCTTCCTTGTGGGGGCGTAACTGGTCGAGCCGGGTGCGCACCGCAAAAGCCACCTTCTCGCGGATTTTTAAACCGGCAAATTCTGGCTCAGCCATAGCCACGCCCATGGTCTGATCATTGATATGCGACCAATAGCGCAAAATATCACGAATCCCGTCGGGAAATGCCGCCCGTAGAGCGGCTGAGGTGATATCAGCTTGCCTTGCCGCCGCATCGGCTGTTGTCATGGTCCAGCCGTCAAAGGGCGCAAGCTCTAGCATCTTGGGCAAAATAGCCGCCCGAACCGGCTCAAAGCCGTCTATTTCTGTTGTTTCTGGCTGATTACCGGGCATCTGAGGATCATTTTTCACAAGGTAATTTCCCTTTCCACACCTGTATAGACAGGGGTTAAGGCTTTTGGTATACGCCGCATCGTCTCACGCGCGCGCATGAAACGGGCGTTTGTGAATTGATCAGTTTTTTTTGCGTCGCGGCTGACCCCCGTGGCGTTTTTATTTCGATGAGGAGGTCAAGACCCTTGGTTCAGATCTTTGTCCGTGACAACAATGTTGAGCAAGCTTTACGCGCTTTGAAAAAGAAGATGCAGCGTGAAGGTACTTTCCGCGAGATGAAACGCCGGAAATTTTACGAAAAGCCATCAGAAAAACGCGCCCGCCAGAAAGCGGAAGCCGTGCGCCGCGCCCGCAAGCTGATCCGCAAGCGCATGCAGCGCGAAGGCCTCATTTAGCAATTATTCATCCGGAATTGGCTTTATTGCAGGTGCTCTAGCGCCTAAGTTATGCTGGCTATGAACTTATTGGTGGGGCAATGCTATGCGCTGGCTGTTCTTGATATTCTGTTTCAGTTTTATGGTCGCCTCATGCGAGACCATCAAAGGCGTCGGGCGCGACATCGAAAATGCTGGCGAGGCCATCGACGACGCCGTCAGCAATTAACGCCTTTAATCCCCAAAATCCCCTCTTAATTCTATTGATTACGCCAGAACACCCTTTCAGGCGCCCTGACATACGCCCAATTTTGTGTGGCTTTCCCGCACTATTGGGGCGGTCTTTGTCCTATGAATGGGCATATTCCCTAGAATCGCCTTAGTTTTTCATAATTCTAAACGGATCATTTGGATTATTGCTGTAGAAATATTAACCATGCTAACTAAGATAGCTGCTGTAAGCGCTTCCGAAGAAGCGCAGTTTAATCTTCGGGGGAGACAGATGTCGGGAATTTCAAAAGCGTTACTCGGTACAAGCGCCCTGCTTCTCGCAGGACTATCCTGCGTCATGACCCCTGCTATGGCGCAAGGCCAAATCGACGATCCTCGCCTTAGCCCCATGCTCTTTGGGGAGACAGAGAAAGAGCGCCGGGAGAAAATCCGTCAAGCCGAAGAAGAGCAGGAAGAGGCGCTGCGCATTTCCCAGGAACAAGGGCGTGATGCGGCGCAGCTCGATGAACCCAGAGTCCGCCCTTTATTGTTTGGCCCGGCCTATCCAGACGATATTGAAGAAGACCCAGTGGGTGGTCGCATCACCCTTGGTGAGGAAGACGACAATCGCGGCTTTTTTGGCGCCCTCACTTTTCTCGTTCCCGAAGAAACCAATCTCAGCCTGGGTGTTGGCCCGGTCTATCAGCCAGATTACTTCGGGTCGGACGATTATGAATTTGACCCGGATCCGCAAGTATTTGTGAGAGTTCGTAATTTCGTTTTCCTGGATGACGATGGTGCAGACTTCGCGCTCTTCGGCTTTTCCGGAATACGTGTGGGTCCGTCCATGCGCATCAAAGGTCGGCGAAGAGAAAGCGACAACCCCGCCCTTCAAGGGCTTGGCGATCTCGGCATGACATTTGAGTTTGGCGGATTCGTTGCAACAACATTTCTTGACCGCTTTTCTATCAAAGCCAAGGCACGGCACGGTCTTAAGACTGGCCACCGCGGCACGATCGTCGATGGAAATTTGACGGCGCTGATCTTCCGTGCGGGACCGGTTTCAATATCCACCAGTGGTCAGGCAAGCTGGGTCGGTGACAGATACGCCGATGCTTTTTTCTCGGTCACCCCGGAACAATCCCTAGCATCAGGCGGCTCCTTGCCGGTTTACAATGCCAACGCCGGCCTTCGTGATGTGGGCGGCAGCGTGAACGCCTATATCAACATCCGCGATCGCTGGTCCCTCAATCCGTATGTTTCATACACTTATATTTTCGATGATTTCGCCGCAACGCCGATCATTGATCAATTTGGCGATCGCAATCAGTTTCGCGCAGGCTTCCACCTGATGCGGGAATTTAGCTTTGGCGGGAATAACTAGAGCATCAAGCAACCAATCACTTTCCCATCCTCCAAGGCTCGCCATGCGCGCACCTCAGGATGAGGGATGTAGTTGATTTGAATGGATGGGTTTGCCCTGTCTTAAGTCATCAACCCGGATGCGATGCAATATGAAATATTGCTTCGCTGGTCCGGGATCGGTTGTGGACGCCCACCCTCTTGATAGCGACCCCGTGTCTGCACCGCAGCGTTTCACGCTGCACTGCGCACGGGATGACGTGGAGTCTGTTTCGTTAGAGATTCGCGGTAAAACCCCTACTCCGGTTTGCGGAACTTCAGTGTCATCCGGTCACTTTCGCCAATGGCTTCCATTGTTGCACGCAATTCCGGATCTTCCCCGCTGGTTCCCAATGTCGGAGCCAGACGCCAGACCAGATCTTCTTCCGTTGGCTGATCTTTTGGGTTAGCGTTGATTTCACTCTCGCCTGCCAACTCAAAACCGGCATTTTCAAAAAATGTAATCACCTGGCTTTGCTTGAGGTAGCCTTTAAAACCCAGCGCCCATTCATCAGAGTTGCTCTCGGGGCCGCGATGCTGAACCACGCCGACAATCCCACCGGGTTTTAGAATGCGGGATGCATCCTCAATCGCTTTGGTGAAAAACCCACCAGAATCTTCGACTTTGTGCATGTGATGGGCGGCGCGCACCATCAAGACGACATCAGCTGTGCCCACCATATCATCTGGAACAGAGCCATAAAAGAATGCAGCAAACGGCGCATCATTATCGGCGCGTTCAGCATTGCGTTCATTCGCCCAGCTTTGCGGCCAGTCTTGGCGTGCTTCTATCCACGCCTCTTCTCCATAGCGCCCACCCATGGCCCGGCGCTGATCCAGCGAATAATCTGCGCCGATCACCTTGCCCTCGGCCCCAAGATATTGTGAGAGAATACCCGAATACCAAACCGAGCCTGGCAGTGTATCAACGACCGTCATCCCAGGCTCAATTCCAAAAAACTCAAGAGTCTCTTTGGGGTGGCGATATTGATAGCGCGCTTTGGTCTCGTCTGATTGCGCGGCGAGGACAGCATCAAGTCTTTCTGAGTTTGTTTCTACATGCTCTGCGGGAGCAGAAGTTGCCGCTGGAATTTCTGTGCCGCCGCAAGCGGCCAAGGCAAGCGCGCTCGCGACCAAAAATAAATATTTCATGATAGTTCCCTTACTCAAAGTGAAGTGATGAATAGTGTCGCGCCCTAAAGATTCTTCACGATCTCTTCGCACATTTTTTTAGCGTCAGAAAATAACATCATCGTGTTGTCGCGGAAGAAGAGCTCATTTTGAACGCCCGCATAACCGCTCGCCATACCGCGCTTCACAAACAAGACGGTGCCAGCGTTTTCTACGTCGAGAATGGGCATGCCATAGATCGCTGATGATTTGTCGGTTTTCGCCGCCGGGTTGGTGACGTCATTGGCGCCCACAACAAAGGCGACATCGGCGCTACGAAATTCTGAGTTGATATCTTCCAACTCAAAGACTTCGTCATAGGGCACTTGCGCTTCTGCGAGCAGCACATTCATGTGGCCAGGCATACGACCCGCCACAGGGTGGATAGCGTATTTCACCTCAACACCTTCCGCCTTCAGCTTGTCGGCCATTTCTTTTAACGCATGTTGGGCTTGCGCCACCGCCATACCGTAACCGGGGACGATGATAACTTTGCTGGCGTTCTTCATGACGAAGGCGGCGTCAGCGGCGGAGCCTTGTTTTACCGGACGTTCTTCAACATCGCCGGATCCCGCCGCCGCGTCCTCTCCACCAAAGCCGCCAAGAATAACCGATATGAACGATCGATTCATGGCCTTGCACATGATGTAGGAAAGGATCGCCCCCGATGAGCCCACAAGGGCGCCAGTAATGATCAAGGCCATATTTTCCAGCGTAAAGCCGATGCCCGCCGCCGCCCAACCGGAATAGGAATTCAGCATGGAGACAACCACCGGCATATCCGCGCCGCCAATGGGGATGATGATTAAAAATCCGAGAATGAAAGCCAGCAATGTCAGCAGAAAGAATGTCGTTGCCGACTGCTCAAAGGTCATCAGCATCCCAAGCAGCAAAAGAATCGCGAGGCCAAGACCGAGATTAATCGAATGCCGGGATGGCAAGAGGATTGGCTTACCGGACATATTGCCGTTTAGTTTGGCGAAAGCGATCACCGATCCAGAGAACGTAATCGCGCCGATCGCCGCGCCAAGTGACATCTCTATGATCGATTGCATATGGATGTGGTTAGGCTCACCGATGCCAAAGGCCTCTGGCGCAAGGAAAGCCGCCCAGGCGATGAAAACCGCCGCGAGCCCCACGAGGCTGTGAAACGCCGCCACTAGTTGCGGCATCTGTGTCATGGAAATTTTGCGCGCGATATAAGCGCCTGGAACCGCGCCCATGGCCACCGCGATGGCGATAAAAAACCAGGTGCCAAAACCCTTATCGCCGAGCACGAAGAGCGTCGTGAAGACGGCAATCCCCATGCCGATCATGCCGAAGCGATTGCCCTCACGCGCGGTTTCCGGTGATGACAATCCCCGCAAGGCGAGGATGAAAAGAATGCCAGAAGCAACGTAGAGAAGCGCTGGAAGATTATCTGCCATTGATCGCCCCTACGTTTCTTTTTTCTTATACATGGCAAGCATGCGCTGAGTGACCATAAAGCCGCCAACAATATTGACGCTCGCAAGCGCCACCCCCATGAAGCCAAAAACTTTGGGAGCCAAACCATTCGCTGATTGCGAGAGGTCTGCGCCAAGAGCGATCAGCGCGCCAACAATCACCACCGAGGAAATTGCATTGGTAACCGCCATCAGCGGCGTATGCAGCGCCGGTGTCACCGACCACACAACATAATAGCCGATGAAAATCGCAAGAATGAAAATCGTGAACAGAAATACGAAATCTGAAATCGGGCTCGATGCCGCGATAATTGCCAGTTGATCAGCGATGTCACGCGCTTGATCGGCTGCCATGGTCGCGGTATCCGCACTACCGTGGGCATTTGCCTCTGCGGCTTCAGCCGCTTGGGCCGCTTGCTCCGCAGCACGCGCCGCTTCTTCAATTTCCTGTCGTTCGGTTCCAGCCATATTGGTTCCTTAAAGGCGTTGGTTAGGCGTCTTTTTTCTCGCCAGTCTTTTCTTCGCCAGTCTTTTCTGCATCATTCTCTTCCGGCGAAGCGGGTTCTTCTGCAGCGGGTTCTGGAGCGGCTTTTTCTTGCGGCGCAAAAGCCGGGTGAATCACCTTGCCATCCCGGGTCAGCGCCACACCCTTGATGATGTCGTCATCCCAATCGACCGCGAAGGTTTTTTCTTCTTTATCCCAAAAGGCCGAGATGAAATTGAAAACATTACGCGAATAAAGACTTGAGGCGTCAGCAGCGAGTCGGCCAGGCACGTTTGCAAAGCCGAGGATCGTAACGCCGTTCTCGATCGCCTCGCCGGGACGCGTCAAGGCGACATTGCCCCCCTGCTCTGCGGCAAGATCCACAATGATTGATCCTGGCTTCATGCCCGCCACCATCTCTTCGCTGATGAGCTTTGGCGCCGGGCGACCGGGAATCAGCGCCGTGGTGATCACGATATCCTGTTTTTTGATGTGTTCCGCCACGAACTCGGCCTGACGCTTTTGGAAGTCTTTCGACATCTCTTTTGCGTAACCGCCTTCGGTTTCGGCTTCTTTCATGGCCTCTTCGTCTACGGTGACAAACGTCGCTCCGAGACTTTCAACCTGTTCTTTTGATGCAAGCCGCACATCCGTCGCCGAGACAACAGCCCCGAGCCGACGTGCGGTGGCAATGGCTTGAAGGCCGGCAACCCCTGCCCCCATGACAAAGACCTTGGCGGGCGCAATCGTCCCTGCCGCCGTCATCATCATCGGCAAGGCCTTACCGAAATAGGCGCTTGCATCAATCACCGCCTTATAGCCCGCAAGATTTGATTGCGACGACAAAACATCCATGGACTGCGCGCGGGTTATGCGCGGCATGAAATCCATTGCCATGGCGTCAACACCAAGGCGGGCATAAGCATCAACGCTATCTGGATCATTATGCGGCGACAGGATTGCAACAAGCTTGG
>JAADIH010000068.1 GCA_013151435.1 Alphaproteobacteria bacterium
ACGTCGGAATGCATTTCCGATACAATTATTCCGGTTGATGCGGTCCTACCCAAAGCAGAGTTACTCTCACGCTTGCGTCAGTCGGCGGTGCAATGCCGGGCCTTTTGGAAAAAGGAAGGCGTAGACCTTAGCGGTTATACAACGGTTGAAAGTGTTCAGGATCTCGACGATTTGCGTGTGCATCTTGGCGCCGAGAAAGTCACCCTTTGGGGGATCTCCTATGGCAGTCATCTGGCCCTGGCGGCTTTGAAATATATGGATGATCGAATCGATCGCGTGGTCATCGCCAGCGCAGAGGGTCTTGATCAAACCGTCAAACTACCATCGCGAACTGATGCATATTTTGATCGTCTGCAAGCGGTGATCGACGCACAACCAGAATCCAAGGCCGCTTATCCCGATGTGAAAGCGCTCATGCGTCGCGTGCTTGCCAAGCTTGAGGCAAACCCGGTGATGCTCCACCTGGAGGGCGCGGATGGTGAAAACATCGACTATCTTTTGCAAAAGCAAACGATGCAGTTGATGACCTCTGCGTTGATATCTGATCCGGAGCGCGTCGTGATGTTGCTGCAACTATACACCGCTGCTGATGCGGGATTTTTTGACCCCATTGCCGGCCTCGTGAAGCGATTTTTTCTGGAGCCTCAGCCGCAGGTTTCCTGGAAGGCGATGTCGCTCGCCATGGATGTTGCCTCGGGTATTGGTGACGAAAGGCTCGCCCGAGTGGAACGCGAAGCCAAAGATGCGCTGCTTGGTGATTTGTTGAATTTCCCGATGCCGCATCTGCGTGGGGTATTCAAAGATTTCGAGTTGGATGATGATTTCCGCAAAGCGCCGGTGAGCGATGTTCCAACATTGTTGCTAACGGGTACGCTTGATGGGCGGACCTATCCAAAGGCTCAGCAGGAGGCGGTTGCAGGTCTTACCAATGTGAGCACTGTCATCGTTCAAAATGCCGGGCATAATCTGTTCATGAGCTCGCCCGAGGTGACACAGACCATTCAGCGCTTTATGCGCGGAGAAGAGATTGGTGATACTACCATAGAGCTGCCCTTACCGAATTTTGTGGACTAGACGTTTTTGACTACATCCCGCGGAGGGCGATTACTCTCTGCGGGAGATTATAGACTGGCTGAGTACTCAGCGCCGTCAAATATTTTTTACAGTATATTTTTTGACCGGGTGTTCTTGACACAGCAGTCAGAATGTCTATTTACCTGCTTATGCCTATATCTTCATATCTTTGCAGATATTAAATAATACCATTGAAACGATAGCTAAGGCGCACAATCTTAAATGGGGCGGGAAATGCCAAGCAGACTAGTCGTCTCTAAGGAGCTGGCGGATATATTTAAAGTCATTGCTCATCTCGATCGCATTCGCCTGATTGAGGAGTTGCGCAGCGATGAGAAAGACGTAAATACTCTCGCTGAAAATCTTGGGTTGTCAGGACCGCGTGTGTCGCAACATCTTAGTTTGTTGCGCGCACACCGAATTGTCGAAGAGCGCAGGGACGGCAGGCATCATTATTATCGTTTGATCCAACCAGAAATTGCCAGCTGGATCGTCGACGGGCTTAGCTTTATCGAAGGCAGAACAACCGGAATTACACGCTCGAAAATTAATACAGCTCGTCGTCTTTGGACCACCACATCTTAAATTAACACCTATGAAAAGGAGAAAATAATCATGCCCCATTTCGTTTCCGGGGTCGTTCGTTTTCAAAACGAGGTTTATCCGGAAAAGCGAGAGCTGTTTGAAAAACTCAGCCTTGGCCAATCGCCGGAAGCGCTTTTCATTACCTGTTCAGACTCGCGCATTGAAACCGCAATGATTACTCAAACCGAGCCAGGTGAGCTTTTCATTTGTCGCAACGCCGGCAATATCGTGCCGCCACATAGTAACCAGACCGGCGCCATGACAGCGTCAATTGAGTTTGCCGTCGCAGCTTTGAAAGTGCCTCACATTGTGATCTGCGGTCACACCGAATGCGGGGCCATGAAAGGAGCGATGAATCCGGAAGGACTTAACAATTTACCCCATGTCAAGGAATGGCTTGGTTTTTCTAAAGCGGCAGTTGATATAGTGAATGAGCTTAACGCAGATAAGTCGGAATCCGAACGGATGAGACTGTTGCTTGAGCAAAATGTTTTTTTACAGATTCAGCATCTGAAAACACACCCAAGCGTAGCTGTGCGGCTAGCTAAAGGGGATTTGCAGATCCATGGGTGGGTGTACGATATCAAATCCGGTGGCGTTTCCGCCTATGACGAAAAGTCTGATACATTTGTTCCGGTAGCGGAGCGTTATGCAGAAGAGATGGCGAAACTCGCCTCTCAGGATGCCTGCGCCTCAGGATAGCAGCGTCGTTTAGGCGTCAATTCTCTCACATAAGGTTACAACGATGAAATATTTCACCGCAGCGTTCGGTGCTGTTAAGACGTTTGATTTTTCTAACTTACGCGGTGACATGTTCGGTGGGTTGACCGCAGGTGTGGTTGCGCTTCCGCTTGCGCTGGCCTTTGGCGAAGCGTCAGGGGCGGGACCCATTGCGGGGTTATGGGGCGCAATCATTGTCGGTTTTTTTGCCGCGATGTTTGGCGGCACAGGTTCGCAAGTCTCCGGACCGACCGGGCCGATGGTGGTTGTTTTTGCGGGTGTTTTTGCATCGGTTAGCGGTAATATATCGCTTATATTCGCCGCAGTCGTGATTGCGGGCATAATTCAGATATTGTTCGGCATATTTAAGTTCGGGCAATATATCCGGCTTGTTCCATATCCAGTCGTTTCCGGATTTATGAGCGGCATTGGCTGCATCATCATTGCATTGCAGCTTGCGCGATTATTTGGTCACGAGCCTGATGGTGGCGGTACAATCCAGGCTTTGACGGCTGTACCAGCAGCGATTGTTGATCCAAACTTTGCAGCGTTGGCGATCGGCGCCGTGACGCTTGTTGTCATTTTTTCCTGGCCAAAGGGCTTGGGTAAATACATGCCGGGGGCGCTTGCTGCCCTTATCATCGGTACACTTGTCAGTCTCTTCATCCAGGGCGCTCCTGTGCTTGGTGACATACCCACTGGGTTCCCGTCTTTTGTGATGCCAATTTTCTCACAGGATACATTCCTGATTGTGCTGGAGGCGGCGTTTATTCTTGCGGTGCTTGGCTCCATCGACAGCCTGTTGACGTCGCTTGTGGCCGATAATATGACGCGTACGCGTCACGACTCTGATCGTGAGCTGATCGGGCAGGGCATTGGCAATACAGTTGCTGGTTTATTTGGCGCCATTCCGGGCGCAGGCGCAACTATGCGAACTGTTGTTAATATTCGCTCTGGCGGACGGACGAAAATTTCCGGCATGGTTCATTCCTTGGTGTTGCTCGCGGTGGTCATCAGCCTTTCCCCGTTGGCGTCACAGATTCCGCATGCCGTGCTGGCAGGCATTCTTATCAAAGTCGGCTATGACATTATCGACTTCTCATATCTCAAGCATGCCCACAAAGGACCGCGTTTGGATCTTGGGCTTATGGCGATGGTGTTGGGGTTGACGGTATTTGTTGATTTGATCACCGCAGTTGCTGCCGGCGTTGTTCTTGCTGCGCTGGCTTTTGTAAAAAAAGTGGCAGACAATCAACTCGCTGCCTTTCGTAAGGTGGAGCCGCATATTACAACAGAAGAAGAAAGAGCATTACTTGAGGAAGGCAAAGGGCGCGTAGTATTGTTTGATTTTGGCGGCCCGCTAAGTTTTGGCGCTGCTGCGGATCTTGGTCATCACGTCCGTGAACGCGTAAAAGACAAAGCTAACGCAATGATCCTCGACTTCTCGCGGGTACACTTCATTGATGTATCGGCGGCCCGGGCTGTTGAGACAATAGCATGCGATGCGATCCAGTCAGGGAAGGTCGTTTACATCACGGGCATGAGCAAGAAAGTCCGCGGCGTGCTTGCTGCGCTCGGCGCCGATCACTGCTTTCCAGCGGATACGCATTACGAACATCGTATCGATGCGTTACGTATTGCGGTGAAAGCAGCTGTGCAGGAAAACGCGGGTGAACAGGAAGCGCAGGCGGTTCCAACACCTAATGCATAGGTTAGCGCGCCGGTCGTCATAGCAGCCCTAAAGACTTAAAGCTCGCATGATGTTTGTGGCCAATCACCAGATGGTCATGGACGCGGATATTCAACACTTTGGCGGCGTTGATAATCTGTTTTGTCATCTCCACGTCTGCGGTGGAGGGTGTTGGATCTCCCGACGGGTGATTATGCACCAGGATAATTGCCGAGGCGCCAAGCTCCAGTGCGCGTTTCACTACTTCGCGCGGATAAACCGGCGTGTGATCGATAGTGCCGCGTTGTTGGACTTCATCCGCGATCAGAATATTTTTTTTGTCGAGAAACATGATACGGAAAAGTTCAATCTTTTCATCAGCCATAGAGGCGCGGCAATAGGATAAAAGATCATTCCATGAAGAGATCACCGGGCGCTTTAGAACGCGTTCCTGGGTGAGTTTAATCGCGGCGGCTTGTACGATTTTCAACTCTTGCGCGACGCTTTCTGAAACGCCTTTTACTTCCACCAGACGTTCAATCGGCGCTGCGAGGACTTCCGCAAAGCCGCCGAACTTCGCGATCAGATCTTTGGCGAGGGGTTTGACATCCCGGCGGGGAATGGCGCGGAATAAAACTAGCTCCAGCAGCTCGTAATCCTGGACGCCATCAATGCCAGCCTTGCGAAATCGCGCCCGCAAACGCTCGCGGTGACCGGAAGCGTGGTCGATGATATCCGTGTCAGTCTTGCTTTCGCTCATGCCCACTATCAATAAGGCGGCCGATCAAGGCCCTTTGGGGATTTCGTAAAAATCTCAACGCCGTCTTCGGTGACGCCAATGGAATGTTCGAACTGGGCGGAGAGGGATTTGTCCCGCGCCACAGCGGTCCAGCCGTCTTTCAATAGTTTCACATCGGGTTTGCCATCATTGATCATCGGTTCAATGGTAAAAAACATACCAGCTTTAAGCTTAGTATTCGACGCCTTGTGGATCGTGCCAAAACGATCCTTGAATTGAGCGTAATGCACGACATTGGGTGCGTCGTGAAAGAGACGACCCAGCCCGTGGCCGCAAAAATCACGCACCACAGAAAAGCCTTGGCGCTCAGTCAATGTCTGGATTGCCACGCCAATATCATAGAGCGTTGATCCGGGGCGAACAGTTTTGATCCCCGCCATCAACGCGTCATAAGTCGCATCCACCAGACGGCGGGCTTTCACTTTAGGCTCGCCCGCAAAATACATCCTGCTGGTGTCTCCGTGCCAGCCATCCACAATCAGCGTCACATCAATATTCATGATGTCGCCGTTCTTTAGCGGTTTGGGACCAGGGATGCCGTGACAGATAACGTGATTGAGCGAGATACAGCTCGCATGACGATAGCCGCGATAACCGATGGTGGCCGAGAGCGCGCCATGATCAAAAACGAATTCACGAATCTTGTCGTCGATCTCCACCGTGGTGACGCCGGGCGCTACCCACTGTGTTACCATGTCGAGGCACTCCGCCGCGAGGCGACCGGCAACCCGCATGCCCTCAAAATCCTCCGCAGGGTGGATCTTGATCTCGTGGGTACGAAATTCCAAATCTTCGTCGAGCGCGGCGTCGTTCATAGTCAGCATCAATCCAGTTCTATATCGAGGCGGTGGCGAAGCACTACCGCGCTCAGGCTTACTTCGCAATCATAACACAAAGTTTCAACGCCTGCGGAAATGGCCAATATAAGGGCCGACGCATAGGCCGGGTCGAGGTCAGCGGCGGGTCGGAACCGGGTGCAATCGCTACGCTGAACCACGAATAACATGACGGCGCGGGTCCCGGAGGCGGCGATTCGGGATAGCTCGCCCAAGTGTTTGGCGCCGCGTGTGGTGACGCTGTCGGGAAATTCCGCAAGGCCCGGCGCCCGCGAGAGATGCACATTTTTGACTTCCACATAACAGGGATGCCGATGCTTTCCGCCTTCGAGAAGAAGATCAATGCGGCTTGCTTCGCCATATTTCACTTCACGGCGGATGCTGTCATATCCGGTAAGTTTCGGAATGGCGCCCGCCTCGACAGCCTCCAGGACAATTTTGTTAGGATTGATCGTATTGATGGGGATCAATGTGGTGCCGATCTCAACCATCTCCCATGAAAAGGCGAGCTTACGTTTTGGGTTGCCATGCTCATGCACCCAAACCCGTGTATCGGGAAGCGCGACGCCGAGCATAGAGCCGGGATTAGCGCAATGGGCAGTGATCTCGCGCCCATCATCTAAAGCGATATCAGCGAGAAAGCGTTTATAGCGTTTGATAAGGCGGCCGCGTAAAAGCGGTGAGGGCAATTGCATGTTTAGCTATTAGCCGTCATCCCGGATGCGATGCAATACGAAGTGTTGCTTCGCTGGTCCGGGATCGGTTGATGCTGGTTTCTGCTCATTCCCGCGGACACATTTATCCACCCGTGTCATTACCGGACTTGTTCTGGCAATCCAGAGAAATGGCACGTGACTGTATCTTGGATCCCCGGAATAAACCCGGGAATGACAGGTCTATAGCAAGACGAAATTGGTTGAATCTCTCACCACCATTTCAATCCCAGGAGGGCATTCTTCCATAAAATCTATATTTGGTGAATAGTTATCCCCGCCCTCTCGGATGGGGGTATAATGCCCACATTATCGATTCCGAATGCGCGCAACCGAGTTTGAGACCACATGAAAACAGCACACTTGATGATCATCGCAGCCGTACTGCTGGCGGGCTGTGATGCTAAACAATCAACTGAGCCTTTGGACAGTGGCGTCTTTACAGACCATGTCACCCCTGAGCCCCGCACTGCTGGCATTTATGCGGATGTTCAAGGCGCACTGCCCGAACCCCACAGCAATAACGCAGTAGTCCTCGTCCCCGGCGATGGTGTTGCGACTATATGGTCGTTTAATGGATTGCGTAGCGGCAAAGCCCATGAGGACGTAAGCAAAGCCGTCTTTAACTGTATGCTCCCAGGGGGCGGATGCCGGCAAGCGAGTGATGTTCCCGTCGAGGCCGGGCGCCTCGCCAGCGTCGCGGTGTTTCTTCATAACCGCATTTTTCTTTTTGGCGGCTACACCGTCACTGAGGACGGAACCGAGATTTCAACACCGGAAGTCTTCGCCTTTAATCCGGAAACGGAAGAATATCAACGCCGCGCAGATATGCCGGTCCCGGTTGATGATGCTGTCGGGTTCGCTTTCGGCAATCGTTATATCGCGCTCGTCTCCGGCTGGCATAATGACGGCAATATTGGCGTCGTACAAGTTTTTGATACTTGGGAAGATGTTTGGCTTGATGCTGCGGACTATCCCGGCATGCCGGTCTTTGGTCATGCGGGCGGTGCGGTGGGTAATAGATTTGTCATTACCGACGGCGTTGGCGTGGTCGGAGAGAAAGATGGCCGACGGCAATTCGGCGCGGTTAATGAGGCCTGGCTCGGTGAAATTGATGCAGGCGATCCGGCGAATATCACTTGGCGCAAATTACCACCGCATCCAGGCAAGCCGCTCTATCGCATGGCGGCGGTTGGGGATGCGAAAAATAACCGTATTGTTTTTTATGGCGGCGGCGATAATCCATACAACTATAACGCCATCGGCTATGACGGCGTTCCGACTAAGGCGTCTGATCTGTTATTTGCGTTTGACCTTGAAACCGAAGAATGGGTTGAGCTCGGGTCTACGGGCCGCGCTTCCATGGATCATCGCGGGCTGATGATTTGGGACAGCGCCTATTGGACCCTTGGCGGAATGAATGATAAGGGCGAGGTTACCGGCGATCTCGTCCGAATCAGTATTGTAGAGTGAATAGAAATGAACGACGCGTCTTCTCGAAAAACTGCAGCAATCCTTACCATTGGTGATGAGCTTTTATCCGGCCGCACCCGCGACGCCAATATGCATTACCTCTCGGGCTGGCTGACCGAGCGCGGCGTCGCCCTTAAAGAAGCGCGCTTTGTCGGCGATGATCAAAAAGATATTGTTGAGGCGCTGAATGCATTACGCGCAAAGTTTGACTATGTCTTTACCAGCGGCGGGATTGGCCCAACCCACGACGACATAACGGTTGATGCAATCGCGGTGGCGCTTGGTGTGCCGGTGATCGAACACCCCAAAGCCATCGCCATGATCAAGGCCTGGTATAGTGCGCGGGGCGAGGAAGTAACGCCAGCAAGAGCGCGTATGGCGCGCACTCCGCAAGGCGCAAAACTCATCGACAATCCAGTTTCTGGCGCGCCAGGGGTGATGGTCGATAATGTTTTTGTGATGGCGGGGGTGCCGAGGATATTCCAGGGCATGCTCCACGCCGTTGAGGGCGAGATTGAGCGTGGCGCTAAACTTCATTCACGCGCGGTGATGGCGGCGGGATTGCCCGAATCGCAGATCGCCGATCAGCTCCGCGATATTCAAAGCGCTCTAAAAGGCGTGACCCTGGGAAGCTATCCAATTGACGGCGATGAAAAAGGCGTCACCATTGTCGCCCGGTCGGAAACTCCAGCGACAGCGGAAGCGGCCATCGTTGCCGTTAGCGCTGCGATGCGTGCGCTTGGACATGAGCCCGTATTGGAAGACCACCGTAGCGGCAAGGTGGCTTAAGGCCATGCTCAGTGTTTTCGATATTTTTAAAATTGGTATCGGACCGTCTTCATCGCATACGGTAGGACCGATGCGTATCGGCCTGCGCTTTCTCGATGAAGCCAAAAGCGCAGGCGTGCTAACCAAGGCTGCGCGGGTCAAAGTTGATCTTCACGGATCCCTCGCGCTAACCGGAATCGGTCATGGTACGGATAATGCTGTTGTACTTGGCTTGATGGGATTTCAACCTGACACAACTGACCCGGATGAGGCGGAGACGGCGGTGTTGCGGGTGCGCGAGCAGCGGCGTCTCCCTCTACATGGGGCAGGTGAGATCGATTTTATCCTGGCGCGCGATATCGACCTTCGCGGCGACATTATTCCAGAAATTCACCCCAATGAAATGCGGCTCTATCTTTATGACAGCCAAGGCCACGTCATCTTTGACCGCACTTATTATTCTGTTGGCGGAGGATTCATTGCGAGCGCTAAACAGCTAGCGACACCGGCTGAGGATGATATGATTTCGCTTCCGCCTCGCGGTGTGCATTTTTTTGGCTCAGCGGCGGAATTGCTCTCCATATGCCACGACAAGAAGCTGTCGATTGACGGGCTTATTCTCGAGAACGAAGATGACATGCGCCCGCGTAGCCAGACCAATGCGCGCCTTGATGCGGTCTGGTGCGCTATGCGCGATTGTATTCACCGCGGGCTTAATACCAAAGGAAAACTTCCCGGCGGTTTAAATGTAAAACGTCGTGCGCCATCGCTTTACCGAAAACTAGAAGAAGCGCCGTTGGCCAATGAGCGCGAACAGATTTTCGATTGGCTGAATGTTTTTGCCATGGCGGTGAATGAAGAGAACGCCGCCGGCGGGCGCGTCGTCACCGCGCCCACCAATGGCGCGGCTGGGATCATTCCCTCGGTGCTGAAATATTACTGCGTCGGGGATGGCGAAGAAAACGCAGATCATATCCGGGTTTTTCTCCTCACGGCGGCCGGTATTGGCATGTTGTTCAAGCAACGCGCCTCGATCTCTGGCGCCGAAATGGGCTGCCAGGGGGAGGTGGGGGTCGCCTGCTCTATGGCGGCAGCTGGTCTGGCCGCAGTTTGGGGCGGAACGCCAGCCCAGGTCGAGCACGCCGCCGAGATCGGGATGGAGCACAATCTCGGGCTCACCTGTGACCCGGTCGGCGGGCTAGTGCAGATCCCGTGCATTGAGCGCAACGCCATTGGAGCGGTGAAAGCGGTGAATGCCGCGCGCCTCGCCCTTCGGGCGTCCGACGAGCATCTCGTGTCCCTCGACCAGGTGATCGAAACCATGCGCCAGACTGGCCTTGATATGTCGAGGAAATATAAAGAAACCAGCGAGGGTGGCCTCGCGGTCAATGTCGTTGAATGTTAATGCTGGAGAGTTTTCAGCGAAAGTGGATCCGGTTTCGCGATTCGAAAACGCGACAAAACAAGGCTCTAGAGCCGGTTGTCTCAACTCTATCGATTTCATCAGGTTCAAGCTTTGCCGCGATATTATGGCCTTTGCCTTGTTCGCGATGAGTGTTAGAGAGCCCCTCTGGCAAAGTCTGCGGGCGTGGTGGAATTGGTATACACAACAGACTTAAAATCTGTCGGGAGAAATCCCATGCCGGTTCAAGTCCGGCCGTCCGCACCAGCTGCGCCAGTTAAGATAAGGCGCCATAAAATTGACTGTAATTTTAAGGCCGATGGCCAATAAAATTGAAAACAGATGAAACCGGCATTCCTTGTATCTATTTACCTATGATATCAGCTGCATACTGATAGAATCGGTCATCACATATTTCTGTAATTAATGTTGGTTAGATAATCTTTATCGCTTCAGTGCAATTGCAAGTTGACCTGCTCCCCGAAAAGTCCCTCATTTTGAGATAGAGTTTTTCGCGCTATTTTTCTGGCTGGAAAGGAGCGTGAGAGCATGAAAGCATC
>JAADIH010000198.1 GCA_013151435.1 Alphaproteobacteria bacterium
CGCCTGACGCCGTCTCCGTCATGAACAATAAAGGGCTCTCCTACGCATTAGAGGGTAACCTCTCCATGGCGCGGATGACATTGCGCAATGCAGCTGGACGCGCTGGCGGCGATGCAAAAGTACGCCAAAACCTAGCATTGGTTCTCGCTATTTCCGGAGACATGCAAGGCGCTGAACGCTTGGCGCGCTCCGACCTGCCGCCACAAGTTGCAAACAACAATATTGATTACTTCCGACAGCTGATGAACCAGCCTGCTTATTGGGGTGAGTATGCTGCTAGTGATGTATCCGTTCCTGATTTCGATGCAGCCCCCGCCACACCCATGGCGCCAAAACAAAAGCTTCAAGAAGAACCAAAGCCGGAAGAGAAAAAACCAACCGGTCAACCGATCGCCTTGATTGAAGTTGCCCCGGTGACAAATGTATCCACGGGCGTCGAGCTAAAGAACACCGACAAAGAATAAACTCCCCAAATTATATTGCGCAACAAAAGCCGCCCCGGAGCAACCAAGCCGGGGCGGCTTTTTCTTATGGTCGCTTTTCACCACATCCCACGCTAGACTCTGCTCATGTTGAAACGATTACGCTCTATCGGCCCCGGCGCACTCACCGCCGCCGCCTTTATCGGACCCGGCACCGTCACGACGGCGACGGTTGCAGGGGCCACCTATGGCTATGCACTTGTCTGGGCCCTGGTTTTTGCAACCCTTGCCGCCATTATATTGCAAGAGATGACTGCAAAGCTTGGCGTCGCCGGGCGGCTCGGCCTTGGCGAGGCGATTACTCAGGCTCTTGCCCAAACGCCTATCCTAAAATGGAGCGTTGCAGCGCTGATCATTGCAGCGTTGTTTGTTGGAAATTCCGCTTATGAAGGGGGCAATATCGCGGGCGCTGCGCTCGGCCTTGAGGCGGCCTTTCCTGAGCTTGCATCACGCGCAGTTTACGCAGCAGGAATTGCTGCCCTCGCAGGGGGCATTCTTCTCTTCGGCGGCTATAAAATTATCGAGCGGGTTTTGATCGGCGCCGTTTTGTTGATGACCCTGGCATTTGCCATAGCGCTATTCGCAATCGGCCCCGATTGGGGTGCGCTTTTTAAGGGCGCTGTAACACCAACCATTCCTCTCGATGCTCTTCCTCTCGTCATCGGCCTTATCGGCACGACGATCGTTCCATATAATCTCTTCCTTCACGCAGCAGCCGCAAAAAAGCGTTGGCCAGACGCCTCTCATCTCTCTGATATGCGGTTTGATGCACGCCTTTCCATTGGGGTTGGCGGGCTGGTATCAATTCTTGTGATGGCCACCGCCGCAGCCAGTCTTTTCGCGCTTGGCCTCACCGTCACAAATGCTGCGGATATGGCGCGGCAGTTGGAACCAGCCTTCGGCGCCGGTGCAAAATATCTCCTCGCTACGGGGTTGTTCGCAGCAGGATTATCCTCTGCGATTACTGCGCCTTTAGCCACCGGCTTTGTCTGCGCAGAAATCTTCAAGTTTGAGAGCGATCCAAAAGCATTAAAATTCCGCCTTGTTGCCGGGGCCGTATTATTAGTGGGAACATTCGTGGCTGTAACCGGCGCCAAGCCCGTGGAAATTATTTTGTTTGCGCAATTCGCCAATGGCCTTCTTTTGCCGATCATTGCGGGCTTTTTGCTCTTCGCCGCCAATAAAAAATCACTGCTCGGAACGCATGTGAACGGCGCCCTCGCCAACATTGTCGGCGGTGTTGTGGTTCTGATCACAACGGGGCTTGGAATACGCGCCATTGTGCGTGCATTTGGGCTTTTATGAAAACCCAAACCATCGATCTCAATGCGGATATGGGTGAATATGCAGACGACGGTGGGCGCATGGTCGAGGCGGCATTGATGCCGCTGATTTCTTCCTGCTCTATTGCCTGTGGCGGGCATGCTGGCGATGACGAAACCATGCGGGACACAGCGCGCCTCGCCAAAGCCCATGGCGTCAGTGTCGGCGCCCATCCCTCCTATCCTGATCGCGAAGGCTTTGGCCGCCGAAGTTTAACCTTCAGCCCTGACGCATTAAGAACATCTTTGCGTACGCAGATCGATGCATTGAAATCAATTCTCGATACAGAGGGAATGAAAATGCATCACGTTAAACCCCATGGCGCGCTTTACAATGACGCCTCAAAAAACCTAAACCTCGCGCTGTTGATCACCGAACTGCTAGGCGATGCTGTTCTTGTTGGAGCGCCCGGATCCGCCCTTGAAACCGCCTCAAAACAAACTGGCTGCACCTTCGCCCCCGAAGGGTTTGTCGACCGTCTTTACCTGACGTCGGGCGCCCTGACACCTCGCTCCGAACCCAGCGCAATCATTGCTGATATGGATGCCCGTGCAAAGCAAGCACTTGCTTTGGCGCGTGGTGAGGAGGTACAAACCCAGAGCGGAACCGTGCAATTATCTGTCCAAACCCTTTGCATCCACAGTGACACTCCTGGTGCGGTTAAAACCGCTCAGTTGGTGCGCTCAACACTTGAAAATAGTGACTTTGAAATACGAGCATTTACATGAGCCATGCACATCTGTTGCGCATCGAACCATTTGGCGAGCGTGGGTGGCTTGCACAACTGACTAACTTTTCTGACAATATTGAAAGCGGTCTTTTTGCAAATGCGGCTGCGGATGTTTTACGAGAGTTACCTGGCGTCACAGACGCGGTTGCTGGAATTGATAGTATCACCATTCGATTTGATCCCACGCAGACAGATGCAGAAACATCGCATCATCATCTACAAAACACTATTGAGACGCTATCCCCCAAACCTGCCAAATCAACAAAAGAAATCGACATCCCCGTCCTCTATGGCGGCTCTGCTGGGCCAGATTTCGAGGGCCTCTGTCAGAGTAATAATCTGTCTCCAGAGCAATTAATTGACGCCCACACAAAGCAGCACTACCGAGTGATTACCCTCGGCTTTGCCCCGGGATTTGCCTATATGGGCCCGCTGGATGAGTGCCTCCAAGCAACGCGCCTTGAAACCCCTCGCCCTCGCCTTGCTGCTGGTTCGGTTGGCGTCGCAGGCGCTTTCACTGGCGTTTATTCTCTCCCCTCTCCCGGCGGGTGGCGCATCATTGGGCGCACGCCGCGACGGCTTTTTGACGCGACAAATCCTGCTCCATTTGTTTTTGAGCCGGGTGCAGAAGTTCGGTTTTGGTCAATCTCTAAGACTGAGTCCGATCAGATTGAGCAACAATCCGTATGAACGCCATCGCAACCATCAAAAACCCTGGGCTGCAGACCACTATACAGGACGCCGGGCGGCCAGGCACGCGTCATCTCGGCGTTCCTCAATCGGGTGCAGCCGACCGGGTTTCCTTTGCGCTGGCCAACGCAGTCGCCGACAATCCGTGGAATACGCCAGCACTTGAATGCACACTTCTTGGGCCCAGCCTTGAATTTTCATCACCATGCGGTTTTGCCCTGGGCGGCGCAGATATGGGAGCAACGCTGAATGGCGGCCCTCTCGATCTCTATCGTCATTACAAAGTCCAGGCGGGAGATTTACTGGCCCTCGAGTCTTCAAAACTTGGCGCCCGATGTTATATCGCGTTCACTGGCGGCATCACCGGCAACGCCTTCCTTGGCAGTATCTCAACCTATCTTCCAGCCCTCATTGGTGGAAATGGCGGCCATGCGCTACGTGAAAACGATATCATTGAAACCGCTGGCAACCCGACTATACAGCACGAAACTCCGGACTATCTGCGGCCAATAATCAGCCACGACTGGATGCTACGCGCCACCCCGGGTCCTGAAACCGAGGCCTTCGACCCTAAAACCTTACGGCAGTTTTATTCTACCAAATTTACAGCTGATCAACGTGGCAACCGCATGGGGATGCGCCTCACCGGCGCCGCTATTGGTGCTCGAGCCCTCGGGCAAATGAAAAGCAGCGCAGTCTTTCCGGGTACGGTGCAATGCCCACCAGATGGAGCTCCCTTCTTGTTGTTGTCTGACGCCCAAACGGTCGGCGGATACCCCCGGATTGCACAGGTAATCACCGCTGACCTTCACCTTACGGGACAAATTCGACCCGGCGATCATATCTGGTTTATCAAAACCGGTGCCGCATCTGCGCGCGATATCGCAGAAAAAAAGACAGCGTTTTTCGCTTCTACGATGAGCGGTTTTCGCCTCGACTAGAACATGCCTATTGCGCGGCCTATTGTGCGGGGCGCGCCGTGCGCAACTCCTCAAACCTTACAGTTAGCAGCGAGCACATCACCGCCCCCATAGATATTAGAATAAACAATCCTGGCAAGCCGCCAAGATTGGACAGCATACGAATGCCGTCAATGCCTGTCGTTGCGGTCATCACCCAAGCGACTGCGCCCACCAAAGCACCCCAAAAAACCTTTACAAATAATGCTGTCTTTCCATGTTGCCCGCCCGGTGCATTCGGTTTCAAGCATACCCCAGTGATTGAGTGAGTATTTGAATCCATCGCCGTGACAAAAGAAATAAAAGTCAGCATGACAAAAACCACCGCTACAATCCCAGCAAATGGCAGCGCATCAAACAACGCATAAACTACCGCCTCTGGCCCACCACCTGCCAATGCATTTGTTAGTGTGCCATTCGTCTGGGCATCGATTTTTATGGCAGCCCCCCCAAAGATAGTCATCCAGGCAGCGCCAAACCCTGCAGGCGCCACAAGATTGAAGAGTAAAAACTCGCGCACCGTATAGCCAACGGAAATCCGCCCTAAAAACAATGCGGTTATAGGGGCCCAGGCCAACCAGTTTGCAAAATAGAAAACCGTCCAGTCTCGCGTCCATTGATCTCCCGCTCGATCACCCAGAGCGAGTGAACGCGGGATAAATTCTACAACATATTCTACGAAGCTTTCTGCGCCGAGCAGAACAATTTCAAGCGTCGGACCTGCGATAAAAATAAATGCACACAACACAAAAAAGAACCGTACATTGATATCGGAAAGATACTTAATCCCGCGTTGAATGCCGCTTATTGATGAGGCGACAAACAACGTGACGATGGCAATCACAATCACCAAGCGTAAGATGGAGCTATCGGTGACGCCAGCGACAGCGCCAAGCCCGCCAGCGATGCTCATCACCCCTGCCCCAAGAGAAGCGGCGACCCCGGCGACAAGCGCATAGAGCCCAATCGCATCAATAATGGCTCCGCCGCGCCCAGTCGCAAACCGCCCAAAAATCAACGACAATGGTCCGCTTAAGGAATATGGACGCCCAAGATTATAATGGGCCAAAGCAAAGGCCAGCCCTGGAACAGAATAAATCGCATAAGGCGTAATCGTCCAATGCATGTACATCGAGGATAATGCGAATCGCGCCGCCCCATCCGAGCGCGGCTCAACACCAGAAAAATCCGGCGGATTGCTGATGTGGAACATCGACTCGGCTGTGCCCCAAAATAAAATGCCCGTGGCAATGGTCGTGCAAAGTGTGATTGCAAACCAGTTCCAGCGTTTCAATATTGGTTTTGCATCCGGTCCGCCAATGCGAACCCGCGCCATTGGAGAGAAGAAGACCCACAACAGCAACAACACTGCGGCAAAAGACGCATAGCTGAACAGCCAATCAAATTTTGACAGAATCCAGCCATTCGCCGCCGTAACGTGGGCGTTGAAACTGTCAAAATCCACCAGACTGAAGATCAGCGCAAGCAACAACAAAATGACTGGCGGCCAAAAAACCAGCGGCCGCGTCCACTTCAACGAACTAAAAAAAATGCCGTGTCTCCCGTTGCAGCGCCTATAGGACATAGCGCATAAGATGGTCATTCCAAAATTGACGGCGCCAAGAAGCTTGACACAAAGCCGCGATGGGGTTCGCATAGAGCGCCGGGCGAAAAAGTGGAACTGGTTTTTCGCATCCACCGGCGCGCAGTAAGAACCTATAGTATCGTGCAAATAATAGAAATCGCTCGACGCCATAGGCCGCACAACGCAGATAGGGGAGTTTGAATTATGAATTTGCGTCTGTTTTCATGTTGGCTCGCAGGACTTGTCGCGCCAATTCTGTTATTTGTCAGCTGCGCCACTGCGGAAAATCCTATTCCTGAGACACGGCCAGAGACACGGATTGTCGCTATTGGCGATCTCCATGGCGATTATGACGCCTATGAATCATTGCTGACCGAAGCCGAGCTGATTGACAATCGCGGAAGATGGGTAGGCGGAAAGACCATTCTTATACAGATGGGTGACGTGCCAGATCGTGGACCGGACTCGCTGAAAATCATTCTGCATTTGCAAAAGTTGCAACGTCAAGCAGCAAGGAAACATGGACGTGTCATCGCACTTATCGGCAATCATGAAGCGATGAATATGACTGGCGATCTCCGCTACGTGCATCCCGGTGAATATCAAACCTTTGTCACCAGAAATTCAAAGTTATTGCGGGAGCGCACCTATGAAAGTAATCGTGAAGTGATAGATGCTTTCTACCTTGCACAGAACGCGGCCCTTTCCAGCGTGGAGATTAAAACCAAATGGTTTGAAGATACGCCGCTTGGAAAAATTGAACATCAATCTGCTTGGGCACCGACCGGCAAGATAGGGAAATGGGTCATGCAAAACCCGGCCGTCGCAATTGTCGGCGACAGTCTTTATGTCCATGGCGGGGTCAGTGAGAAATATGCATCATATTCAGTTGACGATATAAATCAGATGGCCGCTGCAGCGCTCGCCGAGCGATCAACCTATCCTATGAACATTATCAATGACGAGCTAGGGCCGCTTTGGTATCGTGGCAATGTCCGCCCCCTCACCATCAGTGAACCCCCAGTTGTATCAAATCTCGAAACGACCGGCGAGCCGATAATGGCTGCAGTCACTGACACACCCTTATCCCAAGAGGAAGAAATTGATCTTGTCCTGCGCACATTTGGCGTCGCACGCATCATCGTCGCTCATACGCCAGCCCTCCAGGGCATCAAGGCTTCTTCTGGCGGTAAACTCATTCAAATTGATACAGGGATTGCCGACTATTATGGCGGGACGCAGTCATTTCTCGAAATCCGAAACGGCGTTCTTTACGCCCATGATAATGGCGTTGTTACTATCACCCATGACGAGAACGTAGAAGAGGGCGCACAATGAAAACACTTATCCTTAGAAACGCGTTGCAGTGCGCAAGCCTGTTTCGGCTGCCTTTGACGTTATTTACTATCCTTAGTTTTTCATTTGCGACCGCATCTGCAAAAGACCCGAAAGTTTTGTTTCAAAGCGATGAGATGCTGCACATCCGGATTGAAGCGCCATTCGGCGAACTGACACGCAAAGCCCCAAACTCTACGGATCCTTATACTGCAACTCTGATTCTGAACGGAGAAATTAAGGAACAACATGCAATCACCTTGTCTGCGCGTGGCAGATCACGGCGCGACAGAAATCTATGTACATTTCCCCCCTTGCGCATCGCGTTTAACGAAAAACCAAATGAGCCATCATTATTCCATAAGCAAAAACGACTTAAACTTGTCACGCACTGCAAAAAATCCAGCGCCTATCAACAATATTATCTATTGGAATATACTGCGTACAAACTCCTTAATATTATGACCCCGATCAGTCTTCGAGTTCGCATGGCGGAAATTGACTATGTGGAAGCCGGGAGCGGAAAAACGATCGCTACACGGATTGGATTTTTTATTGAGGATACTGACGATGCCGCCAAGCGCAATGATATGAAAGAAATTGATCTTCCTGACATTGATATGCCTCAGCTTAACACACAGGCTGCGGCGCGTTATGCGCTGTTTCAATATATGATTGGAAATCTAGACTGGTCCATGCACAATGGCCCTGAAGACCGGGATTGTTGCCACAATACGAAATTAGTCGGCGCCGCAAAAGATTCAACAAGTGGCCTCATCCCGGTCCCATATGACTTTGACTATTCTGGCCTGGTCAATGCGCCCTACGCTGTGCCGCCGACCGAAATACGTATTCAAACCGTACGCACCCGCCGTTATCGTGGGTTTTGTGCGCACAATGCAGAAGCACTCTCTGAAGCGCGCTTGATCAAGGCTAACCGCCAAGCTTTCCATGACGTTATTGAGGACGTCCCCGCCTTGAGCGACAGCAAAAAACGCAAGACACACAAATATCTCGACAAGTTTTTTGACGCCACAGAAAATGATAAAATAATGGAAAAGAGGGTGTTGGCTGCGTGTCGTGACTGAAGCTACGAGAAAAAAGTGTGAGGCAGTTTTCGTGCTAACCAGCGCGACCTCTAAAGGCTAAAGCAAAATGCAAGTTGCGCTGTTTGCTCTAGCGGCGCAATTTATAAACTGACAACATCCCGGGGCGACGCCCCGTACCTTCATCGGCAATTATGATATCGCCTTTTGATGTCAGCAAAACACCCTCTGGCTGAGCATGAAGGTTCTCGGGTAGATCCATTTCATACAATAGCCTGCCCGCTTGACTGACAACAATCAATTTATGAGACCGCGCCGATAAGATAATCAATGCCTTTCGTTCATCATCCCACTCCAGCGCCGAGGGGCGAAAGATACGGGCGTCTTGGCTGCTCAGAAAATCATCATATGGAATATTCAACCATGGCTCAACAACCGGAATTCGATCACGCACGCTCCATCGAAAGATGACGAGCCGACCTTTTAGCTCACGGAACTTTGCCGTTTTGCACAACATTAAAAACGCACCATCCTCTGGTGCATTTGCAAGCCCCTCAACTTCACAAAATGCGCCGACACCAGTGTCGTAGATATTATAGCGAACGCGCTTTCGATGCTCACCAATCAATCCCTCATAGAGCAACCCATTACTACTCGCGAGGTATATGCGGCCGTCTTTGACGGCGATACCTTCAAAATCAGCGCTTGCGGTCGGGTTTCCAAGCGCAAATGCCGTGGTCATAGCGCCATCTCTAAGGTTAATTTCATAGACAATGCTATGTTCATCATTATGTGCGTATACGGAATTTTTAGAAGCAGCCGCAAGCCCTGATATCTCGCGAAGCCCGTTCACTAATGGAAATTGCTGGGGGGCGCCAACCACTTCGAATGTAGGTGCTGCACTATGCGGGATTTGCGCGGTTGCAAAATTTCCCGCAAAAGGCCAAATCAAAATTACGGCAAGGAAATACTTCACTCCGAAGCCGATACATCTAAAGGCTTCTCCGGGTGAGGCTTTTTATCCGTATGCCGCATATATCTGTGAGTGCCTTTTTTTGCGCCATAGTCGGTAATCCAGAGGACCAGGAAACAATAATTGAACACCAGTGACATCACCACGGCGATTTCCATCGCGCCAATGCCCGCGGAAAGCCCTATCCCGATCGCGAGAAGAATGTAGAGCGCATCGCCAGAGCTTTTGAGCGTATTTCGAAAACGCACGCCGCCAACGATACCGGCCAAACTGAATGCAAGCGCCAGAGAGTTATGGACAATGATCACGATGCAAGTGACGGCAATCGGCAAGATGATGATGGTCTCAACCAGCGACTGGTCATACTCGTCGCGATTGCGGATCGCCATATAAGTCCAGCTCACGGGCACTATGGTCAACAGCGCCCCAAAAACCGCGATCAGTAACCAAATGAGACTCTCACCGAAATTTGAGACGCTTGTAGCGCCTATCTCAATTGCCTCAAATGGATCTCCCGCGGGGCCGCTCAACAAGGACTCCGCCCCGCCGAGAGGTAAAAACTCCAGCAAATCCGGCTTTAAGGTTACTGCTGCGTACACAATAGCGCTGATCGCCACATAATAGACAGTCAACCGCATGAAGAGGCGATAAGCCCGCATTGTCACTCCCCGCCCCCGGCAAATCTCAGTTACCTCACCATATGCTGCTTGGTTAAATGCGCAAAGGGCGAACGCCCTAGACAACTGTTAGTTATGCCGCATTGGCCTTAGATCGCCCCACTATTAACTTGTTTTTCTATATCTTTCATATAGTTAGCGTTATTACGGCATTTCGCGACCAGGGTAGTTTTTCCAAGTGTCAATTCACAAATATGAGGTACTTCGCGCGATGGTTTGCTCACAATTCTTGTGGCCAACCCTTCTCTAGAACCCATCTGCATCACCACAAATTCAAGCCGCCGAACGCCTACTCCCGGCATCTGTTTCCACCTCAAATCTGTACTGCTTTTTGGGGCGAAAAAAGCCCAAAACATGGGGCCCCGCCAAGCACCTCAACCCACCTCCAAAGTCCGATAAGCCATTGTTGTTTATTGGCCACACCCCTTTATGGCCGCCATTTTAGGCCCTAGAGCGCACAATCCGCAGGGAGGCGCATAAAATAACGGATTTCGCCGCAGCAAGAACATCACGAATACCCGCTAAGCCATTGTTGTTTATTAGCCACATGCCTCCACAAGTTACTTTTCGGACTTGAGGAGCGGTCACCGTTCTGCTGTTTTACATGCTGGTGGATTGCGCTGGGAGGGGCGTCTATCACGCGTTCATACTTGGCGATTCACTACGTTAACGTTGAAAAAATAAGAGGGAAATCAAAATGACAAATAAAGCGATTTCGCCGGTACGGCGGAGCTTGCTTGCAGCAACGGCATTGACCGGTGTTGCGGCATTTG
>JAADIH010000085.1 GCA_013151435.1 Alphaproteobacteria bacterium
GCGAATGAAATTGTGGGCCAGTAACGTTCCAATGATAGGCGTGGGTTTTCATGTAGAGAGAATATGTGTCAGCCAGCGTTGCATTCAGGGCCTCGGCGACGGATTTGCGGGCGCTTTCTTCTATGCCGATATCGATATGGGTCATGAGATCTCCTTCATTAAGGGGTTTACTGTGTAGACCTCTAGATAGGAACGCAGACGCCTTCGTTCAAATAGATAATATCAAATCTATTATTCGAAAATATCGATACTGTGGTCTATTTTAGCGATCCGCAAAACCGCTGAATTCGCATACAAGCGTCTTCGAGCTGGTCAATCGCAGCCGCATAGGAAACCCGGAAGAAGGGCCCCAGTCCAAACGCCTCACCAAAAACTGCGGCGACACCCTCCGCTTCCAATAAAGCAGAGGTGAAATCCTCATCCTTTTCGATGGTCATCCCACCCGGCGTTTTCTTACCGATGACGCCAGCACAAGACGGATAGACGTAAAAAGCGCCCTCGGGTGTTGCGCAGGAAAGCCCGCTCGCTTGATTGAGCATGCTGACGACGAGATCGCGGCGCTCTTTGAAGGCAGTGTTGCGCTCTTCAAGGAAACTATGGTCGCCATTCAACGCGGCAACTGCCGCCCACTGGCTTATGGAGCATGGGTTTGAAGTGGATTGCGACATGACTTTCGCCATTGCTTTGATGAGTGGTTGGGGGCCGCCGGCAAAGCCAATGCGCCAGCCGGTCATGGCATATGCTTTGGATGCCCCATTAACCGTCAGTGTACGGTCATAAAGCGCGGGCTCTACCTCGGCTGGTGTTGTGAACTGAAAACCATCATAGACAATATGCTCATACATATCATCCGACATGATATAAACATGGGGGTGTTTCACCAACACATCCGTCAAAGCCTTGATTTCAGCTCGCGTATAGGCGGCGCCTGTTGGGTTTGAAGGCGAATTAAAGATCAGCCATTTAGTGCGTGGCGTAATGGCCTTTTCAAGGGCTTCGGCAGTGAGTTTAAATTGGTTATCCGGAGAAGCTTTGACGACGACCGGCTCACCGCCAGCCAGCAACACCATATCGGGGTAGGACACCCAATAGGGGGCGGGGATGATAACCTCATCGCCAGGATTTAGCGTTGCAACAAGGGCGTTATACAACACTGCCTTGCCGCCCGGTCCGACTGATATTTGAGAAAGAGAATAGTCGAGATTGTTATCGCGTTTGAACTTCGCAGCCACGGCCTCTTTTAATTCAGGGATGCCATCTACCGGTGTGTATTTGGTTTTGCCGTCACGGATCGCTTTGATCGCAGCTTCTTTGACAAAGTCCGGCGTATCAAAGTCCGGCTCACCAGCGCCAAGCGAAATCACGTCGCGCCCGGCGGCTTTTAATTCGCGAGCCTTTTGGGTGGTGGCTAAGGTGGGAGATGGTTTGACCCGGGAGAGTGCATTTGATTGTTCGAATGTGGTCATAATTTTTAGGCTCCCGGCGTCGAATCATATTTGTACGATTTGCGTAATGTTGCGTCGCAACCAAACTACCCGCAATTGTGGCGGATGGACGCTTATCAGCAGATTCTAGTTATAGGTGTAATTTTTTGCGATATATATTCTCATAAATTGCATACTAATACTCTTCTAATCGCCTGAATATTTTGCTAAAATTTGCTCGTACGGACAAATAATGAAGTGTTCGGGGCACGGCATCAATTGGTTTTCGTGCCCGACGAAATGTGTTCTCATCTATACGTCGGAATCAATGGAGCGCTTATGATCGCGGAATTGCAGACGGCAATTTCGAAAGTTCCCAGTCGCAAAGCCCAGCTTAAGGGGCTGACTCAGGTCGAAGCCGTCAAAATAAAGGTAGAAAGATACGCGTTGTTGTTCCGGGGCGCCCCTGTGGCAATCGGTGCGAGTGCAATAAACGCAGCCCTCACGCTGGCGGTTGTCTGGTCGGATATCGACCGAAGCGTAATGTTCGGGTGGGCTGGTGCAATATTGCTGCTTACAGCCTTGCGCTTTAGCATCTGGTGGCGTTATCGGTCGAGCCGGACTTCGGCGCGCAACCTATCTCGGTTTGCGCGTGTACATGTCTTCTTCATGGCGCTCAACGGCGCTATGTGGGGCGCGTTGGGGCCGATATTCTTTGTTTACGGATTAATTGATCATGCATTCCTGCCATTTGTTGTGGCTGGCACTACCGCTGTGGCAATTGTCTCGGCTGGCGCCTCATGGCGTGCGGTTCTTGCCTTTACCATTCCAGCATTGGCGCCGCTCGCAGTTGTTTATGCAATAGCATCTGGACCGGATGGATTTGCGATTGCCGGCGTGGTCATTCTTTATGGTATGGCGATGACATATATTGCGATGACCACACAGCGTATGATTGACCGTTCCATTCTTCTGCATACGCGAAACGTCAACATGTTCTCTGAATTGCAGCGCCGTGTGGATGAAGCCAATGAGGCTGAGCAACGCTTTCGTGCGCTTGTGGAGGCTTCACAAGAAGTCACGATTATCTTTTCACCGGAGGGTAAGGTCACCTATGCCAGCCCATCGGTGGCCAGGCTGCTGAATGCGCAGCCGGAAGTGGTTGTGGGATTGACAACCAAAGACATCGTTCACCCCGACGATATGGCCCTATTTAGGGCTGTTGGTGAAAAGTCACTGTCAAATTTGGGCGAGGTGATGTCATTGCCCCATGTTTGCCTAAAAGGGGAGGGCGCCTACGTACCCTTCTCTGGGCGGTTGACCAATATGCTTTATGTGCCAGGCGTTGAAGGTTTCGTCTTTAGCGGCGGTCTCCTTGATGAGGCGCAAAGCCACCATATCCACGCAGCAGAATAGCTTCCCAAAAGTTTCACTTCACTGGCCTGTCAGGAAAGATGTGCAAAAATGTTGCAGATATCCAACTAGATGGGCAAGACTAATCTGGTGCAAAAAAAAGAGATGAGCGTGCTGTCAGGGATTCGAGTTGTTGAATTTGAAGGGTTAGGCCCTTGCCCATTTTGTGGGATGTTGCTCGCGGATCTTGGCGCGGATGTCATTTTGATCGAGCGTATAGGCGCTGCGGATATTGGGCAGAACGCGATCTATAAACGCGGCAAGCGATCGATTGTCCTGGATATAAAAAACCAATCAGCCCGTGAGGTTGCGCTATCTATCGTGGCGAAATCAGATGCCCTTATCGAAGGTATGCGGCCAGGTGTCATGGAGAGGTTGGGGCTCGGTCCAGATGATGTGCGCGGGCTCAACAAGAAATTGGTTTACGGACGGCTTACAGGATGGGGGCAGACTGGGCCGTTGGCGCATGCAGCGGGGCATGACATCAATTATGTCTCGCTCTCCGGTGCTGCGTGGTATGCGGGCGCAGCAGGTGAGGCGCCAGTTGCGCCCCCGACTCTTGTTGGCGATGTTGGCGGTGGAGCGCTATATCTTGCGATTGGTATCCTTGCGGGCGTGTTACGCGCCCGGGAAACTGGCGAGGGTACGGTTGTGGATGCTGCGATTGTCGATGGGTCTGCGCATATGATGAACCTCCTATATTCCTTGCGCGCAGCGGGGGGGCTTCCCGATGAGCGCGGTCGCAGTATGCTCGATGGGGCTCATTTTTACGCGGCCTATGCATGCGCCGATGAAAAGTGGCTGAGCATTGGCCCTCTGGAACCAAAATTTTATATAGCACTTTTGCAAAAACTGAATCTTGCCGATGACCAATTAATGCTCGCTCAATTTGACCAGGGGAAATGGCCCGCATTAAAGCTGCACTTTGCTGAATTGTTCAAATCAAAGCCGCGCGATCACTGGATCGAATTATTGCAGGGAACGGATGTGTGTTTTGCACCGGTGCTATCACCTAGTGAAGCTGCACAAGATGCTCATATGAAATCGCGCAATATTTTGCGCGACATTGGGGGCGTCTTACAGGCTGCCGCTGCGCCGCGCTTTGACGGCGCCACTCCGATCGATCCGCCTCCTGTTCCTTCGCAAGGCGAACATACAGAGGAGATCCTATCGGAAATCGGTGTGGATCAGCAGGTGATAGAATCTTGGCGTGCTGCAGGGGCGATCTAGGTCGTGGCGGGCGAGAATGATGAGATAATAACAAAGAAAACACACTCATTGCCTATTGTCATTGGATGGCGGGAATGGGCAGCATTTCCGGACCTCGGCATAGATAAAATAATCGCAAAAATGGACACGGGTGCAAAGTCGTCTGTGATTCATGCCTTTTGCATCAAGGAAATTGAAATCGAGGGGGTGCGTATTGTTGAGTTCCGTTTGCACCCAGCACAAGGCAAAAACACACCAGAATTATTCTGTCGGGCGCCTGTCATTGGACAGCGGGTAATCAGAAGTTCTAATGGTCAGACAGAACAGCGTTATGTGATAGAAACGCGACTGAAACTTGGCAACATGAAAAGAAAAATCGAACTCACGCTGACTAACCGTGAGGAAATGGAATACCGGTTGTTGCTTGGTCGGGATGCCTTACGGGAGAAGTATTTCATAGATCCCAACGCTTCATATCTGCTGGGTGAACCAGCATAGACGTAAAAAAAGCGCCACAATTCATGCGGCGCTTTTCTTGGTATTAATTGTTCTTAGTTTGCAGATTTTACTCGTGCAATATAAGCGTCCACTAATTCTTCAAGAATAGGCAGCGCCACAGCGCCGCTTTTGAGAACTACATCGTGGAAATCGCGTATATCAAAATCATCGCCAAGTTCCGTCTTGGCTTTCTCACGCAGGTCCAGAATTTTGATCATGCCGATTTTGTAGGAAAGCGCCTGACCAGGAAGATCAATATAACGTTCAATCTCTTTGGTGGCTTCTTCCACTTTCAATGGATTGTTGTCAGTCATGAATTTTATGCCTTTTTCGCGCGACCATTTCTTTGAGTGCATTCCTGTGTCGACGACGAGACGTGCGGCGCGAAGCATTTCGTTTTGCAAACGCCCAAAATCTTGCATAGGGTCAGTAAAGCGCCCCTGCTCTTTGGAAAGACGTTCCGCATAGAGGCCCCAGCCTTCTGAATAGGCGCCGAAAAAAGCAAACTTTTGGAACATGGGTACGCCGGTAAGTTCCTGCTGGATTGCAAGTTGGAAGTGGTGCCCAGGAGCGCCTTCGTGATAGGCGATGGTTTCCATTTCATGCTTTTGTTTTTTAGTCATGTCCTTGAGGTTTGTGTAGTAAATCCCGGGACGTGAACCATCGGGTGTTGGGCGGTTATAGAACGCGATTGGCGCAGTCTCTTCCCGCCATGCCTCGACGGCGCGAACTTCCAGCGGCGCCTTGGGGAGAACATTGAAATATTCGTCAACGTCATCATAGACGGCATCAATATAGGCTTTGGAGGCGTCAAGATAACCTTGCTTGCCCTCTTCGGTATGCGGGAAAAAGTTTGAGGGATCAGTACGCAAGAATTCAAAAAATTCTGGCAGTGTCCCTTCGAAGCCTGCCTCTTTCATAATAATTTTCATCTCACCGCGAATACGTTTGACGTCGGCAAGGCCAATTTTGTGAATTTCTCTCGCGGTCATTCCTGTTTCAGTGGTCCAGAACTCAATGCGGTTTTTGTAGTATCCTTTTCCGTCGGGAATTGCCCAAACCCCGTTGGGGCCGTGGGAGGCGTTACGTAAGCTTTCTACTTTTTCAATAAAATTATTCACGGCTGGTGCAAATGCGTTCTGCAAAGCCGTAGTGGCTTCACCAATTAACCGCGCTTTTTCTGCATCATCAATTTCAAGGGCATCAACTTTTTTGCGGAAATCTGCAAGCAGTGCTGAATCCTCATCGCTATCATCGAACGGGGCGCCCTTCATAATGTTGCGAGCATCCGTGATAACGGGATCGAAAGAAAAGGAGGTTGGCACGATGCCGCGCTCGGTGGCCATATCGATGCCTTCGATCAATTGCTCCCCAAGTCTCTCAAGTCCGTTTAAGCGAGAGATGTATGCCTCAGCGTCAGAAAGGTCATCGACGCGGTGGATATTCTGCATGAACGTTACCGGAAACGTAATAGGGTTGCTCATGGTCGAGAAAGCATATCCATGAAAACGATATTCATGGTCACGAACGGAACGGTTTTGGAGGAATTCGAAAATACGATAGCTGACCTGTGATTGCTCAGTAAGCGTTTCATAATCGATTTCGCTATGCAGGCGCACGAGGTCTTCGATTACCTCTTCGTGCTGCCGGACGGCTTCTGTATCGGAGAAATCACCCCATTCTCCATAGCGCTCAGTTTTTATGCCAAGCTGCGCCTGGAAGGTTGGTGAATTAGCGAGGTTGCGTTCAAATATTTTTTGAAAAAAAGCGGAGAGACGTTCATCCTCTGTTTGAGCAGCCGTTTCAACACTCGCCTCAGCATTCTCTTGTGCGTAAGCTGGTACACCGAGCAATGCCAAAGCTGACGTTGCGGCCAGAAGAAGTTTTAGTTTATTTGTCATGGGTATCCCCTCTGATACATAAAAATCACTATTGATTAGCCAGGGCTTGCTTAGGCCCGGACGGTCGGCGCTACTAATAGACGGTTTTGTGCGCTGTGTTTTTGATCTCACCGCACAGTTAGGGCGATTCATCGCAAAGAAAGGGTATCCGGTCCGACTAATTTCTGGTTCGGGAGATGGCGTCAGTCGCGGCAGAAAATAGCGCCGCTGCTTTATTCTCGCATTCGCGTTGCTCTGATTCTGGGTCTGAGTCAGCGACAATGCCGGCGCCAGCCTGGACGTGGATTGTGCCATCCTTCACGACGGCTGTACGCAGGGCAATGCATGTATCTACGTTGCCGTCAGCAGAAAAATAGCCGATGGCGCCGCCATATATGCCGCGTCCAGAGTTTTCTAGTTCATCAATAATTCCCATGGCGCGAATTTTTGGCGCCCCTGAAACGGTGCCTGCAGGAAATCCTGCGGCGACTGCATCAACGGGGTGAACGCCATTTCGAAGTTCGCCGACTACGTTCGATACGATGTGCATGACATGACTATAGCGTTCTATTTGAAAGCTATCTGTCACGCGCACACTGCCAGTTTTTGCGGAGCGCGCAACATCATTTCGACCAAGATCAAGAAGCATCAAATGTTCAGAGTGTTCTTTTGGGTCAGCGAGGAGGTCATCCGCGAGCGCAGCATCTTCACCAGGTGTGGCTCCGCGTGGACGGGTGCCAGCGATTGGCCGGATAGTAATTTCACCATCGCGGACACGCACGAGAATTTCCGGGCTGGATCCCACCAGCGAAAAATCATCAAAGTTTAGATAGAACAGAAAAGGCGAGGGGTTGGATCGCCGCAATGATCGATAAAGCTCAAATGGTGATGTGTTGAAGGGGGCAGAAAATCTTTGACTCAGCACCACCTGAAAGATGTCTCCTGCACGAATGTATTCCTTTGCGCGTTCCACCATGGTGCAATATTGTGATGGCGCCAATTCAGATGTAGGCTGAGGATTTGCGCTAACCGATGCTGCGGGTATTGCAGATGCTGGTGTGAGCGGTGCTGATAAACTTTCGGCTGCATCGTTAAGGCGCTCTGTGGCTTGTAAATAGGCGCTGTGTGCGGAAATTTCAGCGTTTCGGCGCACGGGCGTGATCAAAATAATTTGCTGACGGACATTGTCGAAAACAGCAATAATCGTTGGGCGTATAAAGATCGCATCCGGCGTATCCAGCCCGCCATTTGGTCGTGGGCCAAGGCGCTCCATCTGCCGCACCATGTCATAGCCGAGATAGCCGAACACACCGGCGGCCATTGGCGGCAGTCCGGGGGGCATATCGATTGCGGATTCAGCAAATAGTCGCTTTAGATTGTCGAGGGGCGCGCCCTCTTCGGCGGCAAAGGCTTCTGGATTAGCCGCTGCATTTCGGTTTATTTCTGACTTTGCGTTGAAGCAGCGCCAAATTATGTCTGGCTTCATGCCAATGATAGAAAAGCGGCCAAGCTGTTCGCCGCCTTCAACTGATTCCAGCAAAAAGGAATTTTTATGCTTTCCAGCGAGCTTAAGATAGGCGGAGACTGGCGTTTCAAGATCGCTCACCAACGCTCGCCAGACTAGCTGAGCGCGTCCCTCTTCATAGGTTTTTTCAAAGGTTTGAAATTCTGGCGCTGCCGTCACTGAATCTCGCCAAAGACTAGGTCCAGTTGGGCGCGATTGATTTTGACGCCATATTCGTCGCGGACTTCCGTTATAAAGGCCTCCAGCATTTCCTGATCCAGTTGATAGCCTATATATTGTCGGAAGATATCCACTTCAGCGGGAGAAACGCTGTTGCGGGCAAAACCGATTTCATGAATTTCAGCAATGACTTGTGAATCACCGAGGGAGGCAGGGCCAGACACCAGATCGCTTAGCTTTGCAGAAAATATCCGGTCATTTAGTAAGTACGATATGGCTTCATTCTCAAATTGCCGGTCAATCAGCAATTCTATCGGTGTACGATTGAACGGGTCAGCGGCCTCCGCAAGGCTTGCGCCATTTTGTACCGCCTCGCGAATATTACTCACCGTGTTTGCGATGCGTGTAGTGCGCTCTTGTTCGCGCCAGAGGCGATCTACTTCATCGCGAACAACATCATAGGATTTGAGAGCTGGCTCGGTGATTTCTTGCAAGGAGACTAAATAATATCCATCAGTTTCTTCGAATTCGAGGGCTTCAGATTCCTCGCCTTCTTCAAGTCGAAATGCTTCCGCCAAAGCATAGTCAGAAATATTCTGGGCCGCTTCGCCACCGGGTGTAAGGCCGAACTGATCCGTAGGGCCTATGGTCTCTACCTTCAGGCCTGCAACGTCAGCTGCAACCTCAAGGGCGGCGCCGATATCGCGTTCTTCTTCAATTTGGTCGATTGCATTGAGCATGGCGCGGCGCGTGTCATTGGCGAGAAATTCGGCCTCCAACTCATCACGGACTTCTTCATAGAGTTTTGTTTGCGGCGCATTCACATTGGCGATTTGGACGACTGTCCAGCCAAACAGGCTTTGTACTGGATCGATAATACTGCCTTCACCCAACCCAGCCTGGAATGCGGCCTCAGCAACTGCCGGGTCAAGCATCTGGCTCTTTTGAATATCCGAGAAAGTAACGGCCTCTAATGTGCGACCGCGTTCAGTAGCGATATTTTCAAAGGGTACACCCTGACGCAAAGAGGCGACAATGGCTTGCGCATCGACCTGGGAATCCAGAGTGATTTGATAGACCGTACGGGTCTCAGGAACATCATAGACCCGTGCTTTATTGATATCATAGAGCCGCCGGATCTCCTCTTCGGGAACAGATTGTCCCTCTCGAAAATCATCAGCTCGCAATTCAAGGAGATGGTATGTTCGGTATTCCGGAGCCGTAAAAGCAGCAGGGTGTTGCTCATAATAGCTTTGCAAATCATCAGGCGTTGGTTCCGCTGCAATTCCGGCCATTTCCGCCGTAACAATGAGGTAGCTGATACGCCGCCGCTCGGTATTGCGCAAAAGAATCGCCTCAGACAATGGCGCTGGCGCCGGTCCGCCAGCCGACAGGGCATTTAAGAGCTCATTGCGCATTAGGTCCTGTGCGATGCGGCGCTCAAATTCGGTTGCCGTAATCCCGTTGAGCTGCAGGATGGATCTTAAAACCGTCTCATCAAATTGGCCGGTTGCCCGGTTTTGAAAACTTTCATTTTCCCGCAGGTAAGCGCTCACCATTTCCCGGGGGATAGAGAGACGCATTGATTCTCCGAGTTGCTTCATGGCTCCGGTGGAGATGATGGAAGAAATCACCTGATCGGGGAGCCCACTCGCGATGGCGTCGACTTGCGTAAATTGGCTGCCAGATTCCCGGCGGCGGCGATCCATGGCGCGGTTATATTCAGTTTGGATATACTGTGCAGAATAGCTTTCTTTACCGACGCTCACTGCTGCATTTCCGGTCAATTGGCTTACCTCCGGCACCCCAAAGAGTGCGAAGGCCCCGATGAGCAAGATTACGAAAATCCACGCGACGGCGCCCTTTAATTTGTCACGTACTAGATTGAGCATGTTATCCGCCTCAGAATTTTGGTCCTGCTGACCGTGTTGAAATCTAGCGCGTAACCTAGACGCGCCTACTTGCCCGGACAAGGGCTGGTATTTAAGCTACCCAGCACAGGCTGGACAGCCCTTGTCGCATCGCTTAACCCGGTTTGCATCTGTCAGGGAGTAACAAAATGAAACCGTTAATTGCCGGCAATTGGAAAATGAACGGCCTTGCCTCATCTGTTTCCGAGATTGAGACCTTAGTCGAACGCCTTAACGGCTCGGCGCCCGAAGATCGAGATGTGTTGATCTGCCCGCCCATGACCCTTGTAGCGTCGCTTGCAGCGCAGTTCTCTGACGAGGCCATCCAGATCGGCGGACAGGATTGTCATTCAAGTGGTGCTCATACGGGTGATGTTAGCGCAGAGATGCTGGCGGATGCCGGCGCAGCCTATATCATTGTCGGTCATTCTGAACGGCGCGCAGATCATGGCGAGAGCGACGCGCTGGTGAAGGCAAAAGCCGAAGCGGCTTTGCGCGCCGGGCTGACCCCGATCATCTGTGTTGGAGAATTAGAGGCGGACCGAAAGGCCGGGCGAGCCCAAGATGTCGTTGGCGCGCAGCTTGAAGGATCGCTTCCTGAGACAGATGACGACTTTGTGATCGCATATGAACCTGTCTGGGCCATCGGGACGGGGCTGACGCCAACGATCGCCGATATAGAAGAGATGCACGCATTCATTCGCTCAAAGACTCGCAATAATGTCCGTATACTTTACGGCGGCTCTGTAAAACCCGGAAATGCAAAAGAGATATTGGCGGTAGCAAATGTCAATGGCGCTCTGGTGGGCGGGGCCAGTTTGAAGGCGGATGATTTTTTCCCTATAGTGATGGCTGCGCCTGTAAATTGAAGCGCTAACATTGAGGCGCTTAGAATGGTTGGATTATGCGTGTGATTTTTTACGGTGTTTTACTCATTCTATTTGCTCTTACGGGACTTGCGGGCTGCGCAACCTGGAATGCTGAAAAAGCGACCCCGATGCTGGGCGTCAGGATAGATGTCGATGGCCAGAAAATTCATGTAGTCGATTTAGGCCCGCGTGACAGTCAAAAACCGCCGATTGTTCTGATCCACGGGGCCAGCGTAAATTTACGTGACATGAAGATGGCGCTTGGCGATGCTCTTTCGGCTGATCGTCGGGTGATTTTGATCGACCGCCCGGGGCGTGGGTATTCTGACCGGCCAAGCGATGGATGGCGCCTCGATAGTCAGGCGGAATTGATCCATGGCGTTGTGGAAACGCTCGGCGTCGAAAAACCGATCATCGTTGGGCAAAGCCTTGGCGGGGCAGTGGCGCTTTCTTATGCGCTCCAATACCAGGATGAAATGAGCGGGCTGGTGCTGTTGGCGGCGGTTAGTCATGAATGGCCAGGCGGCGTTGCCTGGTACAACTCCACCTCTAATATTCCGGGTGTTGGCTTCTTGTTGAGGCGTTTCGTCATTCCTACCTATGGGCAGTTGGCGGCCGATAGCGGCATTGAGGAATCCTTTGCACCGGATATCGCCCCGGAAAATTATGCAAAAAATATTGGGCTCGCGCTATTGTTCAGGCCAAAAGATTTTAAATCTAACGCAGCAGATATCTTTCACCTGAAAGACGAGATCATCCGCCAACAGGATCGCTATGGAGAATTGACCCTTCCCGTGGCGATTGTCACCGGCCTATCCGATACAACCGTCAGCCCGGATATCCATTCCAAAACATTGGCGGGCCAAATTGATGGGGCAAGTCTGACGTTGTTGCCGGATACCGGACACGCGCTGCATCACTCAGAAACTGAAATCATTCTGGGCGTTATTGAGCGAGTCACGGATGGACAACTTTCTGGTGATGACATCTAGGGTGGTGTCTCATTGTCCCGTCGTTCGAGGCTGGAACGGTGAAAATACAAAACCACCAATAGCGGCATCCGGCGACAAATGTTTAATCACACACAAAATCGTCATCGCCGACGGGCTTGCATTGCGGCGGAAAGCCAGCCTTTAGCCAATAATCATAAACACCGGCCTCACGGATCAGGCGCTTGCGGTGAGGCGACTTTAAAAATGCCGGATCGGTGCGGAGCCACCACATCGCGTTAAAGTCGGGTTTGAGGGCATCGTATTTCTTGAAGTAGAACGCCGTCATCCCGCTCCAATAATCATTGTCGTTCCCCATCGCCGTGCGCCATTCGACTTCGGCAACCGCCGCTTCTTCGGCAAAATCGAAATCCGGATCCGTCAACGCCCTATAGAACCGTTCCGAGCGGCCATTGAAACAGAAGAAGTCTCGGCACACCGCCGCCAACACCAACCGTGCCGCGCGAAAGTCTCCAGCATGGGCGTATTCCAAGGGCCAATGCAACGCCCCTGCGCCAACGCCGCCCATCGAGACGGCGTGTCCGTGAAGTGCAAACCCTGCATCCGTCTCGCCGCGGTAAAATTTTGTTTTTGCAATCCACATCCGGCATTGAAGAAAATTTGGATCAATCTCGATGCAGCGTTTGAAATCCGCCTCCGCCTTGTCAAAAAAACCTACCGTCATCCACGCCTCGCCGCGCCACTGAAGCGCGTTCACCTCTTTGGGATCAAGTGCGAGCGCTTTGTCTAAATTGGCGAAGGCCCCGACATAGCCACTAGCCTTGTCGGGATCGGCCAGAACAGCGTAAGGCATTGCCAGATTCGGATTGAGACTAATGGCACGGCGAGCGGCCGTTTCCGATAAGTGTGCATAATCGCGGTCTATGACATCCCAATCCGGCGCCACGTAATAGGCGCCAGCGAGCCCGGCCCAGGCGCGGGCGAAGCCGGGATCACCCGCGACGACCGCCTCGTATAACGCCATGATTTTTGGCAGGTTGGCTTTGTTCCGAATAGTGAACAGTGCGTTTGCCTCAAGATATAACTCATAGGCATCGAGGTTTTGTGTGTCCGCCCGTACAGAAATCGCCGGCGCGCCGCTATTTTCACCATCAATCACAATGCCCAGCCTGTCCACGATGGCGTTTGCTATTTCATCCTGTATGGCGAATATATTCTCCGTCGTTAACGTGCGGTCAAACGTTTCGGACCACAGATGCTGATCGGTTTGAGCGTCTATTAACTGTGCGGTGATGCGGATGGTCT
>JAADIH010000284.1 GCA_013151435.1 Alphaproteobacteria bacterium
GTGGGCTTTCGGCCCTCGGCTGTTCGTTTGCTACAGCGCTACTTTCCTGCCGGGTGTTTGTTTGGTTTTTTCCAGCAGAGGCGCGCAAGCGATCAAAGTCACCGCCGCGCAAAATCACCAGATTGTCGGTGACTGTCGAACGGCTAAAGCCTTTGGAGATCAGTTTTGTCGCACTGGATTTAGTATCATGCTCGTCGGAACCACCGCCAATTGCGTCGATACCAGATTCTTCCGGATTGATATGCGCAAGATCATTGCGGCCGAGATATGAAATCGCCAGCTCGCGAAAGATGTAATCGAGAATAGAGGTCGCACGTTTGATATGGTCATTGCCCTGTACGGGACCGGACGGATCAAAGCGGGTGAAAATATAGGCGTCCACATATTCATCAAGCGGCACGCCATATTGCAGGCCGAGGGATACGGCGATGGCGAAATTATTCATCAAGCTACGAAAAGCTGCGCCCTCTTTGTGCATATCGATAAAGATTTCACCGAGCTCGCCATCATCAAACTCGCCAGTATGCAAGTATACTTTGTGGCCGCCGACTTTGGCTTTTTGTATATATCCTTTGCGGCGGTCGGGGAGGCGGCGTCGCCCTGGAGCGCGTTCAATGATGCGTTCGACAATCCGCTCGGCGATGATCTGTGATTTTTGTCCAGGTCGCGCCGTAGCGAGAACATCATCAAGGTCATCTTCGTCGTCCTCGGCGCCGCTCGCAAGCAAGGCAGAGGCGAGCGGCTGCGAGAGTTTCGAGCCGTCCCGATAAAGCGCTATCGATTTCAATCCCATCTGCCAGGCCATCCGGTAGGCGCGGGCACAATCTGCAATCTTTGCCTGGGCGGGCATGTTGACGGTTTTGGAAATGGCGCCGGAGATAAAGGGCTGACACGCCGCCATCATAGAGAGATGCGCCTCAACTGAAAGCGCGCGTGTGCCGATCCGTCCGCATGGGTTGGCGCAATCAAAGACGGCGTAGTGTTCTGGTTTCAGGTGCGGCGCACCCTCAACCGTCATCGCCCCACAGCAAAAGAGATTAGCCGCATGAATTTCTTCATCGGCAAACCCGAGATCCTGCAACACTTCATAGCCGGTGGCCGATAATTCGGTCTCGCGCATGCCGAGAATATTGAGGCAGAAATCCTCGCCAAGGGCTTGCGGGGTAAAGGCGTAAGTCAAATCAAATGCAGTTTTTAACCGCTCCTGCAACGCTTTGATATGCCGGTCTTCAAAGCCTTCGGCGCGGAGTTCTTGAAAGTTTATGCCGGGCGCATCTTCGAGAGTGGCGCGCCCCAGCGCATAAGCGGTGATATCGTCAACTTCATTGGGCGCATAGCCAAGAGATTTTAATGCTGCTGGCACGGCGCGATTGATAATTTTTAAATTCCCACCACCTGCAAGTTTTTTAAATTTGACGAGGGCGAAATCCGGTTCAACGCCGGTGGTGTCGCAATCCATAACCAGGCCGATGGTGCCGGTCGGCGCAATGGCCGAGACTTGCGCATTGCGAAAACCGTTAATCGCGCCAAGTTCATAGGCTTCGTTCCATACGGTCCTGGCGCGCTCCGCAAGCACTGGCCAGCGGCACGCGCTATCATCCAATTGCACGGGCTCCACATTGAGGCCTTCAAAGGCGCCGCCGATCGCCGTTCCAACTGCGGCGCGGCGGTGGTTTCTCATGACACGCAACATCGCATCGCGATTATCGCCGAAGCGTTCGAACGGGCCTACAGCCGACGCCATCTCCGCCGAAGTGCGATACGCGGCGCCAGACATCAACGCCGAAATGGAAGCGGCAATGGCCCGGCCCTCAACGCTGTCATAGGCAATCCCGGCTGCCATTAGTAATCCACCGAGATTAGCAAAGCCGATCCCGAGTGTTCGATAATCAAAAGATTGCCGGGCAATTTTTGCTGATGGGAATTGCGCCATAGCGACGGAAATCTCTAAGGTCAGCGTCCACAAGCGGCAAGCATGCTCGAAGGCGTCAACGTCAAATCCATCTTGCGTTTTGAATTTGCTGAGATTGACCGAGGCGAGATTGCACGCCGTATCATCAAGGAACATATATTCCGAACACGGATTCGAAGCGCGAATTTCACCGCCCGCTGGGCAAGTGTGCCAGGCGTTGATTGTATCATGGAACTGCACGCCCGGATCGGCGCAGGCCCATGCGGTGGCGCAAATTTCTTCCCATAATTCGCGGGCTTTGACGGTTTTTGCCACCGCCCCATCGGTGCGCCGGATCAGCGCCCAGTCACTGTCTTCGGCGACTGCTTTAAAAAAGCCATCGGTGATGCGAACAGAGTTGTTGGAGTTTTGCCCCGACACCGTGCGGTAAGCAGCTGAGTCCCAGTCAAGGTCATAAACATCGAACTCAATAGTGCGATATCCCTCGCGGGCATAATCAATGACGCGCTTGATTGAGGCATCGGGAATGAAGGCTTTTTTCGAGTTGCGTATGGCGGCTTTTAGCGTCGCGTTCTGTTTGGGATCAAAACGGGTTTCATCATCTTCGCTGTCCCAGCATGCGCGAAGGACGTTGGGCAGGTGCTTGGCCAAGCTGCGCGAACCGGTCACGATTGCAGCGACTTTTTCTTCTTCCCGGGCCTTCCAGCTGATGAACTCTTCAATATCCGGGTGATCGACATCAACGATCACCATCTTGGCGGCGCGCCGTGTTGTGCCGCCGGATTTAACCGCGCCAGCAGCTGCGTCGCCAACTTTCAAAAAGCTCATCAGGCCGGAGCTTTTGCCACCGCTTGAAAGCGGTTCGCCCTCAGCGCGCAGGCTGGAGAAATTGGTCCCGGTGCCGGAGCCATATTTGAACAGCAAGGCTTCGCGTTTCACCAGATCCATGACGCCGCCATCGCCCACAAGGTTGTCATCCACGGACTGAATGAAACACGCATGGGGTTGCGGGCGCTCATAAGCGTTGTTTGATTCGGCTAGCGCGCTGGTCGTGTGGTCAACATAGTAATGACCCTGGCTCACGCCCTCGATGCCATAGGCCCAATAGAGACCGGTATTGAACCATTGCGGGCTGTTGGGTGCGCCGATCTGCAGGACGAGCATGGCGCGCATCTCATCGAAGTAATTCGCAGCGGCTTCTTCATCGTCGAAATAGCCGCCCTTCCAGCCCCAATAGGTCCAGGCGCCAGCCATACGGTCGAAGATCTGTTTGACGGAAGTTTCGGGCCCATAGCGCTTTTCAGCGGGCATCTTCGCCAGCGCCGCCACATCGGGCCGCGAGCGCTGGATAAATTTGGGCACGCCTTTCTCCGCGACTTTCTTTGTGGCCGCCGGGACGCCGGCTTTGCGCAAATATTTCTGCGCCAATATATCGACTGCAGTTTGGCTCCAGGCCTTTGGGATCTCCAAATCGCGCATTTCGAAGATGATTTCGCCGCTGAATGAGCGAATTTCCGAATCAGCGCGCTGAAACGCCTCCGCGCCATATGGCGCGTCAGGGCGTTGTGAAAAGCGGCGGTCGATACGCATTTGAGTTATTCTACCTGGGTTAATCGGCTATATATAGTATGCGGAAAGACCTCGGTCCGCCAATTTGAGGTCAAATTCAAGGGCCCTATTTTCGATTTATTGAGGGTATTATCCTCACTTGCCGCCAGGGCTGACGGGCGCCATATTCCGGACGCTTAGAGACTCTAATAAATCCCGGCTGTTTAGGACCGAAAACACGATGTTTGCACAATTATTCACCTGGTGGAATTCAACGACCATTGGGACTTCTTTTACTCTGTGGCGTAAAGGCGCACGCCACGTGGGCACAGATGAGCAGGGAAACCGCTATTTCGAAGAAAAAAAGCCGACTCTCCCCGGGGGAGATGGCAAACGCTACCGACGCTGGGTGCTCTATCACGGGCTGGCCGAGGCCTCACGGGTTCCCGCTGATTGGCATGGCTGGCTGCATCACACCTTCGAGGAAGCGCCAACCGTAGCCCCATTGCCTCGGCAGTCCTGGGAGCTGGATCACCTGCCCAATATGACTGGGACGGCGATGGCGTATCACCCTAAAGGCAGCCTCTCGCTGGCGGATGGTCCGGCCGATACCGATGTGGATTATGAGGCATGGTCGCCTGATCATCTGGAAAAAACAGCGTAGCGATCAGGAGACCATTATGAACCGCTCTGTAGTCTTTGAAACAATTGTTGGATTATTTGTGGTCGCTGCGGCAGCGGCGTTTATGGTCTATGCCTATGACGTCACAGATCAGAGTATGGGTCGTGACAGCTATCGCGTTGATGCGGTTTTCGGGCGGGTCGATGGAATTACCATTGGTTCGGAAGTCCGTATCGCGGGCGTGAAAATCGGATCTGTTTCAGCCCATCAACTCGACATCAAAACTTACGAAGCAGACCTTCAGATGTTGATCTCCAACGACGTTCCGATCCCGGAGGATTCTGTCGCCAAAGTCGTATCGGACGGTTTTCTTGGGGGCGCGCATATTTCAATTGAGCCCGGCGCTGCGGAAGAGATGCTGCGCGAAGGCGACAAAATCACCATCACCCAAGGGTCGGTGGACCTGCTTGGGCTTGCCGTTCAGTCCTTTACGAGTCAGGGATCTAAAGGATCAACTGGCGGCGGGAATGAGCCCAAAGAAATTGATCCGCTGGGAGAATTTTGATGTGGAGTGTGTTGCGTAAATTAGCTGTTGGGTTTCTGGTTGTGATTTTTTCGGCTGCTACCGCGCAAGAACCGGTCACGGATCAGGGCCCAGCGATAGAGCCAGTAGAAGAACTCAGCGAATTGGACCGCCTCTCGCGTACGTCAGATGATCCTTTTGCGGGTATCCTCGACACAGAGAAACGTGAGCCCGTCTCAGTGACATTGCGCGCTCTTAACAAGATCACGGCGCGTTTTACTGACATCGAAATCGAGATGCATCAGATTGCAGAATTTGGCTCGCTCGAACTTCAACCGCGCACGTGCGACACGCGCCCTCCGGAAGAGTTTCCGGAAACAACGGTGTTTCTCGAAATCTTCGACAAGAACTACGGTAATCGCGAAAGCGACTTAAAGATTGATCTGCCGCCAGTTGTTATCGAAGAAGAAATCGAAACCGAAGAATTTGAAGTTCTGACGGTGGCGCCGACGCGCTTTGGGGACACGGTTGAGGAAGATGTGCTAGTTCCTGATCTGGCTGAAGACGTTGCCCTTGGCGGACAGCCCGCACCCGAAGTCGTGGATGGTCCGCAAGCCGAAGGTGTCAATATATTCCGGGGCTGGATGTTTGCCTCAAGCCCTGCACTCAATGCGCTTGAGCATCCCGTCTATGACGTTTGGGTGATCGACTGTAACACGCGCGTTGTCTCCAACTGATCTGGCGCAGCGAAAAAATCCGCTTCGCTGGCAAGCGCTTTTTTTAGCATCAGCTGATATTTTTGATCGGGCATGGCGAGTAGGCCAAATTGTGTCAGATGCTCGTTCACAAACTGAGCGTCAATAAAATGGAAGCCGCCAATTTGTAGCCGCGCGATCAGATGCAGCATCGCAATCTTGCTGGCATTTGTAGCATGTGAAAACATGCTTTCACCGCAAAACGCCGCTCCCATGATGACGCCATATAAGCCACCCACCAGTTTGTCGTCATGCCAACATTCAATCGAATGCGCACGGCCAGAGAAGTGTAGCTCCGTATATGTTTCGATGATGGCGTCATTAATCCAGGTGTCGGGGCGCGCGAGGGTTTCTTGCGCACATGCCCAGATGACGTCTTTGAACGCCTTGTTGATCGTCACCTCAAAGGGGTTGGTTTTTAGAAATCTTTTGAGCCGCGTCGGCGCGCGTGCCTTGTCGAGGGGAATGATCCCGCGCTCGTCAGGCAATATCCAGACGACTTCTTGCTCATCGCGCGAGCGCGCCATAGGGAAATAGCCGAGCCTATATGCCTTCAGCAGTTGGTCTGTGGATATGGCATTGTCTGAATCGCGGGGCATGGGCGGAGTATGCTCTGCGCCGTCGCTTAGGTCCAATCAGTATTGACTTAACAGATTAGCCATAATTGCTAGGGGTCACTGCTTCTCCAGCCACTGTTCCAGCCAGTGGATATGGTACTCACCTTTTTGGAACTCAGGATTGTCGAGCAAGTCCATGAATAGCGGTATGGTGGTCTCAACACCAATCAACGCCATTTCCGAAAGCGCGCGCTTGAGGCGCGCCAGGCAAAGTTCGCGGCTATCTCCCCAAACAATCAGTTTGCCGATCATCGAGTCGTAATAGGGCGGAATTTTATAGCCGGTGTAAACGGCGGAATCAAAACGCACACCAGGGCCGCCGGGGGCATGAAAATGTGTGATTGTTCCCGGGGAAGGACGGAAAGTGCGCGGGTTTTCGGCGTTGATGCGACACTCGATGGCGTGCCCTTTGAAGATGATATCATCCTGAGAATAATTTAGTTTGTTACCAGCAGCGATGCTTATCTGTTCTCGCACAAGATCAGTGTCGGTAATCTGCTCTGTGATCGGGTGCTCTACTTGAAGGCGGGTATTCATTTCGATGAAATAAAACTCTCCATTCTCGTAAAGGAACTCAATAGTGCCAGCGCCGAGATAGCCAAGCGTTTCGATTGCTTTGCGCACCGTATCGCCGATCTTTGTGCGTTCACGATCGGTAAGCGCCGGGGAGAGGGCCTCTTCCAGTACCTTTTGGTGGCGGCGTTGCAAAGAACAATCGCGCTCGCCAAGCTGAATGACATTGCCATGGCTGTCCGCAAGTATTTGAATTTCAATATGTCGCGGCAGTTGCAGGTATTTTTCAAGATAAACCACATCATCACCAAACGCGGCTTTTGATTCTGCTTTGGCGGTGGATAGAGCTTCGGCAAGATCGTCCTCGGTAAGGGCGACCTTCATGCCGCGCCCGCCGCCGCCCGCCGAGGCCTTGACGATGACCGGGTAACCAATTTCTTTCGCCGCCTCGCGCGCCTCATCATAGGAATTGATGGCGCCCTTCGACCCCGGCACGAGAGGTATGCCCGCCTCACCGATGGCTTTCTTGGCAGCGATCTTATCGCCCATAACGCGAATATGATTTGCGTTCGGACCAATGAAAGTGATGTTGTGCGCCTTGACGATATCGGCAAAGCGCGCATTTTCGGAAAGAAACCCATAGCCCGGATGGATCGCATCAGCACCAGTGATCTCCGCCGCAGAAATGATCGCGGGGATATTTAAATAGCTGTCTTTTGGCGCCGGGGGGCCAATGCAGACGCTTTCATCGGCCAGGCGCACATGCATGGCGCTCTCATCTGCAGTTGAATGAACCGCCACTGTCGCAATGCCGAGTTCTTTGCATGCACGGTGAATGCGAAGCGCGATTTCACCGCGATTGGCGATCAGAACCTTTTTGAACATGCTTTATCCGTCAATCTGGCCGAACACGAGTTCGGTTTATTCAATAATGAGAAGCGGCTCATCAAATTCTACTGGCTGCGCGTCGTTGACGAGAATTTTTACGACCTTGCCTGATCGCGGCGCGGCGATTGTATTCATCGTCTTCATCGCCTCGATGATCATGATCGTTTGTCCCTCGCTCACTTGCGCGCCGATTGTCACAAACGGATCGGCGTCTGGGGATGCGGCAAGAAAAGCCGTGCCCACCATCGGTGACCGGACAGCGCCTGGATGGTCGATGGCTGGCGCCTCAGGAGCGCTCGGTATGGAGGCGCTTGGCGCAGCTGCAAGCGCGGGCGCCGCGATCATTGGCGCGACCCCGCCCTGGCGTGAGACTCTCAGCCGCACGGAATTTTTTTCGATTTCGACTTCGGTCAGTCCCGTTTCTTCGAGAATAGCCGCGAGCTCGCGGATCCATGCGGCTTCAAGTTCGTGCCCATGATCGTTCTTCTTATTCGACATGCATATCCCGTGTTGTTTTACTTTATCGACCGCTGTTGCGGTCCCGTTAATCAGGTTGAGCGGCTTTCCACAAGGCTTTTAAGAGCTTCGAGAGCGAAGCGATAGCCCGGCGCCCCGAAGCCGGCGATTATTCCATCCACGCCGCCAGCCGTTACCGACTGTTGCCGGAAGGCTTCCCGGGCGTGAATGTTCGAAAGATGGAGTTCAATTTTAGGGATAGACGCAGCTTTTAAGGCATCAAGCAGCGCGATCGACGTATGCGTATAAGCGCCGGGATTGATGATCAGGCCCATACCTTTTGTATCGGCCTCCTGGACCCAGTCGACCAGCGTTCCCTCGGTGTTGGATTGGCGAAAATCGACGCAAAACCCCAATTCTTTGGCTCTCGCTTTGGTTGCCGTTTCAATATCGGCAAGGCTCGTCCGCCCATAGATCTCTGGCTCGCGCTGACCGAGCAGGTTCAAATTGGGACCGTTGAGAATGAATACCGCCTTCGCCGCCATAAACTTTCCGAAAATTCCTGTTGGCCGCTGCTTGCGGCCCCCCATATCCCTAAATAGAAGGACGTTTACATATACGAGGTTTTTGCCCCCCCTCGCAATAAGTGAAGAGGTTGAATTTCCAGTGAATATTACCCTCAACGGCGAACAAATGGACGTTGACGCGCCGATCAGCGTTGCCGGGCTTTTGTCGGCTCTGGAGCTGGAGCCGCGAAAAATCGCTGTTGAGCGCAATCTGGAGATTGTGCCTAAGTCACTCTATGGCGATACGGTGTTGGTCGATGGGGACCGTATAGAGATTGTGCAATTTGTGGGCGGAGGGTGAAAAGATGGACAAGACACTAGAAATTGCGGGCCGCAAGTTTTCTTCGCGCTTGATTATAGGCACCGGAAAATACGAGACCTATGCGCAAAATGCTGAGGCCGCTGAAGCGGCTGGCGCAGAGATGGTTACCGTCGCGGTGCGGCGTGTGAACCTCACCGATAAGGATAAGCCTTTGTTGGTGGATTATCTCGATCCTGAGAAATATGTTTACCTCCCGAACACAGCGGGATGTTTTACGGCTGAAGATGCGATTCGAACCTTGCGTCTGGCGCGTGAGGCTGGTGGATGGGAGTTGGTGAAACTCGAAGTGCTGGCCGATCAAAAAACACTCTATCCAGATATGGAAGAGACCTTGAGCGCCGCAAAGCTATTGATCAAAGATGGCTTTGACGTGATGGTCTATTGTTCAGATGATCCGGTCTATGCGCGAAAACTAGAAGATGCGGGTTGCTGCGCGATCATGCCTTTGGGCTCGTTGATCGGCTCCGGGCTAGGGATTATGAACCCGGTGAATATCCGCCTGATTGTCGAACAATCTTCCGTACCAGTGATTGTTGATGCAGGTGTCGGCACCGCGTCGGATGCGAGCGTCGCCATGGAGCTTGGCTGTGACGGGGTGCTGATGAACACTGCGATTGCCGAGGCTAAAGATCCGATATTGATGGCCAGCGCCATGAAGCATGCGGTGATTGCGGGCCGCGAGGCGTATCTCGCCGGACGCATGCCGAAAAAACGTTATGCTGATCCATCGTCGCCGCTAGCGGGGCTGATTTAGCGTCGTTGTTACCGATCCTTAACTATGTATAGGCGGTAGCGAATATGTCGCCTTCGAACGACTTGTGATAGGTCATGGCCGTTGGGTGGAAATTACCACCCTCACAAGAATTATCTCAGACGTAAAAAAGGAAAAACTCATGAAAACCAGCACCATTGCTCTCATCGCCTTCGCAGGCGTTTTTGCAACCGCCAGCGCCTTTGCCCACAACCATGAAGGTAAAGGTGAAATGAAGATGGACATGGCCGCCAAAGCCGATGCTCATTTCGCAGAAGTTGACGCTGATGGCGACGGCTCGATCACCGAAGCAGAATTCCTTGCTTATAAGATGGCAAAAGCCAAAGCGGCTTTTGCTGAAATCGCCGGGGAAGACGGCGTTATCTCTGCTGATGAAGCCAAGGCCCATCACGCTGCCAAAATGGAAAAGCACAAGGCCATGATGGAAGAGCACGGCCAGCACGGTATGAAAAAAGAAGACTAGGAATTAAGGCGGCGATAGCAGCCGTTTTGAGTATTTACAGGAAGCCCGGCGGCGTTTTGTCCCGCCGGGTTTTTTATGCGAAAAACATGGCTTTGATCCTTGAGAATAGTGAAAGGAAACCTATTTAAAGCAGGAACCTGGTGTCGCCATTTTTGGGACACCTTAACTATTTGACGCTCAACTGAGGTCGATATGCAATTTGAACATTATACTGACCGCGCTCGCGGTTTGGTTTAATCCAGGCCGCTCAGACCATTGCGCTGCGCGATAGCCATCAGCAATTTACACCCGAACATCTATTAAAGGCGCTACTCGATGACCAGGAAGGTCTGGCGGCGAATTTAATGCGTGCGGCAGGCGGCAAGCCCGAAGTGGCCTTGCAACGAACCGACGAAGCCCTCGCTAAGCTACCTCAGGTGGAGGGCGGTGGCGGCCAGATTTATATGGCTGCGCCTATGGCAAAAGTGTTTGCGACCGCCGAAGAGGTTGGCAAAAAGGCTGGCGACAAATTTGTAACGGCTGAAAGGCTGTTAATGGCGCTTGTCATAGAGACGCAAGCCGGGACATCGAAAATCCTCAAAGAAGCAGGCATTACTGCTAATAGGCTGAACGAAGCGATCAACGATATTCGTAAAGGGCGCACGGCTGATACGGCGTCAGCGGAACAAGCCTATGATGCGCTGAAGCGTTATGCGCGCGACCTCACGGAAGCGGCGCGCGACGGAAAGCTTGACCCGGTGATCGGGCGTGACGAAGAAATTCGCCGCACCATGCAGGTTCTGTCGCGCCGTACAAAGAACAACCCCGTTCTCATTGGTGAGCCTGGCGTTGGTAAGACGGCGATTGCCGAAGGCTTGGCGCTGCGTATCGTCAATGGCGACGTGCCTGAAAGTCTGAAGGACAAAAGCCTCATGGCGCTTGATATGGGCGCACTTATCGCTGGCGCAAAGTATCGCGGCGAATTTGAAGAGCGCCTGAAAGCGGTATTGCAAGAAGTCACTGACGCCGATGGGCAGATCATTCTTTTCATAGACGAGATGCATCAACTGGTGGGCGCCGGGAAATCTGATGGCGCAATGGATGCCTCGAACCTCTTAAAACCAGCATTGGCGCGCGGTGAACTTCACTGTGTCGGTGCTACGACCCTTGATGAATACCGTAAATATGTGGAGAAAGACGCAGCCTTGGCGCGGCGTTTTCAGTCGGTCTTCATCGACGAGCCAACGGTTGAGGATACGATCTCGATCTTGCGCGGCCTCAAAGAAAAATATGAACTGCATCATGGTGTGCGGATTTCCGACAGCGCCATTGTGGCGGCGGCGACCTTGTCTAACCGATATATTACCGACCGTTTCTTGCCCGATAAGGCGATTGACCTTGTGGATGAAGCAGCGGCGCGCTTGCGTATGGAGGTTGATAGCAAGCCCGAAGAGCTAGATGAGCTTGATCGGCGCATCATTCAGATGAAGATCGAACGCGAAGCCTTAAAAAAAGAAGACGACCGTGCCTCGATTGACCGGCTGGAAACGCTCGAAAAAGAACTGAGCGAGTTAGAGCAAAAATCAGCCGAGATCACAGCGCGCTGGCGCTCAGAAAAAGAAAGCCTCGCTTCGGCGACGAAGGTGAAAGAATCCCTCGATAACGCGCGGCAACAGCTTGCTGACGCAGAACGCCGTGGTGATCTGACCCGCGCATCAGAGTTGAAATATGGTGAAATTCCTGCGCTGGAGAAGCAACTGATCCAGTCTGAGGACAAAGCCGATACAGATGCCAAGGCATTGGTGCATGAAGTTGTTGATGAGGAAAACATTGCCAGCATCGTCGCGCGCTGGACCGGTGTGCCGGTAGAAAAAATGCTTGAAGGCGAGCGTGAAAAACTCCTCAATATGGAAGGCGAACTTGGCGCGCGCGTTGTTGGCCAGAATGAAGCGGTAAGAGCTGTGTCCGCTGCCGTGCGTCGTGCGCGGGCAGGGCTAAAAGACCCGAACCGGCCAGTTGGATCGTTTTTGTTTTTAGGGCCGACGGGCGTTGGCAAGACCGAGCTTACCAAAGCGCTGGCGGAATTCCTGTTCGATGATGAAACCGCGATCGCGCGTATCGATATGTCAGAATATATGGAAAAGCATTCGGTGGCGCGTCTCATTGGCGCCCCTCCGGGATATGTTGGCTATGAAGAAGGTGGCGTTCTGACGGAGCGGGTGAGGCGGCGTCCCTATCAGGTTATTCTTTTCGATGAGATTGAAAAGGCCCACCCGGATGTCTTTAATGTGCTGTTGCAGGTGCTTGATGACGGTCGCTTGACCGATGGTCAGGGACGCACGGTGGATTTCAAAAACACGATTATTATTTTGACGTCTAATCTTGGCGCTGAATATCTGGCGGCCCAACCAGCCGAAGAAGATTCCGGCGCGGTGCGCGATAAAGTCATGGAAGCGGTGCGTGCGAAGTTTAGGCCGGAATTTTTAAACCGCCTGGATGAGATTATTTTGTTCCATCGCCTCTCGCGCGGAAATATGGACGCGATTGTCGATATCCAGATTGCACGTCTACAGCAGCTGTTGGTTGAGCGTAAAGTCACGCTTGATCTGGATGATAAAGCGCGGGTCTGGCTCGGCGATCACGGATATGATCCGGTCTATGGCGCGCGCCCATTAAAACGCGTCATTCAAAAGCGTCTGCAAGACCCGTTGGCGGAACTCATTCTTGGCGGTGATATCATTGATGGGCAGACGCTGATGATTTCTGCCGATGAGGCGGGCTTGACGATTGATGGCAAGCCGGCCGGTGGTCATGATATGTTCTCAATCAGTGGCGATCAGCCCAATGTACCGCCAGCGGGCGCGTTGTTGAATTAGAAAGGCGAGGGTGATGACCGACAAAAAATCAACATGGAAACCCGATGATGAAGCGGCGCTGAAAGCTCTCATTCGCGAGACACTGCTTGCCGCCGGGCCGCTCGACCCGAATACGCTTCCCCATAAGGTGAAAGAACGCCTTCGCGGCCATGCTACTGGTGAGCTTGATGTGGACGCCTATATCAAGGAAGTCCTGGCGGAGACAAAGGGCTAGGTTTTATCGGGTGTGTGTGGAAATAACGGATTACTTTTTCCGTCGCAATTGCCCGCCGACAAACAGAGCGCCAATGGCGCCAACAATAATGAGAAACGTGTCTGTGCCGGGTGGAGTAGTTTCTCCTTGAGAAAGAATGAAAGAAGCCCCCAGAAGAGCTGCTGCCATGACTAAGGCGCTAATAGTTTTACTCGACATGCGTGATTTCCTTTTGGGTGAGGATGTCGTTTCTGGAATTTAACCGATTATTTTTTATGAGTTGAATTGGGTGCGTAGCATTTAATCAATACAAGGATGAATGCGCCACCAACCAGGGCGATTGAAATGGGGGTGGCAAGATCGATGGGCGCCGCTAACCAAGTAATGGAAAACCCAACTCCTGAGAGTACAAACACCCACGCAGTAAAACGCTGAAAAGCTTGTCTTCGGGCCGGGTCGCCTTTTGTACTGGAAAGGGGAGTCAATTTCTTTGGGGCGCTATTTGAAAAAAATACCAGAATAGCGCCAGATAGTGCGCCAGTCATGCGGTTGGCAAGTTCATCCATATCAGCTGAGATGTATCCCGCTTTTGTGGCTATAGCTGTAGCAATTGACACGGCGAGAATTAATCCAGCAATGATGATGGCGCTAGAAATACGATTGCTCTTGGTAGAATTACTCATGACTTTTCTCGTCTCAATTTATTGATCGCGGGAGTAACGTCCACGGACTTTATCTCCAAACCAAAAGTCTGGATGAAGCCAAGCAGTCCGTCTTCTAGAACGGACATCTTCAAACGGTAGGTGATCGTTTTGCCGACTCGATGAGGTCCGCCTCACGCAAGACTGAAAAATGTGCAGACATTGTTGGTTTTGACACAGAGAACTGCGCTGATAATTCGCCAGCGGTTAACGGCCCCTCGCGAAGCAATTCGAGGACACGGCGACGTGTGGGGTCAGACAGGGCTTTAAAAATGTTGCTCATGAATTGATAGTTAGCTAATCATCTAACTATAGTCAAGAGGGTGCGTGATTACGGTCGCCTATCCCGTAGCGATGGTTTGCATCAGCAGACCACAGAGCCAGGCTCCATAAGTGCCGAGAATATAACCGAGAACCGCCAGCAATACGCCAACCGGCGCCAATGCCGGGTGGAAGGCTGCCGCGAGGACTGGCGCAGATGCGGCGCCGCCAATATTGGCTTTACTACCAATGGCGAAGAAGAAATATGGCGCTCGGATAAAGAATCCTACAGCCACCAGTATCACGATGTGAATGAGCATCCAGATCGCGCCTACCATGAACAGGCCAGGATATTGTGCAATCGCCCTGATATCCATCTTCATACCGATTGTCGCCACCAGTACAAAGATAAAGATCGTGCCAATCTTTGAGGCGCCCGCGCCCTCATAACTGCGCAGGCGTGTGAAAGAGAGGCCAACGCCGATGGCGGTGGAGATGACAATCAACCAGAAGAAACCCGATGTCAGACTAAAGCGCTGAAGCCCCGGAGCATGTTCCTGAATATAGGGCGCGATGATATCCGCCATGCCATGAGCAATCGCCGTGGCGCCAAAACCAATGCCCAAGATGATCATGATATCCGCCGTTGAGGGGATGCGCGTTATGCTTTTACTGAACGTCTCCATCTTGTCGCGTAGGCGATCAACGGCGGAGCTATCCGCGCGGAAGAAGCGATTGATCGCATCTTGCTTGCCGATACCGATCAGCAAAAACGCCATCCAGACTTCGGCAACGATGACGTCAATCGTAATCATCACTGAATAAAGAGAGTCCGAAGGGCCGAAAATTTCATACATGGCAGCCTGATTGGCGCCGCCGCCAATCCAGCTCCCAGCGATGGTGGCCATACCGCGCCACACCGCCTCGGGCCCGGCCCCACCCACAAGTTCAGGTGCGAACGTTGATGTTATTAGAATGGCAAGTGGGCCGCCTATGATCACGCCAAAGGTACCTGCTAGAAACATTGCGATAGGCTTCCAGCCTAGACGTGCGATCTCACGCAAATCAACGCTAAGGGTGAGCAGGACTAGGCAAGCGGGCAGCAGATAACGCGAGGCGACGAAATAGAGATTGGAGTTTTCTCCGTCGACAATATGAAAAGTCGTAAGCAAGGATGGAATAAAATAGCAAAGCAGCAACATCGGGACGACGCCATAAAACGCCTTTAGTTTTGGGTGACTGCTGGACGATGTCTTGAAGATGATGGCCAGGATGATCAGCAATATGCCGAGTATAACGGCGTCATTGGTGATGAGAGCGTGAGACTCTTCCATGGGTATCATTACTCCAAGATTGTTTTTGCGCTGCCCGGCCCGCGACGTTAGGCATATCCGTTAATTCAGGCAACCGCCCATTCCATGCGGTGCTTTGCAATAGTGTATGAGAGAATGTCTGCTCAGGTGACAGTTGGACTGGGTTAATTTCTTTCTGAGGTTAACGTCAGCTTTAGCGCTTCATCGTGGATGGCTTCGAGAATGAGTTTGAGATGGGGGCGGATAAGCTTCGCCTTATCGTCTCTATATTTCCATGGCGCAGTCTCTTCCATATATGTGCTTTGCGCGAGTTCCATCTGAATGGCATGGATACCCGTTGAGGGCTGACCGTAATGGCGTGTTGTCCACCCGCCTTTGAAACGTCCATTGAGAACGCTGGTAAAGCCTGCCGCATGGTTGCACACTTCAATGGCTGCCTGTTCAATCTCGTTCGCGCAACTTTTCCCGCCATATGTGCCGATATTAAGATCCGGAAGCTTTCCGTCAAACAGAAATGAGATCTGTGAGCGGATTGAATGGCAGTCATAGAGCACGGCCACGCCATGTTTAGCATGTACCCTTTCAATCTCTGCTTGGAGTGCTGCATGATAGGGCGCATGGAACGTGAGGCGTCGACATTCAATTTCTGCGTCGTCAGGCTGGTGCTCCTCATGATAAATAGAGGCTCCGGTGAAGTCTGTCGTTGGGCACAGCGAAGTTGTGTTTTCTCCAGGGTAAAGGCTAACGCCCGATGGGGCACGATTGGCGTCGATGACATAACGGTGAAAGTTTGCGCGTATGATTGATGCGCCTGGAAGCAAGCCTTCATAGAGTCGGTCAACGTGCCAATCCGTATCTGCCAGCAAGTGGCCAGTTTCATTCAACGAAGAATGAACATTCTCGGGAACAAAAATGCCCGTATGCGGCATCGCGAGAATGATCGGCTCGATTCCTTGAATGACATCGACTGGGTTCATGGGGCATTTCCGTTGCTTGATAAGGCTTCAATATCGCGTGCACTGTCGCTAGACCATAGGGGAGGATGAAGGATATTGAGCAATGAAAATGATCTGGGCGGAACGAGCGCTAACGGCTAAGGGCTGGGTGTCCTCTGTCAGCATTGGCATTGGCGCTGACGGGCGGATTGAGACAATTAGCGACACCCCTGCGCCCCCTGTTGAGGGCGAGAAGGTAGGGATCTTGCTGCCCGCGCCGTCAAACTTGCACAGCCATGCCTTTCAACGCGCCATGGCGGGGATGACGGAAAGCCGGGGCAATAACTCAAACGATAGTTTTTGGACATGGCGCGTCCTGATGTATCGGTTCCTCGATCAATTAACGCCTACTGATATCGAAGCGATCACTGTCTTCGTTCAGATGGAAATGTTGGAGGCGGGATATGCCGGGGTTGCTGAGTTTCACTATCTCCATCACCAGCCGGACGGCGCGCAGTATGATGACATTGCTGAGCTTTCAAATCGTATTGCAGCCGCCGCCGTTGAGAGTGGCATTGGTTTGACGCTTCTGCCGGTGTTGTATGAGCATGGCGGTTGTGATGGACGTGCGCTGCAAGGCGGGCAGCGTCGCTTTGGTAATGACGT
>JAADIH010000162.1 GCA_013151435.1 Alphaproteobacteria bacterium
ATGGACGCGTTTCTAAATCCGACCGGATCATTCTCTTTAATTGTGCTACGGGCCTAAAATATCCGATGCCGCCAGTCACCAAGGCCATCGACAGAACCAGGCCGGTAGATTACGGACAGTTTGGGTGAAAACACTTTCCCAACTTCCCTACGAAATATTTCGCAGCCTTGCTCTTGGCCTCTACCATCTGGTTGGCTGGCGGGTGGAGGGAGAAGCTCCTTCTACGGATAAACTCGTAATCATTGCCGCCCCCCATACCAGCAATTGGGACTTGCCATTTATGCTTGGCGTGGCGTTGCATTATCGCATTAAGATTCATTGGATGGGGAAGGACACATTATTCAAGCCGCCCTTTGGCTGGTTCATGCGCTGGCTAGGCGGCATATCATCGCTCGAAAGCCAGCAACACCGTTGATCAGATGATCGGGATTTTTAACGCTGCCGATAGCCTCGCCGTCGCCATTCCCCCCGAGGGAACGCGTTCTAAAACCCGCTATTGGAAAACCGGTTTTTATAATATTGCTCATGGCGCGGGTGTCCCCATTGCGCTTGGGTTTCTTGATTATGAGCGCAAGGTCGGGGGTATCGGCAAGACGCTGATTACTAGCGGCGATTATGACGCCGACCTTAAAATCATTAAGGCGTTCTATGCAGGGGTTACGGGGAAATACAAAGATCAGTATAGTGACCGCGATTCGATGGCCTCAGATTAGGGGCGTCTGTGTGTGATTCTTCGCTCCGTCCGGCTGGGCTTGCAAAAATTGAAAAGGAATAGTTTCCTATGCTCACTCCTCGCCATTTGCTGATGCTTGCCTTCGTGATTTGTGTGCTTCTTGTGGGTGTTTTTCTGCTCGTTGCCTATACCTAGAGCGTTTCCGGGGAAAAGTGGTTCACCGGTTTTCCGTCCGGAAACGCGCAAGTAAGAATCTAGAGCAAATCATTGATTCAAATGAACTCGGATTTGCTCTAGAAGCCCTTTCGAGAAAGCCGGTCTCTTCTGGAGCTCAATGAAGGCCCCACTACGCCTTGGAAATCCTTGGCGAGGCTTGTCAAAACTCGTTTTGAAAGCGATACTAATATTACCTTCTAGCCTTGGAGCCTTGGCCGGGTGAATTCAGTCGGCGGGCTGGGTGGCGACTGCTCTTGCGGCGTTTTTGTGGGTGAATATCACAAGCGATGAACGCGGCGAGGGGAAAGTTAGTTAGAGTAATATCGCGACCTTGAAGTGGGCATCGCTCAACTGGGGTTTGCGTGGCTGTAGCGCCGGGGGGGCGCGGAGTCATGAACAAGACGTTTTCGTTGTATCTGGACGTAGTGCGATTTCTCGCAGCGATGGGTGTATTCATTTCGCATCTGGTGATGCCACGATGGACAAGCGGATTTTTCCCTGAAGGGCTCGCGAAGACCATTAATCTCACTGGTGTTGATTTGGTGATGGTGTTTTTTGTGCTGTCGGGCTTTGTCATCGCCTATACGGTCCACGTTAAAGACCACAATTGGGAAGCTTATGCTTTCAACCGCGGCACGCGAATTTATTCGGTGGCCATACCAGCGATCATCTTTACCTTCCTGTTGGATAATGCGGGCATTTCTTTTAACCCGGCCGATTATGACGGCTGGTGGTATGCGGACCATTCACTCTTAAATCTATTGGTGCGCGGACTGACCTTTTCTAATGAGTTTTGGCAATGGGAGTTCCGCATAGGTTCGAACGGACCCTATTGGTCTCTGGGCTATGAGGTTTGGTACTATGTACTGTTTGGAATATTGGCGTTTGGGCATGGCTGGACCCGAATAGTCGCCTTCACAATGATTGCGCTTCTGGTTGGCCCGGCTGTCTGGCTGTTGGCGCCTGTCTGGGCCATGGGCGTGGTTTTATATTGGGCGTATCGGCGCGGATGGCTGACGCCGGGCCCGAGTGCCGGGTCCTTTGTGCTGGGCGCGGTGGCGGCGGTGGCGCCAGTGGCGATTTACGGCGCCCTTCGATTATCGATTGGCAATGATCTGGTGAATGTCGGCGGGGAGGCGGTCTTGCGCGCTACCGGGCTTTTGGGAACGGTCGGCCGGGCGGAGACATTCTTGTGGTTTTGGGTCGTCGGCGCTCTTGTGACGATGCACTTCATCGGTGTCGCGCTGTTGGTTCAAAACGTTAAAGTGGGCGTGCCGCATACGGCTTCGACGTTCATACGCTGGCTCGCCGGGGGATCATTCTCAATCTACCTGATCCATTATCCGGCGATGCATGCGATCGATGCGATGATGATTGGCGAGACCGGGGATGCGGGTGATGGTGCTGGCGATTGCGACCCTCACTTTTTGCTTCTTGTTCGCGGCAATCTTTGAACGAAGGCTCAAAGATGTGCGAGGTGTGTTGCGCTCGCTTTCACCCATTCGCATCAACCATCGCACTCATACTGGTCCCGCAGCGCGCAGCGATCGTTGAGGCTTTTATATTCGCGATGCTTCTATCCGCGATTATCAGTCACCGTAGATTTTAACGGCGCGCCCCATAAATTTGACTCGGTATTATCCCCTTGAAACAAGTAGGTTTGCCAATGATTTTGTTGGGAAAATTCTCCTCAAGTGCTCGTTTCCAACAATGGGTAAATATTATGAGGTCAGAAAAGCCATTCTATCTGCTATTAGTCGAGTCCGCAGATTCGAGGCTGAATAGCCCATGAATAAGAAGCCACCCATCATTATTACTGCCATCGCCACCATTTTTTTGGTGGCTTTTGGGCTGACGTTAGAGACATTTTTTACCGAATTGGGTCTCGTTCAAGTTGTTAAGGGTGGCTGGAAAGTGATCGTTGATGCTGGATCTGCTGACTGGATTCGGTGGGGGGTGTTGTTCTCGACGGGCGCAGCGTTAGCTCTTTGGTCCGACTACTATTTGCGCAAACTCACGCAACCAAAGCAAATATATCACGGCGAATTTAGGTTTATATTGCCGGAAAATGGGCGAGACGAACCTGTTATTGAAAAGACCAAAAACATTAAGTATTGGCATTACAACGCTAGGGGTAGTCTAACTATTCTTATCGAATTTGAAAGCTCTGTTGAAAAGCCAGTATTGGCTATTTCATCTGATAAAGAAAATCTTTCATGGTCTGAACTGCATTCATCAAGCAACTGTGCGCTAATCAAGATTGATGGAAATGTTCACGGTGCAAGGGTGAGCGTTCACTTCATTGCCCAGAATCAAACAGAAAAGCGCCGTCAAATCGAATATGTCACAAACGAGGTAGACCACATTAAGAATTACGACGGGCTTGTTGATTTTGAAAATCAGGTAAATGAGTTTTTTGATAAACCTCGCTGGAAAAGACTCTTTCAGAAATTTAAATATGTGAAAAAAGATGATGTAACTGACGACTAAGCAACGCTTTGACCAGCTTTTGCAACGGACGGCGTACGGCGTTCCGGCTTCGCAAACGATTGCAAAAGAAGCGGCAACATCAACTCAGGCGACTTCCGAAGGTTCCAGCGATACTCAAACTCACTAAGCTGCAAATCTGATACTTCGGTGACACATGCACGTAAGTCCCCCGATAAGCATCCTTAAACAGTTTCCAGAAACCTTCGATTCTGGCCGTTCTAGTTCCATTACGCTCGGGCGGGTTACGCGAAGGGGGCGGCAGATGAGTCGCGGTTATTTGTTTCAATGAAATAATGCCGGTTCTACTGGACATGAGAACAAAAAGGGAATACAGAACAAAGAACGAACATTAATAATGAAGCAGCACAATTATGGAGCGGGCTATGGAAAACGAAACCTTGCGTGATGTCGTTGGACTCGGCGTATTGATCATGGTTATTGGCGCGTCACAAATGTGGGGCGTGTTGTTGGGGGGCTGATGCTCCCTATTCTTTTTTGAACCTTTTTTTGTCTTGCCGCAAAGGAGCTGTCTTGCCCGTGTCGGCGTTGTTTATTCATCTGCATTTGCATTCCGCCTATTCGCTATCTGAGGGCGCTATTCCAGTCTCGCGGCTGAAAGAGCTTTGCCTGAAGGCGAAGATGCCAGCGGTGGCGGTAACCGATACCAACAATCTATTTGGCGCCCTTGAGGTCTCGTCGACGCTTGCGGGCGCCGGCATTCAGCCGATTATCGGTATTCAACAGGCCTTTGCGGCGGATGATTTTAACCTGCCCATGGTGCGCGGTGCGCGGTATCCCGCTCTCGTCCTCCTCGCCCAATCGGCAGCCGGATATCAAAACCTCTTAAAACTGACGAGCAATGCATTTCTTGACTCTGCGGCTGAGGATGGGGCTTGCGCCGCCCTTGACCGCCTTGAGGGGGCTTGTGATGGGCTCATCTGTTTAACCGGCGGCTATGACGGGCCGATTGATCGTCTCTTGCGCGAGAACCGTGGGGCTGAAGCGCGCACGGCGCTGGAGCGATTGAGTGCGCTTTTTCCTGATCGTTTATATGTTGAATTACAGCGCCATGGGGATCGCCAATCGGTAGAGGCGGCGATTGTCGATCTCGCCTATGATCTGGGTTTGCCCCTGGTCGCGACCAACGAGCCTTATTTTCCGGACCCGGATGATTATGAAGCTCATGATGCGCTACTCTGTATCGCGGACGGCGCCTATGTGCATCAGGATGACCGGCGCAAGGTTACATCTGACCATTATTTTAAATCTGCCGAAGATATGATCTCGCTGTTTGGTGATTTGCCTGAGGCGATTGAAAATACTGTGGAGATCGCTCGGCGCTGCGCATTCCGGCCGCGGTTCCATGATCCGATTTTGCCGCGATTTGTTGAGGCGGGGGCAACGGCCAGCGTCGATGATGTACTAAAAGCCGAAGAGATGGAGTTGGAGCGCCAGGCCCGTGAAGGTCTGAAAGCACGACTGCGGGCAATTGAACTCTCTGCGCCGGAAGAAGATTATTGGGCGCGCCTCAAGGTTGAGATAGACATTATCAACCGGATGGGATTTCCGGGGTATTTTCTGATCGTTTCCGATTTCATTAAATGGAGTAAAGGGCAGCAAATTCCCGTGGGGCCGGGGCGTGGATCGGGCGCCGGGTCTCTGGTCGCCTGGGCGCTTACTATTACGGATCTCGATCCTTTGCGGTTCGGGCTGTTGTTTGAACGCTTTCTCAATCCCGAGCGGGTGTCGATGCCCGACTTCGATATCGATTTTTGCCAGGACCGGCGCGATGAAGTCATCCGCTATGTGCAGGAAAAAATATGGCCGTGACCGGGTGGCGCAAATTATCACCTTCGGAAAACTACAGGCGCGCGCGGTGCTGCGCGATGTGGGGCGCGTTCTCAATATGCCGTTCATGCAGACCGACCGTATCTGCAAGCTGATTCCGAATAATCCAGCCAATCCCGTGACGCTAACCGAGGCGCTGGAGACCGAGCCGCGCCTCAAGGAGCTGCAAAAAGAAGATGAGAGCGTTGCCGCGCTTTTGGAAAAAGCGCTGAAGCTTGAAGGTCTTTATCGCCATGCATCGACCCATGCCGCGGGTGTAGTGATTTGCGATCGCCCGCTTCAAGAAGTGGTGCCGCTGTATCTTGATCCGCGCTCGGACATGCCCGCCACCCAGTTTAATATGAAATGGGTGGAGCCGGCGGGGTTGGTGAAATTCGATTTCCTTGGGCTGAAGACCCTGACCGTCATTGAGCGCGCCGTGAAATTTGTTGCGCAACGCGGCATTGAGGTGGATGTCAGCGCAATTCCCACCGACGATAAACGGACTTTCGAGATGTTGGGGGAGGGTGCGGCGGTTGGCGTCTTCCAGCTTGAAAGCTCAGGCATGCGTTCGACTTTGCGGGCCATGAAACCGGACACGCTGGAAGATATTATTGCGCTGGTGTCACTCTACCGGCCGGGACCTATGGAAAACATCCCGACCTATATTGATCGCAAGCAGGGATATCAGGAGCCTGACTATCTCCACCCATTGCTGGAAGATGTGCTGAAGGAAACCTACGGCGTCATCATCTATCAGGAACAGGTGATGAAAATTGCGCAAATCCTCTCCGGTTACTCCCTTGGTGAAGCGGATCTTCTCCGCCGCGCCATGGGTAAAAAGCAAAAAGATGAGATGGACCGGCAACGGATCCGATTTGTTGAGGGTGCGGCCGCAAATGGCGTTGAAAGCGCGAAGGCGTCATCGATTTTTGATTTGGTTCAGAAATTTGCCGGATATGGGTTCAACAAATCCCACGCGGCCGCCTATGCCTATATCGCCTATCAAACGGCGTGGCTGAAGGCGAATTATCCGGCCGAGTTTCTGGCGGCATCGATGTCGCTCGATCGTGCAAATACGGATAAACTTGCTGTTTTTCTAAAGGATGCGCGGAATATTGAGGTTGAAGTGGCGGCGCCCCATGTCAATCAATCATTGGCTGATTTTTCAGTTAAAGACGGCGCCATCGTCTATGCGCTGTCGGCTGTGAAAAATGTTGGCGCTGGGGCCATGGCGCATATTGTTGATATCAGGGTCGAGGGTGGTCCGTTTACTGATCTCATAGAGTTTGCTGAGCGGGTCGATCTTAAAGCTGTGGGAAGGCGGGCGCTTGAGAACCTTGCCAAGGCAGGCGCCTTTGACGGGCTTTGTGCGTCACGGGCGCAGGCTCTGTCTTCGGCGGATCTTCTTATTCGTATCTCTGCGCAATCAATGGAGGAGCGCAGCAGTGATCAAGGGGGGCTTTTTGCGCTCGATTCAGCACCGGCGCTCGCCAAGCCCAAATTACCCGATGCCGAAGAATGGACGCCGCAGCTGCTGCTTGATCAAGAGCGTGCGGCGCTCGGATTTTATTTCAGCGGTCACCCCCTGGACGATTATGATAAAGAGCTGAAAAGGCTTAATGTTGTCTCCTATACGGAAGCGCTAGAGCGAGTGAAGGCCGGGCGGGCGGGCTTCCAGATGGCGGGCGTGATCCGCACGGTCCGGATGCGTCGCTCTAAAACTGGCAAGCCTTTCGCGTGGATTGAGCTTTCTGACGCGACCGGAGAGTTTGAGGTTACGGCATTTTCTGAAACGCTCAATGCTGCGCGTGATTTGATGGAACCGGGTGCATTGGTGCTGGTTTCTGCAACCGCTGAAGACCGGGGGGACGGCGACGTGCGGTTCACCTGTGAAGGGATGCGGGATTTGGATATTGCTGCTGCCGCAGCGGCTACGCAATTGCGTATCTCGGTCAATGCCGAAGCCGCGTTGGAGCGCATCCAGAAACGCCTCGGCGGAGTTATGCCGGCCGACGCCGGGGAGGGGGGTAAGGTGATTGTCGCGATGCGCCTGCCAGAATCCGGGCGGGACATTGAGATTACGCTACCGGGCGCAGTGGCCTGCACGCCGACGATGCGCGGCGCCCTCAAGAATATAGAGGGTGTCGGCGACGTTGAGCTGGTCTAAGTGTCTGAGCCGTGAGCCAGCTAACTGTCGATATGGGGGCGGGACAGGCTCTGAGGGCTCTATAGAATCTGGCGATCCCGATTTATCGAACGATGCTGTAGATTCTCTAATGGTTGCGCCGTTTTGTGCGAAAAACACCTTCCCGCCTTTTCGCCGGGCGCTTCGGTCGCCAAAGCCATCGATTTGCTGCAGTTGCGTCCTGACGAAAGAGCGCGTATAGGGCTGCCCATCTCACACGCAGCGTGTTCCTCGGTGATCTCAATGGCGGGTTTCGTCTAACGGGTTTCCAGCGCTGCGGCGGAAAAACCGAAGGAGTAATGCAGATGGCTCTGCCAGAATTTTCTATGCGCCAGCTTTTGGAAGCGGGTGTGCATTTTGGACACCAAACCCACCGTTGGGACCCGAAGATGAAATCCTACATCTTTGGCGATCGGAATGGTATTCATATTATCGATCTTTCACAGACGGTGCCGTTGTTGCATCAAGCGCTGGTCAAAATTCGCGACGTTGTCGCGGGCGGCGGCCGCATTTTGTTTGTCGGCACCAAGCGCCAGGCGCAGACGCCAGTGGCGGAGGCTGCAAAACGCTGCGCGCAATATTACATGAACACGCGCTGGCTCGGCGGTACACTGACCAATTGGCAAACGATTTCAAATTCCATTCGCCGGTTAAAGGAAATGGAAGAACGTCTTGCTGATACAACCGCAGGATTGACTAAAAAAGAGCAGCTGCAACTGACCCGGCAGTGCGGGAAGCTGGAAGCGTCTCTTGGCGGTATCCGAGAAATGGGCGGCTTGCCTGATCTTATGTTCGTGGTTGACGTCAAAAAAGAAGCCATCGCCATTCTGGAAGCGCGCAAGCTTGGCATTCCTGTGGTTGCTATAGTTGATACGAACTGCAATCCGGATGGCGTTGATATTGTTATTCCGGGTAATGATGATGCGTCGCGCGCTCTTGCGCTTTATTGCGACCTCGTTGCTGATGCGGTCATCGACGGTATTGGCGAAAGCCAGGCGGCGCTCGGGGTTGATCTTGGCGCAATGGAAGAAGTTCCAGTTGAGGCTGTGGTCGCTGAAGAAGCGCCCGCAACAGAAACGCCTGCTAGTGAGGGCGACGCCAAAGAAACCCAACAGGCGACAGCATAAAACGACTGTCCCTGATCTGCCCTGATATGGCTTCATAGCTATTTTATCAGGGCAAATTTTGAAACTTAAGATGAAGGCCGCCCGCATTTGCATCAGGGTCGCCGTATGATTTGAAAAGGAGCACCCAATGGCTGGGATTACCGCAGCAATGGTAAAAGAATTGCGCGCTACAAGCGGCGCCGGGATGATGGACTGCAAGGCGGCACTGAGCGAGGCCAATGGCGATATTGATCTTGCTGTTGATTGGTTGCGTAAAAAGGGTCTTGCGAAAGCTGCAAAAAAAGCCGGACGAACCGCTGCTGAAGGTCTGGTCTCGGTTGCCTTTGAAGAAAGCGCGAAAGGCGCTGTCGGCGTTGTCGTTGAGGTAAATTCCGAAACTGATTTCGTTGCCCGTAACGATATCTTCCAGGGCATTGTGCACAATGTGGCGCAAACAGCGCTCAGTGTTGCGGGAGACATCGACAAGCTCCGTGCAGAGAAATTTCCGGGCGTTGAAAAGTCTGTTGATGAACACATCGCTGAGATGGTTGGTAAGATCGGTGAAAATTTGAGCCTGCGGCGCTCGGCTGGCATCTCTGTCGAGGAGGGGGTTGTTGCTTCCTATGTCCATGGTCAGGTGACTGATGGAGCAGGTAAGATTGGCGTTATCGTTGGTTTGAAATCTTCCGGAGCCAAAGACAAGTTGTATGCTCTGGGTAAACAGATTGCGATGCACGTTGCTGCGGCCCGTCCGTTGGCGGCGCGTATCGAGGACCTCGATCCAGCTGTTGTGGCGCGCGAAAAGAGCGTTCTGGCAGAGCAGGCGCGGGCCTCCGGGAAACCTGAAAACATCATTGAAAAGATGGTCGAAGGCCGCCTTCGCAAGTTCTACGAGGAAAGCGTTCTGCTTGAACAAATTTTTGTCATCGATGGCGAGACGAAGATTGGCAAAGTTATTGAAAATGCCTCCAAAGAGGCCGGAGCCCCGGTTGAATTTGTTGGTTTTGCCCGTTTTGAACTGGGTGACGGCATTGAGAAAAAGGGTGATGAGGACTAATCGGCCGCTGATAGCGTTTGACCTAAGCCTTGAACACAATCAAAAACGCCGCACGTGTTCTCGTGCGGCGTTTTTCATGCCGGAACCGTCTATGCCGGTGTTTCATTTTTATGCGGAACGCGTAATCTGGCGACTAGCCTGACCCGAAAGTACAGCCCATGACCACCCCATCCAAAGGAACTGGAACATCTCGCGCAAAATATAAGCGCGTCTTATTGAAGATCTCCGGTGAGGCTTTGATGGGGCCCGGAAGCTATGGGATCGACAATGACACGGTGGAGCGCATCGCCGGTGAAATTAAAGACGCTAAAGATCTTGGGATCGAACTTGGCCTGGTGATTGGCGGCGGGAATATCTACAGAGGTTTTTCAGGTGCAGCGCAAGGGATGGAGCGCGCCAGCGCCGATTATATGGGCATGCTGGCGACGGTGATGAACGCGCTTGCCATGCAGAATGCGATGGAGCGCATCGGGCTCTATACGCGGGTCATGTCAGCGATTGAAATGACGGCAATTTGCGAATCCTATATTCGCCGGCGGGCGTTGCGGCATATGGAAAAGGGTCGGATCGTGATTTTCGCGGCCGGCACCGGCAATCCGTTTTTCACAACAGATACGGCCGCGGCGCTACGGGCTGCGGAAATGGGCTGTGATGCGCTGTTGAAAGGAACGCAAGTTGATGGTGTTTATTCGGCGGACCCTAAAGTGGACCCAACGGCCGAAAAGTTTGAGCGTTTGACCTATCACGAAGTCCTGACGCGTGACTTAAAAGTCATGGACCAGGCTGCGATCTCTTTGACCCGCGAGAGCGGTATTCCAATAGTAGTCTTCTCCATTGGCGAACCAGGCGGTGTGGTTGGCGCCTTGTGCGGAGAGGGACCGTCGACGATTATTTGTGACTGATGTGTGCGCCTCCGGAGCGCCCGGATTTCGCCGTAAAATCAGACGACAACAATAATAAGGAGGCTAGCGCCATGAGTTCGAATGTTGATATTCAAAATTTGCGTAAACGCATGGATGGCGCCATCACTGCGCTACGGACAGAATTTGGTGGTTTGCGGACCGGGCGCGCCTCTGTCAGCCTGGTGGAGCCGATCTTTGTTGATGCTTATGGCGCCAAAACACCGATGAATCAGGTGGGCACGGTCGGTGTGCCTGAGCCGCGGATGATCGTCATTCAGGTTTGGGACAAAGGCCTTGTGGGTTTTGTGGAAAAGGCGATCCGTGACTCTGGGCTGGGCATTAATCCGGTAGTCGATGGCCAAAATGTCCGTATTCCGATTCCGCCGCTAACCGAGGAGCGCCGTAAGGAGCTTGCCAAAGTGGCTGGGAAATATGCAGAACAGGCAAAAATTGCTATTCGCAATGTGCGGCGCGAGGGGATGGAAACCATAAAAAAAGCCGAAGGCATTGGTGAGGACGTGCAAAAGAAACTATCTGAGGAAGTGCAAAAGCTAACCGATGAGATGGTCAAGAATGTCGATACGGCGCTGTCCACCAAAGAAGCCGAAATTATGCAGGTGTAATCAATTGGATATCTTTACTGCGCTGGTTTTTATATGGCGCGTTAGCATTGCGGGTGAATATGTGATCAGCGGGCGCAGCTGGAGTGAATTGGCATGATCGCTTCTAAAGCCTCTCCCGATCACTCTGTTCTGGAGACGGGTAACCTCGCAACGCCCCGGCATGTGGCCATTATCATGGATGGAAATGGGCGCTGGGCGCAAAAACGCGGACTTCCACGCACCGCAGGGCATCGTGAAGGCGTTGCGGCGGCGCGGCGGGCGGTTGATGCGGCGCGTGATCTCGGCCTGAAATATTTGACCCTTTATTCTTTTTCGACGGAGAATTGGCGGCGGCCAGCAGGCGAGGTTCGTGATCTGATGGCGCTCTTGAAGCAGTTCATCATTGACGATCTACCTCGCCTAAAAGATCAAAATGTCGGCGTGCGTATTATTGGTGACCGAAAAAACCTTATGCCCGACATCAAAGCACTGGTCAGCCACGCGGAAAAGGAAACCAAAGGCAACAATCAATTTGTTTTGCAAATTGCGTTTAATTATGGGGGGCGCGATGAAATTCTGCGCACTGTTCGCGAATTGGCCAAGGACGTCAGCGCGGGCAAGTTGAATGCGGATGATGTGACGGAGGCGATTTTTTCAGGGCGGCTTGATACAAAAGGCACGCCCGATCCGGATCTGGTTATTCGCACAAGTGGTGAAAAGCGCATTTCGAATTTTCTAATTTGGCAAGCGGCCTATGCGGAGTATGTGTTCGTCGATGCATTGTGGCCAGATTTCAATGCTGACTATTTCGCTAAAGCGATTGAAGAATACTCCAATCGAGAGCGGCGGTATGGCGGTGTAAGCGGAACGACAGGATAGTCGAGTGACTCCCATTCTCGAAAAACCAGCTGAGCAGAAAGTGACCGTCTCTCGGGCGTTGATATTACGGTTGCTGTCGGCTGCGGTGTTAGTACCGCTGGTGATGGGGGCGGTATATTACGGTGGGCGTCTGTTTGTGGCGTTGATGGCGTTTGCCTGTATTGTGATGATCTTTGAGTGGACGCGCATGGTTGAGCGTAGATCACTTAGCGCCAGTTTTTATGTGCTGTCATTTGGGGCGACAGCAGCGATGTTTGCCGCATCCTCAGGCATCTATGATTTGGCTTTTGGGCTTTGCGCCCTCAGCGGCGTTACTGCATTTTTCTTTGCGAGGCGGTCTGGCGGATCGGGTTTTTGGCCTGGATTGGCAGCCGCTTATGTCCTCATTCCGACGGTTGCATTGATGTGGTTACGCCTCGATACGGAATATGGCCGCTCTCTCACATTTATTCTGTTTTTTATTGTGTGGGCCGCTGATACCGGGGCATTCGTTACGGGAAAGCTTATCGGCGGGCCAAAGATCAATTACGCCCTTTCTCCATCAAAAACATGGGCGGGGATTGGCGGCGGTGTCATTGGAGGATCGATTGTCGGCGCGATTGCGGCGCATGCTTTCTTTGGGCCAGGCGCTGCATGGGCGTATCTCCTGCTTGGCGGAGTTCTTGGCGCCGCATCGGTGGCTGGAGATCTGGCGGAATCGGCGGTGAAGCGAAAATTTGGCATCAAAGATATTTCAAGCTTTATTCCCGGCCATGGCGGCGCACTTGACCGTATGGACGGTATGATTTTCGCCACTGTGACGATGACGAGCGCTTATTTCATCTATATGCTACTAGGTTAAGTACTGGGAGATGGGGTGAGATGGCGGGTATGCGAAAAATTACGATCCTCGGATCTACTGGTTCCATTGGTGATTCAACGCTTTCTGTTTTGGAATTTGCCGCCCGCAATGGAGAGGCGAATTTTGAAATTGAAGCGCTCACGGCAAACACTAATGTTGAAAAACTCGCTGAGCAGGCGCGTAAATTTAACGCCAAGTTTGTTGCGATTGCGGATGAAACTCTTGGTGACGATTTAAAAGCCGCCCTAGTTGGGCTTGATATTGAAAGCGGCGCTGGCGCTGCGGCGGTTGAAGCTGCCGCAGAACGCGATGCGGATTATGTTATGGCAGCGATCGTTGGCGCCGCCGGCCTCAAGCCAACTTTAAAAGCGGCGCAGCGCGGCGCCGACATAGCTCTTGCCAATAAAGAATGTCTTGTTTGCGCTGGTGATATTGTGACGGCGGCGATCCGGGAAGCGGGCGGTCGTTTGCTACCGGTGGATAGCGAACATAACGCCATTTTTCAGGTGTTTGATTTTGAGCGCCCCGAGCGGGTGACGCGACTGATCTTAACCGCGTCGGGCGGGCCGTTTAGAACCTGGACAACCGAAGAGATGTCGGTTGCCACACCGGCCCAGGCTGTTGCTCATCCCAATTGGTCCATGGGTGCAAAAATATCCGTCGATTCTGCGACCCTCATGAATAAGGGGCTGGAGCTGATTGAAGCGACTTATATATTTCCGATCCCCCATGACCAGATTGAAATACTGGTGCATCCCCAATCGGTGATTCACTCAATGGTTGAATATGTGGATGGGTCGGTGCTGGCGCAGCTCGGGACGCCGGATATGAGGACGCCAATCGCTACGACACTCGCCTGGCCCGACCGGGCACCGAGCCCAAGCGCTAAATTAAACTTCGCAGAAGTTGCCAAGTTGACCTTCGAAGCCCCTGATTTAGAACGCTTTCCTGCGCTACGCCTGGCGCGTGAGGCGATCAAGGCAGGGGGCATCATGCCGGCGAGCCTTAATGCCGCCAATGAAATTGCTGTTGCATCGTTTCTGGCAGGGGGCATCAAATTTCTTGATATTGCCGCCATTTCCGAGCAGGTACTGGATGGGGTCGGCAAGGGTAATGGGCCAGCTGCTTTGACAACGCTCGAAGAGGCCGTCGCGGCGGACAGGCAAGCGCGTCGATTGGCAGAACAAGCAGTTGCTGCACGTGCAGCGGCTTAACAGGGCGGAAGCAAATTAATGTCGGTTGCAGGAATACCGCTCGAATCTATTTTGGTCCTACCCATTACTATTTTCGCGTTCCTCGTTCTCTTGACGATTATCGTGTTCATTCATGAGTATGGTCATTTTTCTGTCGCGAGAATACTTGGCGTGCGCGTTGATGTGTTCTCCATCGGTTTTGGCAAGCCTTTGTTGCGCTGGACGGATAAAAAGGGCACAGAATGGCGCATTGCCGCGTTGCCGCTCGGTGGCTATGTCAAGTTTTTCGGTGATCTAAACGCCGCATCTCAGGCACCGACTGAAGCCGCGCAACCGGTCACAACACAATTTCCTAAGCCTGGCCATGAAGAAGAAATCGCACAAGGCATGACCGCCGAAGAGCGTGCGGTCTGTTTTCACTTCAAACCTGTCTGGGTGCGGGCGCTGGTGGTTGCTGCCGGACCGGTGGCGAACTTTATACTGGCCGTGGCGATCTTCGCTTCTTTGTTTATGGCGTTTGGGCGGCAATATTCTGAGCCAGTCGTTGGCTCGGTAGTTTCCCCATCTGCGGCGCAAGAAGCTGGCGTCATGCCGGGTGACCGGATTGTAGTGGTCAACGGCCGCTCTATTCAAAAATTCAGGCAAATCCAAGATGCCGTTATGTTGAGCGGCGGGGACGAAATGGCGTTTCTGGTTTTGCGCAGCGGTCAGGAAGTAGAGCTGACCATCCAACCAACCCGTGCGGAAACAACGGATCGATACGGCAATTCGATTGAGGTCTGGCGCCTCGGTATTGGCGGTGATCCGAATGCTATTGGCTCCGAGAAATATGGGTTTTTCGGCGCCATAGGGGCGGGAACCCAAGAGTTGTGGCGGGTCTTGAGCGTCACCACGCGTTTTCTCGGCAAGCTCATCCTGGGTAAAGAAGACGCAAAACAGCTCGGCGGCCCCATCAAAATGGCCCAATATGCCGGGCAGTCGGTGATGTCAGGATTTGACGCCTCAAGCTATGCAGAGCCCCCGGGGTTTATGCTGATGCTCAAGGTCAGCATGCTCGAATTTATCCAGCTCGCGGCATTTGTCTCGGTGTCAATAGGATTTTTAAATCTTTTGCCAGTGCCGGTTCTCGACGGCGGCCATCTGTTGTATTACGGCTATGAGGCTGTAGTCGGCAAACCTCTGGGTCCGCGGGCGCAGGCAATTGGGTTTCGTGTGGGCATCGCCATGTTGGCGTCGCTCATGATCTTCGTCACGTGGAATGACATCAATAATTTGCTCTCATCCTTTAGTTAAGGCGCAACATGAGTTTGATTAAGTTGGGGGGCGGCGCATTACGTGCTCTGGGGTATATTGCGGTTGCTGTAGTGGGTGCTGCTAGTTCTGCCTTGGCGCAGCAAGGACCGCCAGAAGCTCTCACATTTACCAGGGCGGGACCCGCGCCCATTATTCAGAGTATCGCCATTCAGGGAAATCAACGGATTGAAGCGACCACAGTCGGATCCTATCTGCCAATTCAGACGGGCATGCCTGCGGATCAGGATCTGCTCGACCTCACCTTGAAGACACTCTTCAATACCGGGCTATTTTCTGACGTTTCCCTAGAGATGCAGCCGTCCGGAGAGCTGGTCATTGATGTCACGGAAAACCCGATCGTCAATCGGGTAATCCTGGAGGGCAATAAGCGTCTTAAAGAAGATAAGATCACAGAGGAAATTCAGCTTGCGGCGCGCACCATCTATACCCGCGCGAAAATACAAGCGGATGTTCGGCGTATCATTGAACTTTATCGGGCCAAAGGCCGGTTTGCGGCGACGGTAACGCCTAAGGTAACGCCGCTTGAGCAAAACCGTATTGACGTGATTTATGAGATTGATGAGGGACCAAAAACCGGGATCGCCAAAGTCAATTTTGTCGGCAATACGGTATACACAGATAATGAACTGCGCGGTGAGATCCTGACGAAGGAAAGCCATTGGTGGCGTTTCTTTGGTAGTAATTCAAATTATGATCCAGACCGCTTGGAGTATGAGCGTGAGCTTTTGCGTCAATTCTATGGGCGCAATGGATATGCGGATTTTGCAGTTATTTCTTCCACTGCTGAGCTGACGCCAGACCGCAAGGACTTTTTTATCACCTTTACGGTGGAAGAAGGGCCTAAATATGAGGTTGGCGAGGTGCGCGTGAGAACGACCCTTGCAAAGCTGGACAACAACGTTCTGGAAAACTTTATTTCGGTTAAGTCGGGCCAAACTTTCAATTCAGAACGCATTGAAGGCGCCGTCGAAGCGATCACATTTGCGACCGGCGCTACCGGTTATGCATTTGTGGATGTAAATCCACGCCTCACCAGACATCCGGATGCCAAAACCATTGACATTACTTTCGAGGTTAATGAGGGGCCTCGGGTCTATGTGGAACGCATCAACATTAAGGGAAACACGCGAACACTCGATAAGGTGATCCGCCGTGAAGTGCGGATTGCCGAAGGCGATCCATTTAACCGCGTGCTAGTGGATAGGTCTAGGTCACGCGTAAGGGGGCTCGGCTATTTCAAGGAAGTCGCAATTGAAGAGAGACCTGGCTCGGCGCCGGATCGCACAGAGCTTGATCTTATCGTGGAAGAGCAATCTACCGGCTCGCTAAGTATTGGCGTGGGTGTTTCCTCTTCTGAAAACTTTATCATCGATCTTTCGGTTGAAGAACGAAACCTGTTGGGGCGGGGGCAGTTTTTGCGTTTTCGCGTCCAGGCCAGTTCGCGAACGCGCCAGGTGGACGTTCGCTTCACACAGCCTTACTTCCTTGGCCGCAATCTGGCGGCAGGCTTTTCACTGTTCAATCAGCGCACGAACTTCCGTGAAACTTTTAGTGGTGAGTCTACATTCATCCGGAATCGTATCGGTGGCGGGGTTAATGTTGGTTTCCAGGTTTCTGAATATGGGCGTGGAGGGCTCAACTATACTTTAACCCATGATAATGTGACGATTGACCAGATCGGCTCTCAGATCATCGGATTGACTGCTGATCCATTATCAATATTGATTCCCGGGGCGGCGCCGATAGGGATCCCCTTATTTAGAGATGCCAATGGTGGTTTCGTACCAGCGGGTAGTAGTGCTGCACTTACGCAGGTAGTTCAAGCCAATACATGTGATTTCATCAATCAGACATCGATCGGTATCTGCGCCTCACGTGGACAATTTGTAACGTCTCTAATCGGGGCGACGCTTTCCTTCGATACGCGTGATGACCCGATCAAGCCGCGAAAAGGTTGGCGAACGGCTTTGTCGGTCGGGTTTGCAGGCCTGGGCGGCGATGTAAATTACTATAAAGCGGAGGCCACCGGCGCGATCTATCACCCCATTATTGGTGATTTCATTGGGGCGCTAAAAGGGCGTGCTGGTTATATCTCTGGATATGGTGGGGATGAAATTCGCCTTTCAGACCGCTTCTTTGAAGGGGCCAGTACTTTTCGCGGTTTTGATGTGGCTGGTCTTGGTCCACGTGTCCTCGTTGGTGTTGATGGTCCTAATGGCGTACTCGTACCAGTCAATGACCCCAGAAACGGGAATTTTCAGGCGCGCGCAATTGGTGGAAAGGTCTACGCCATTGGCTCGGCGGAAATCCTGCTGCCATTACCGTTACCTGACGAATATGGCATTCGGGCTGTTCTTTTCAGTGATTTCGGTACTGTCGGCCTGGTGGACGATGCGGCCAAGCTTTTGAACAATGATCCTGCAAATTTTCTTGATTTTGATGGTGACGGCATCGCTGAGACGGCGCCGGTTCAAGATGGTCTGGCGCTGCGGGTGACCGCTGGCGTTTCTGTTAGCTGGGATTCACCTTTTGGGCCCATTAGATTCGACTTTGCCAAGATTTTACGGCAAGAACTATATGATCAAGTTGAGGAATTTCGTTTCAGTGCGGGGACGAGTTTTTAGTGAAGTATGAGGTGTTGATATGAATAATAGATTTTGCGCGCTCGCTGGGGCCTTTGCGCTGACGGTTGTCGGATTTTCGGTTGGTTCTGCTTTTACCGATGTGGAAGCCCAAAGCGCACAAAAAGCCCCGGTCATCCTGACAATCAGTATGGCTCAGATTGTTGAGCAATCGAAGGCTGGTAAGAGCATCCCCGATCAGGCTCAGAAAGTGCTTGAAAGCATTCAAAAAGAGCTCGAGGCAGAGGGTCTCAAGCTTCAAAAGGATATTGCTGACTTTCAGAAAAATTCTTCATTGATGTCCGATGAAGTGCGCGAGCAAAAGCAACAGGAATTATCGCTTCGAGGGCAATATGCTTTGCCGCAACAAGCGCAGATTATGGAACAGGCTTTTAGCGCTGTCATTCAAGATGCGCGCACGAAAGTGCTTCTAGAGAGCCGTCCATTCATTAAAGACATTGTTGATGATCGCGGCGCCACCATTGTGTTGGATAAAGCGCAAGTCATGTATGCCTCTACTGATACTGACATTACCCAAGAGGTGATTTCCGGTCTCGATAAAAAACTTAAAAAAGTTGAGGTACAGAAGATTTCATTGGCTGAAGTCATGAAACGGCTTGAAGACGCGCAAAAGGCAAAAGCTGAGGCAGCGAAAAAATAGCCAAGCTTTGAGAGCTAGTACCAGTTAACCCTGTACCGGTCGGCGATGTTTCGCCGGCCGGTTTTTCGTAAGACTTGGCCCAGGAGACGCCATGCCCGATTCCCGGTTTTTTGCGACCAAGCAGCCAATGTCCTTAACCGGTGCTGCCGATGCAATTGGCGCAGCTGGTACGTCTCTAGGGCAAAACCAGATTGTTTGCGTTGCAGCCCCTATGGAAGCTGATCTCCAGGGTGCAGTTGTTTATTGTGAAGACCAAACAACAGCGACGTTACTGGCGAAACAAAACTATGGGCTATGTCTTACAACGGCCGCACTCGCGGATAAAGTTGGCGTCGGCCCGACATTGACGATTGCATCACCAAAGCTTGGCTTTGCGATTTTATCGGCAGCGCTACATGTCTCCCGCGAGGATGCCAAGCTGGAGCCGGATGACGCGGCGCAAATCAATGAGATGGCGGAAATACATTCGTCCGCAGTGATCTCAGCCGGCGCAGTTATCGGCGCGGATGTTCGGATCGGGCCTAATTGTTATATTGGATACGGCGTAATGATTGGGGATGGTTCCAGGATCGGAGCCGGCGTTACGATCACCCACGCGATTTTAGGGAAAAATATCCACATCCTCTCAGGCGCCCAAATTGGGCAAGCTGGATTTGGCTTTGTTGGGGGTGAGGCTGGGCCAATGCGTGTGCCTCAGTTGGGGCGTGTTATTATCGGAGATCACGTTGAGATTGGCGCCAACACGACGATCGACCGGGGTGCGCTTGGCGATACCGTGATCGGTGAAGGAACCAAGATCGACAACCTCATCCAAATCGGCCACAACGTCCAAATTGGTCGTTATTGCATACTTGCAGCCCAGGTCGGTATCGCTGGAAGCTGTGTCATTGGCGACGGTGTCATGCTTGGCGGCAAGGTTGGGCTTGTCGACCATCTCAATATTGGTGACAATGCGCAGCTCGCAGCGGGTACTGGGCTGATGCATGATGTCCCCTCGGGGGAGGTTTGGGCTGGGCGTCCAGGTCGCCCAATCAAGGATTGGTTAAGAGAAATTGCAATTTTAAAGCGACTAATAAAGAAGAAAAATGGTTGATGTCATGAATAAACTTGCGCCTGGCCTTGAGCCCGGAAAAAGCGTTCTCGAAGTTGAAGAGTTGATGCAGCTATTGCCGCATCGTTACCCGTTTTTGCTGCTGGATCGGCTCGTTGATATCGAAGCTAATGTTGGCGCTGTCGGCATCAAGAATGTTTCCTACGGCGAACATTTCTTTCAAGGGCACTTTCCTCAAAAACCGGTGATGCCTGGCGTCCTGATCGTTGAGGCAATGGCGCAAGCGTCCGCTGCATATGTTGCGTATACGGAAGACCTGGATGTTGAAGGGAAGATCATTCTCTTTATGGGCGTTGACAGGGCGCGCTTTCGAAAACCCGTAATCCCCGGAGATCAATTGCGTATTGCTGTGCGTACTGTGCATCGCCGTGCGCCCGTGTGGCGGTTTGAGGGTGTCGCGACGGTCGATGGAAAACGTGTTGCTGAGGCGAAATATTCAGCAATGCTCTCGCCAGTGCAATAAAGTTATCCAGGGCGCATGAGTATTCATCCCACAGCCATCGTAGAATCCGGCGCTGAATTGGGCGCGGGGGTTGAGGTCGGCGCCTTTTGCCATTTGGGTCCAAAGGTATGCCTTCATGATGGCGTTAAGCTGGTCAGCCATGTTGTAATCGACGGTGATACAGAGATTGGTGAGGGGTCTATCATTCATCCCTTCACTGCTCTTGGCGGGCCGCCTCAGCATGTGGGTTATAAGGGCGAGGAAACAAAGCTCATCATTGGCGCCAACTCGGCCATTCGTGAGCATGTGTCGATCCATAGGGGGACAGCTGCGGGCGGTGGTGTGACCCGTATTGGCGATGGTGGTTTCTATATGGTGGGTGTTCATATCGCCCATGATTGCAAAATCGGCGATAATGTCATTTTGGCCCCGAATGTGGCGGTGGGTGGTCATGTGGCGATTGACGATAATGTTTTTGTTGGCGGACTTTGCGCGATCCATCAAAATTGTCGTATAGGCGCCTATGCTTTTATTGGCGGGGGCGCGGTGGTTGTCAGCGATATGATTCCTTATGCCTCTGCTATCGGCAATCACGCCCGGCTTGTTGGGCTGAACATCATTGGCATGAAGAGACGCGGCATGGCGCGCAAAACAATCCATGATATGCGTGCGGCGTATCGCATGTTATTTTCGGGTGAGGCGACTTTGAAGGAACGTATTAATCTAGTTCGAGAGCGCTATGGCGCCAGTGAAGAGATCAAACGGATCCTTGAATTTGTTGAGTATGATGCCTCCAGGCCTTTAATGCCTTCACGATAGGGTAAGATGGCAAACTGGCAAAAACTTGGGATTATTGCTGGAGGTGGCGCATTGCCAGTGCGTATCGCCGCATCATGCAGCGAACGCGGTGATGACTATTTCATCATTCGCCTTACCGGATTTTATGATGCCGCCCTTGCAAACCTATCGGGCGTTGATTGCGCGATAGGAGAGGCCGGTAGAATGCTGCGTGAGCTTAAAGCGCAAAATTGCGACGCAGTTGTTCTTGCGGGTATCGTTGCCCGCCCAGATTTTGCGGGCCCGAATATTGCTGGAATGAAATTGGACATGCGCGGCGCCGCGTTGTTGCCAAAGGTCGTTGCGGCGTCAACGAAGGGCGACGGCGCATTACTCAATGTTCTGGTGGAAATGTTTGAATCAGAAGGTCTGCTTGTGGTTGGCGCTGACGATGTCGTGCAAGGTCTTGTTGCGCCTGTGGGCGCCCTTGGAAAGCACAAACCAAGCAAAGAAGATTTCGATGATATCCGTAAGGCAGCGGCGCTCATTGACGCTGGCCCTTTCGATATGGGGCAGGGCGCGGTTGTAGCAAATGGTCTGGTTCTGGCCGTTGAGGCGGCGGAGGGAACCGATGCGATGCTATCGCGCTGTGCTGCCCTGCTCGGTTCAAAAAAGGCTAATGCGCCTATTGGCGTTTTGGTGAAGCGGCCCAAACTCGGCCAGGAGCTGCGCATTGATTTGCCAACAATCGGCCCTGAAACCGTGCGACGCGCACATGCTGCAGGATTGCGGGGCATTGCCGTTGAAAGCGGCCTTGCTTTGGTGATCGACAGTGAGGAGCTTGTGCGTCTGGCGGATCGTGATAACCTTTTTGTATATGGTTTTTCTGCATCTGAGGTCTGAAAACCATGACGTCTACGGATATTTCTGATCGCAATGACCCCCTGACAATTTTGCTCGGCGCCGTGGAGCCGTCGGGCGATGCAATTGGCGCGGCATTGATGGATGCGTTGCGCGCGAAGGCGCCTGATATCCGTTTCATTGGATGCGGTGGACCACTCATGGCGGGCAAAGGGTTGGACAGTTTGTTTGCCATCGCACCGCTTTCCGTGATGGGTCCCATTGACGCTTTTACGGCTTTTCCAGCGGCGCTCTCAGGCGCGCGAAAGTTAGCGCAGGCCGCCGCCTCGACCCACGCTGACGCCGCCATACTTATCGATGGATGGGGTTTTTCCCGGATGGCGGCAACGCAAATAAAAAAGCGATCAAAAAACACCAGGCTGATAAAGTTTGTCGCGCCACAGGTTTGGGCGTCAAGACCACAGCGGGCTAAGACGCTTGCGGACTTATTTTACGGTGTTTTGACCCTCTTTGAATTTGAAAATCAATGGTTAGAGCAAGAAGGCGTTGCGACAAAATTCGTTGGCAGTCCAACCTTCCAACATGCCGCCCAACAAAGGCCGGATGGCGCAGGATTTCGTACCTGCCACAATGTCGGGGATGCGCAATTGCTAGCGGTATTGCTGGGTAGCCGCAAAGGGGAGGTCAATCGCCTCAACGGGCCGTTCCGTGAAACCGTGGAACGCCTCATCGCCCAGCGGCCAGGATTGCGCATCGTCATTCCCGTCGCGCAAGCCGTGGAAAAAGACGTGTCCCTGCTCATGGAAGATTGGCCGGGAGATCCGATTTTGGTGAGAGGAGACGATCGCTTCGGCGCCTTTGCGGCGGCGGATGCGGCGCTTGCGACATCCGGGACGGTTACGACGGAGCTCGCAATTTTTAATACGCCGATGATTTGCGCCTATCGCGTCGGGCCGATCAGCGCGGCGTGGATGCGGCGGGTTATCACGACGCCTTATGTGTCGTTGATTAACATCGCCGCCGGGCGTGCTGTCATACCGGAATTTTTACAGGAAAATTGCCTACCCGATGACATGGCTGCCGCCTTGTCACTTTTATTAGAGGATACGCCAGCACGAGATGAACAGCTTCACGCCTTTCCCCTGGCCCTTGAAAAACTCGGGGTGGGCGGCCCACCGGCAGCGGAGTGTGCCGCTAAGACCATACTTTCCTGGATTGGCGAGCGATAATGCCGGACAAAACGGTCGTTTGGGCGGTTGTTTGGGGCGCAAGCCGGTTTTTCTATTGAAAGCCCGACACACAAGGCCTAATGCAAGTGTTGGCCTAGGGGTGTAGCTCAGTTGGTAGAGCATCGGTCTCCAAAACCGAGGGTCCCGAGGGTCGTGGGTTCGAGTCCCTCCGCCCCTGCCACTTTTTAGTTAATAATTTAAAATAGTTACAAAAATCAGTAAACAGATTAATTGAAACAATTTTTTGAGAAAAACAGCTAAATATCAATAAAATATCCATGCCCTCCCATTTTCATTCAAGTTGGGATGAGGGTTGAATTGCGTGAATCATGGCCAATATTGATGAATATTGCTTCTCTCAATTTTTGACCTTGGATAATTCAATGATCGCCTACTTCACAAGACTGAACGTCACAGAGGCTTACAAACAGCTGTGTATGCCTAGATCAACTTTTGATAGGCGTAGAAATGAGCAAAACCCGGCTATTCCATTTCCTCCAAATTTAGAGGAAAGCAGTACGGCCAACGCAAAGTTTTATGCTGGTCACTTCCGAGATTACCAACAAAGCCTAGTGACCGGGAAGCTCCCAAAATACATAATGCCAACGGCTGTTCAAATAGTTAAAATTGTTGAAAATACAACTGCTCCGCTCCCCGTATTGCCCTCACCGGAGATTAGACTTTTCCGGCTTCGTCACTTGGCGGGCTGGTTTCGCCAGTGTGATTGGTGAGCG
>JAADIH010000113.1 GCA_013151435.1 Alphaproteobacteria bacterium
ACCTCGGTTTCAACAACCCCATCCATATCGCGAAATGCTTGTTCAACGCCCCAGAAGCATCCGGCAGCGAAAGTCGCGGTTTCATGTGTCATTCTTAGTCGTCTCCGGTCTGGTGCGCTTATCATAAGGGGGTGGCGGCCCGAGAATACAAGCATGCTCACGCGTTTGTGGCAGAAACAATCCAATCGAGAAATGCCTGGCTAGAGCCTGCCTGCTGGATGGGCATAGCGGCGATGCAGGGCGTCTCGTAAGGGTGCAACTCATGGATCCGATCACGCGCTTTATCGGCTGCAGCAACGGTGGTTTTCACGAATAAAGGGGTTTCCAGCTTTAGCTCAATATTGCCGTCCCACTTGTAGATTGACCGCATTTCCCCATGAATATTGACGCACGCAGCTAATTTTTCCTCAATCAGTGTGCGGGCGAGATGGGCAGCAATTTCGGCATTTGGCGCCGTCACATAAAGAAAGACGATATCGCTCTTTTCATGGGGCATATTGCAGGCTCCGGTCCCCATAGGTTATGGGACAGTTTCAGAGAAATGGGCCCGCGAATGTTGCGCGGAGAATGGGTAATGCGCAAGCTAGATAATACAAAGGCGCTGGTGTTGTTTTCTGGCGGACAAGATTCGTCGATTGCACTGGCCTGGGCGCTTGAGAGATATGAGAAGGTTGAAACTATCGGATTCGATTATGGTCAGCGCCACGGGATCGAGCTGGTGGCGCGAGACAATGTCATCAATGCACTGCGTGATCAGTTTCCCGTCTGGGCTAAGAGGCTGGGTAAGGACACATTGGTGGACGCCAAGGCGCTTCGCGATCTCGGCGAGACAGCGATGACCCACGACACTGAAATTGTCATGGCGGAAAATGGTCTGCCGACGACATTTGTGCCTGGGCGCAATTTGATGTTTCTCGTGTTGGCGGGAGCGCTTGCCTATCGGCGCAATGCTGGCGTGCTCGTAGCTGGTATGTGTGAAGTGGATTATTCTGGATATCCAGATTGCCGTGAGGATACACTCAATGCACAGATTGAAGCATTACGACTAGGGATGGACGCCGACATACTATTGGAAACCCCACTGATGAAAATTTCCAAAGCGGAAAGCTGGCGACTTGCGGAGAAGCTTGGCGGAGAGAATCTTGTCTCACTGATCAATGAACACAGCCACTCATGTTATTTGGGGGTTCGGGAGGCGCGCCACGACTGGGGCTATGGATGCGGGGAGTGCCCGGCTTGTGAACTGCGGTCTAAGGGGTGGCGTGAATACTCCACCCAAGACTGATCAGATGACTTATTCCGTAAAAGAACTTTTTTATACTCTTCAGGGTGAGGGGGCGCAAAGCGGCCGCCCGGCAGTATTTTTACGCTTTTCTGGATGCAATCTGTGGACCGGCCTGGAGCGTAATCGGGAAAAGGCTGACTGCAACTTTTGCGATACGGATTTTGTCGGCGTTGATGGTCCAGGCGGCGGCAAGTTTGCACGCGCTGATGAGCTTGTTGATGCCGTAGGCAATGCCTGGCCGCGTGATACTGGGGGAAAGCCATATGTAGTTTGCACTGGCGGTGAACCGCTATTGCAGCTTGATGCCGCCTTGATCGAGGGGCTTCACGCCAAAGGATTTGAGATCGCTGTGGAGACCAACGGTACGATTGCAGCACCTGCTGGTATCGACTGGATATGCGTTTCTCCAAAAGCCGATACCGCCATCAACCAGCGGCGGGGTAATGAGCTGAAGCTTGTCTACCCTCAGCAAAAGGCGCTTCCTGAAGCGTTTACGGGCCTTGCATTTGACTTTTTCTATTTGCAGCCTATGGACGGCCCCTCGCTGGCCGAGAACACGGCTGCGGCGATTGAATATTGCAAGCTCCACCCGCAATGGCGTCTCAGCATTCAGAGCCACAAGGTTCTGGGAATTCCCTAAGCGGGAGAGGTCAAGCGGGATATGTAAGAGGAAAATGCCCATGCGGATCGTCAAGTCGATGAGTTTCGACGCCGCACATTTTTTGGGTCACGATGCGGAGCAGCGCCCTTATGCGCGCCTGCACGGGCACTCGTTTCATCTGGAAGTCGAAATCGAGGGCGATCCGGGCCCGGAGACCGGATGGGTTGTGGATTTTGGTGATGTTGCTGAAGCCTTGGAGAAACTCCACGATTTGCTTGACCATCGCCTCCTCAACGAAGTTGAGGGGCTTGAGCGCCCAACGCTTGAAAATATTTGCCGTTGGGCTGCAGTTCGATTGAAGGTAAATTTCCCCGGGCTGGTTCGTGTAAGCGTGTCGCGGCCGTCAAATGGCGAGACTTGTATATACGACGTGCCCAACTAAGTCGGTCTACTCGTTAAATTCACCTTTCATACGGCCAATCAAATATTGAGCATCGCGACAATAGCTCGCGGCGGCACGATCAGCGCGGGCCAGCCCGGAATCAAGCTCTTTCAGGGCTTCGTCGATTTCCTCGAAGGTTGAAAATGCGTTGCGCGGTGGAGAAATATTTAATCCGCTTTCACTTACATCAAGCCGGGTCGACGATACGGAGTAGCGCGCCTTGCCGCCTAACCATACATCAAGATGGCGCGGCGCCTGTCCAACCAGTTGGGCGGCGCTAGGATCTATATTTTCGAGAACGTCGTTGATCGACAATCGTAATTCATCATAGCGCTCAGCAAGCAGTGCTCGACCGCCGACATCCTTAACGCTTTTTGCTGAAACGGCGACTTCACATGCCTGTTCCAGAATATCACGTATAAGATCAATCGTATAAAGCGCGGCCTCAATGGCGAGAAGGGCAACGCGCACGATCGATTCTGTATCTTTTTCCGATGATTTTGTGTTGATGGTATTGGCCCCACGTAATGCGCGATTGACACCTGCCGTGACGTCAACTTCCGGCAGTTCGCCATTTGATTCGTGATTGGTCTTTTTACCGAGCAATCTGGCGAGAGGGCCCTTTTTGGGCCCGCCCTCATCGCTAGATGATTTCTTCAATGCAAACGCCACGCGTACTGCTCCTTCATGAGAATAAGGTGTCCAGCATATCTCATGGGTTTTGAAGCGCTATTAAGGTAATGCTTAAATTTGAACGGCCCGCTACGCGCAGAGGCTATATCAGTAATACTATTTTCTGCGCTTGCCACCTTCGATCCGCCACGCAGCCAGCAGGCTGGCGCCAATAAGCACTAACCATAATAAGGGCGGCGCCGCAGGAACTTCTTTAACACTTTCTAAACGCGCATCATTGCGGGTAACTATTCCGGCCCAATCTTCGGCGACTCGTGTGGTGGTGTTGCCGCGGATTTTACGAATAGACGGTAGCTTCGCCGCATCGCCGCGCTGGATCGAGAAAATGCCGCCGCCTGTATTTTCTGCCAGCGGCGCCAGTTTTTTGCGGCTAGAGACCACATCAATAAATTCTGGCGCAGCGGCAAGACCGATCTCACCAATCGCAAAGAGCTCATCCGAGGCGGCGCGATAGAGACCCCGGGGCAAGTTTTCGAGCCTCACGGCAAACTTTCCTGGCTCAACTTCTATCAAGTCGTGGTCTGATTGCTCACCATCTGGATGAGTCAACATAACTGTTGAGGGCGTATTGGCCATTGTCCGGCGTTCTATGACGAGCGCATCCCCGTCGCTGTGCAGGGACAAAGCCTCCTCTTCCAGTTCTGGCTCTTTCATTAACCAGTGGGCTATACGCCGCAACAGTTCTGCATGAGGCCCACCACCGTCAAAGCCGCGCGCCCAGAGCCATACATGGTCGGAGAGAAAGAGGCCGATACGGCCTTCCCCGACGCGGTCAAGGATGAGTAATGGAGTGTCATCAGGGCCGGTCATCAATGTTTGCCCACGCAATTTTAAGACAGGCATGGTGCGCAGCCACCGCCCCCAGAAGGATTGCTCCGGCAGGCCCGCGGTTACGGGATGCCGGTCACCGAGTTCTGTGACTGCCGGGCGGAACGGTTTTTCAATAGCGCCGCCAATTGGAATCGCCGGAAGAATGAAGGACAAGTTTTGTTGTGAGGCGAGACTGAGGGAGCCGTTATATTCTGGTCCCGAGGAGATCAGGACTGCGCCGCCCTGATCTACGAAGCGGGCAATATTGTCGAAATGGAATGACGAAAGGACGCCTCGATAAGTGTAGCGGTCGAAAATCAATAGATCGAACTCGCTCAGCTTTTCGATGAACAGCTCGTCCTGAGGGAAGGGGATCAAGGCAAGTTCTGAAATTGGCGCACTCTCATTCTTGTCAATAGGTCGCAAAATTGTGAAATGAACAAGGTCAACCGCTGGATCGGATTTCAAGAGATTGCGCCACACCCGCTCACCGGGATGGGGCTCACCCGATATCAGCAGCACCCGTAAGCGGTCGCGGATCGCAGTAATTGGTAGAACGACGACATTATTGCGTTCCGTAAGCTCGTCAGAGCGCGCCTCGACTTCGAGTTCGATGACTGTGCGCCCGGGCCTGTTCAGCGGCGCATCAAAACCCACCTCTTCTCCGAATGGCACCGGTTGGCGCAAGACTTCATCGCCATCAACGCGCAACACCACCATTGCAGAACCGGTGGCGCCGATAGGTATTTCATCATTGCCGAGATCGTCCACACGAAATGAGACACGCACAGACTGCCGGACTATACCGTAGCGCGGTGCATTAATGAGCGTGATTTTTCGATCAATTTCATCGCGTTTGCCGGTGATCAATAGATGTACCGGTGCTTCAAGTCCCAGCTCTGTGCTCGCCTCTTCGGCATCGGCAGATTGCCCATCAGTGATAATAAAAACGCCGCCAAGCCTCGAGCGGGGGGCATCGGCTAGCGCAGTTCGTAGCGCCTCTACGGTGCGAGTTTGTTCCTCGCCGGAAAATTTATGCAAGCGTATTTCAATATTCTCGAGGGATTCTAATTTTTCGGTGAGTTGCTTAACGGCGCTTGTGGTTACCGCGTCACGTTGATCAAGGGATTGACTGGCGCTAAGATCGGAGAGCACCAACACAATATCATCAAGGGGAGTTTCTTCAGCTTCACGCCATTGCGGGTTGATGAGTAATCCGAGCAAGGCGGCAATCGCAAGAGCTCTCAGTAAGCCGCTGCGCCAGTTGCGCCAAATGCTGAGGCCAGCAAAGATGGCGCCTACGAGAATGAAAAGGCCAAGCACCCACAATGGCGCTAAGGGGTCAAATGAAATATTCATTCGCCAAGCCGCTCCAGCAAAATCGGCATGTGTACTTGGTCAGATTTGTAATTTCCGGTGAAGGCGACCATCACGATGTTGATTCCTGCGCGATACGCACATTCGCGTTTGCTGGCGGTGCATATCATTGATCGACGATTCCAACGCCCCATGGGTTTGATCTCTCGCCCTATGTCATCTGTCGCCCAAGCGCCTGCCCAGTCACGTCCGCCAATGATGAGAGGCGTGACGCCGTCATTCGCACCGCTGGTTTCTGCCGCCACCCAGACAGGGTTATTATTATGCCGACCATGAAGGTCCGTCAGTAGGTAAAAAGATCGTGACAACACATGACCGCTTTCCAATGGCCGCAACGGTGGGATATCAAGCGCTGACATGATTTGCTGAAGGGCTTGCGCCTCCGGGGTTGATCCTGGCGAAATCGCCCGTTCATCGTCGCGGGTATCAAAAAGAATGAGACCACCAAAGCGCATGAAATTTTCAATACTAGCGAGGGCCGCGTCGGATGGAACGCTCCCGCCTGGAACAATCGGCCAGTATAAGAATGGGTAAACGGATAAATCATCCGTTTCAAGATCAATCATCACGGGCGCTCCCGGCTCGATTGATGTGCGCCGATATAGTTCTCGACTGAGCGCGGCAAGGCCTTGCGAAGATAAGAGATCGACGGCGGGATCGCCGGTTTTCACATAAGCGAGACGTGTTGCAAGCGCCGCGTCGGTGGTCTTTTGATCTATCGCTGTATCAAGGGGTTGCGCCAAAGCATGATCAATTGGGAATGAGATAGCTGATATGGTAATGGCAAGGATAGCGGCGGCAGCACGCTGAAACCGCAAGCGCCCACTCATCCAGAGGGTGGCCAGTCCATCGATCAACAACATGATGAGCGCGAGTGTGAATAAAGGCGGACTTAGCTGCCGTGGTGGTGCAGCGGCATAGGGCACGATTGGTGCGCCGGAAATCTTCAACGGTTCAAACGGCGTTTCAGCATTCACCACGTTCAGCGCCAACGGTGTGTCATTTGATCCGTAAAATCCCGGATGGCGATCCGGCCCGGGTGCTTGCGCCAGTTCTGCAATGGTGAGGGCGAGGGCATCATCTGGGGGTTGGCGAAGTTGGCCGGCGCCATCCATCAAGCGCAATGCGGGATAGCGGGTTTGCTCAGTTCCTTCAGCGCTTTCAGGGCCTAAGGTCGATAAAAAAATCAGGCGGCGGAGCATATTGATAAAAATTTCAGAGGCGGGAAGGTCGGACCATTGCGGGGTGGCCGTGATGTGAAAGAGGGCGATCACGCCGTCTCCGCGACGCTCACCAGTGACCAGCGGGGTTCCATCTTTTAGTCGCGCCCAGCTGCGCTCTGTTGTCTGGCTGCCGGGCTGGGCCAATATTTGCTTTCGAACAAAGACATCATCTGGCGCGGTAAGGCCGCCAAATGGGCCGTCATCTGGGAAGGCATCAAGAAGCTGAGGCGTATCCCAGGTTAAAGCGCCGCCAAATGCCCTCCCGCCACCGCGTAACACCACCGGTAGAAGCGCAGGCGCGCGGTCTTGCGCCGCAACGGCAAGGGTGGGACCGGCAAAGCGAATTAATACGCCGCCGCCCTCTACCCAACTTGACAGCGCTTCAACATCACTGCTGCGTAATGTGCCTACATCATCAAGTATAATCACGGATATATCAGATTCTAAAAGAGCGCTAAGGGAGCCGTCAAGAAATTCAGCATAGGGACCAAGTGCCTGGCGTAGATAATGCGACCCAGTTAAAAGATTATTGCGCCCTTGATTGGCGGTGCTGATGAGCCCGACAAGCGCACGCCGGTCGCGCGAGTCTATCAATTGCACGCCGCCTGCGGAAGGAGTGTTTTCTAGCCGAATGGAAGAAAGTTCATTGCGTAAGGCAAGCGGTATAGCGAGGGTTACATCAACTGATTTTTGGCCGTCTGCCATTGTGGCTTGTATGCGTGCCAGCTCGCGCCCATCCCGAGCGGTCGCGATGACGGTCCCCTCCCATGGTCCCGTTATAGATAGGCGTTCAGCGCGATAGATTGGCCCTTCATCATTTTGACCCGCCGGGCGTAAGATTATGAGATTGGAGTCGGGGTCATTGAACACCCGCACGTCGCCAAAATTTTTGAGTGAAGTCAAAAAGCTGGCGTCATGGGGTGATGATACGCCATCGCTGAGCCAGCTAACTTCGAAATCATTGCGCGACAATCTTTTTCCAAGCGTAGTTAATCTTGCGATGGCGCCTTCGCGATTAGCAAGGAAGGGAAGCGTTTCCAGATTATCAGCGACTAGGCGGGCTTCGGCTCCTGTGATTGGCTCAATTTCCGTTTCGATGCGTTGTGGCGCCGTGGTTACGATGAAGACCTCACGATCCGATTGCGTCGCTTGGGCTGCCGCTTCATAGATGACATCCCGGCGTGCGCGCCAATTCGCTGCCGCAGCCCAGCTATTATCAATCACCAACATGATCGGACCTGCTCCCGGTGTTGGCGCTGGTGCATTAAGGATTGGCCCTGCAAGACCAAGAATAACAAATGCCGCAAGTAGTAACCGCAACAGCAAGAGCTGCCAGGGCGTGCGATCTGGAGTTTCTTCTACAGTCTTCAGTCGTCGGAGAATGATAAATGCTGGGAAGCGAACAGTTTTGGGAGAGGGTGGTGTTGCCCGCAGCAGCCACCAGATCACTGGCAACACCGCGAGCGCCGTGAGAATTAAGGGGGAGGTGAATGAAAGGGCACTCAACATTATTTGGTCCAGACGCGCGTGTCACCGAGCGCCGTATAAAGCGCCATCAGCGCCATTTGTGCAGGCTTGTCGGTGCGATGCGAGAGGAAAGTCCATCCAGCGGTAGTCGCCAGATTGGTCAGCGCCTCGCGATGGGCGGTGAATTTTATTTTGTAGTCACTTTGAAGTGAGGCCGTCTCACCAAAGGTCAACCGCTCCTTGCTTTCAATATCTCTGAATTCAACGCGGCCATGAAAAGGGAAGTCTTCTTCTGCAGGATCGCAGATCTGCAACAAGACGCCTTTTGCGCCAGCCCCGGTTAGTGCTTCTACTGTGGCGCGCAGAGCATCGGTTTCGGAAAAGAAGTCGCTCACCAGGACAACGCGCGCGCCTGTGGGCAAGTGCGCAGGCGGCGGCGTGCATCGCGCGTCATCAAACGCGTCCACATGAAGCGCTTCCAAAAAACGCGAGGCTGTGTTGCGACCGTGAAAAGGTCGCCTCTCTTCACCAAGAATGCCAATCCTCTCGCCTGCCTGTGAGAGCAGGATTGAAAGCGCGACGCATAAAATGTCTGCGCGTCTTCGTTTTGTGGGGGTAGTTTTTTGCGAAGAAAAATTCATTGAGTGGGATGGGTCGCGCCATATATAAACTGCCGCCGCTGCTTCCCATTCATTTTGGCGGATATAAAGCCTGTCCGCGACACGCGCGGATTGCCGCCAGTCGATCATCGATACCGGATCGCCGGAGGCATAGGGGCGGTGCTGCCAGAATGTTTCGCCGGGGCCAGCGCGTCGACGACCATGGAGACCCGCAGCGACTGTTTGCGCAATGCGTTCCGCCTCCACCAACAGCGCCGGGAAAAGCTCAGCGACTTTTTCGGCATCATGGCGGATCGCTTGGGTTTCGTTCGACGTCATGTTCCCGGTAGTATCCATTCAGGCTCAGCTCTGGTTTGCTAAAAGCTCATCAATAAATCGATCCGTATCCATTCCTTCTGAACGGGCGGTAAAATTCAATGCCATCCGGTGGCGCAATACTGGTTTAGCAAGAAGGCGAATATCATCGATGGACGGTGAATGACGCCCATCAATCAGCGCCATAGATCGTGCGGCAAGTGAGAACGCCTGGCTGGCGCGTGGTCCGGGGCCCCAGGCAACCAAAGACCGAACGCGATCGCTTGCATCGTTATCAGGGCGCGCGGCGCGGACGATTTTTAAGATCATCTCCACTAGTTGCTCGCCGATAGGCATCTGGCGCACCAGATTTTGCGCAGCGATCAAATCTGCGCTTGTCATAACGGGTTCAATAGAACTGGTATCTGCGCCGGTTGTTTCTGCGAGCATCTGGCGTTCCGAATCAATATCGGGATAGTCCACATTAATTTGTAGCAAAAACCGGTCGAGTTGGGCTTCGGGCAAGGGATAAGTGCCTTCCTGTTCGATGGGGTTTTGGGTTGCTAAAACATGAAACGGTTTGGGCAAATCATGACGCACACCGGCAATCGTCACGTGATGCTCCTGCATGGCCTGTAACAGCGCTGATTGGGTGCGCGGCGAGGCGCGGTTGATCTCGTCGGCCATCATCAGTTGGCAAAAGATGGGTCCTGGAATGAACCGAAATTCCCGTTTGCCGTCGGTCGTCTCCTCAAGCACCTCTGAGCCGAGCACATCACCGGGCATAAGGTCAGGTGTGAATTGAACCCGTTTTTCCGAAAGCCCCAGAACTTCTGCGATTGAGGTCACGAGAAGCGTCTTGGCGAGGCCTGGTACACCGACCAGCAATCCATGGCCGCCAGCCGCCAAAGTCGCCAGTGTGAGGTCAATTACCGCCTTTTGGCCAAAAACCACCTTGCCCAGGCTATCTCGCGCTCGCGAGAATTTTACCGAGATCTCATCAAATTTCTGGATCATATCGTCATTGGGCGTTTGCTGGGTCATAGGCCTAAGTGTTTCTTTTTCAGACTGAATTTCAAATAGCACGGGGTGAATGCCGGTTTAAGAACCGCTTGGCAAGGAATCCAACCGGATTGTCGCAAATCTCTTGCCTCTTGCAGGGGTACCCCCATTTTCTTTACGATACTCTCATAAGCATTGGGCCATAATGCCATAATCATGAATTGGCGTAAATGCGCTGAGGGGTCATAAGATTGGCGTAAAATAAAGGTTGCACAAATGCAGCCTGAAAATTGTAAAAAAAAGGGGCATTTTGTGTCTGAAAACGATTCACATTTTAGCGTTTGGGGTTTCATTAAGGGCTTTGGCAAGCTGATGATCGGCCTTCTGCTTCTGTTGCAGGGGTTAATCGGTCTCGTTGTCATGTTGATGTTTGTTGGCGTGTTGGTGAGCGTCACTAATGGCTTTGCGGGCAACAACGATAAAGTATCCATCTCGATCCCTGATGAGGCGGCACTGGTGCTGAACCCCAACGGTGTGTTGGTGGAGCAAGCTGAATCTGTAAGCGCCTTTGAGGTGTTAATTGAAGAAGCCTATGGCGTTGATGAACCGCAGCAAATCGAAGTGCACGATATTGTCCGGGTCATCCGCAAGGCAAAAGACGATGATCGCATCAAAGGATTGGTGCTTGATCTTGGTCGGCTTCAGGCGCCGTCCAGCGCCGCCAGTAAGCTGCATTACATTTCTGATGAGATTAAGGCCTTTAAAGAGAGTGGTAAAAAAGTCGTCGCCATCGGTGATTTTTACAGCCAGGATCAATATTTGCTCGCGGCAAATGCCGATGAGATTTATATGAATGATTATGGCAATGTCGTTATTTTTGGCTATGGCCGCTATTCAACTTTCGTAAAATCATTGTTGGAGAAGCTAAAAGTCACAGCCCATGTATTCCGTGTAGGCACATTCAAATCTGCTATTGAGCCTTTTATTCGCGATGATATGTCACCGGAGGCGAAAGTCGCGAACCAAGCCTATCTCGATGTATTGTGGAAAACATACACAGACTCGGTTGAACAGGCGCGCGGTCTCCCTGCCGGCTCAATTGATTTTTACGCGAATAATCTCAGCCAGGTTATGGCAGGTGTCGATGGCGATTTTGCCAAGGCGGCCATGACTACAGGATTGATTGATGGATTGAAGTCGCGGGCAGAACAAAACGACTATCTCATCGGCGAGTTTGGCGCCGACAGCGACGGTGATTCATACAAGAATGTGGGCTACCGGCATTATCTTGCATCGTTGAATGGCGAGAAAGACGGAGATAATCCGAATATCGCTATCATTACCGCATCCGGCGTAATTGTAGACGGTGAAGCATCTGCAGGTCAGGCCGCTGGCGGTGATACTATCGCAGGCCTGTTGAAAAAAGCCCGCGAAGATGACGACGTGAAAGCGGTTGTACTTCGCATCGACAGTCCAGGTGGATCTGCCTTTGCGTCGGATATTATGCGTGATGAAATCCTCGCTCTGAAAGCTGACGGTAAGCCTATCGTTGCTTCTATGGGCTCTCTAGCAGCCTCCGGCGGCTATTGGATCGCGGCGCCTGCGGACGAGATCTGGGCGGCGCCTACTACCATCACTGGATCGATTGGCATCTTTGGATATTTCAACACATTCGAGAACACTGCGGCCGAGATTGGCGTTTTTGTTGATGGCGTTGGCACGACAGCGCTCGCGCCGATTCTTGCGACAGGCATCGGGCCATTACCTGCTGCAGCATCTGAAATTATCCAGCAGTCGGTTGAGAACGGATATGATCGGTTCTTATCCGTAGTCGGTGAGGGGCGTGGCCTTGAGAAAGACTATGTGGACTCAGTTGGACAGGGTCGTGTCTGGATTGGTTCAAAAGCGCAGGAATTGCGTCTCGTGGACAAGCTTGGCACCATAGATGATGCGATTGTGGCTGCTGCTGCATTGGCAGAGCTGGAAGAATATGACGTTGTTGATATGCTGGATGAGTCCACGCCATTTGAGCTGTTGCTCGGCAGCTGGACTTCAAAAGTGATGGCGATGACCGGTATGGACCAGAAAATCCATTTGCGTCGCAGCAACGCTCTTACCGCATTGATTGAAGAGGCGGATAAACAGCTTGAATTTTTCTCGCAGTTCAATGATCCGAACGCAGCTTACGCGCGTTGTCTTGCTTGCGAATAAAGTTGCGTAAATGCAGACCTAATAAAGGGGCCGGCGCCGCGACAACGCGGCGCCGGTTTTGTTTATGAAAGACTTGATGCGCTATGCCGCCGCGCTAGAGGGTGAGGGAGGTAAGTCCTTCCCGCCAGTCCATAAATGGCATCCAGAACATTGTGGTGATATTGATATCGTCATTAAGCGCGATGGTACATGGTTCCATGAAGGTACGCCGATTGGTCGTGCGCGTCTGGTAAGGCTGTTTTCTACGGTTTTACGGCGTGATGGCGAAGACTATGTTCTGGTGACGCCGGTTGAGAAAATGCGGATCACCGTCGAGGATGTACCGTTCATTGCGGTCTTGATGAGGGTTGAAGGTGAGGACGAAAATCAACGCCTCATCTTCACCTCCAATGTGGGCGACGAAGTTGTGGCGGGCCCGGGTCATGCGCTTGATTTTCGCAAAGGTGCAAAGCCAGGCGAAGACGCCCCCTATATCAACATACGCGCCGGGCTTGAAGCACGCATTGCCCGTGCGGTGTTCTATGACCTTGTAGCGCTTGGCAAAATCCACCACATAGATGGCAGTGATAAATTCGGCGTTTGGTCGCAAGGTGTGTTTTTTCCCTTCGGTGATGCCGATGAGGTGTTTGTTTAGGGCGCATTCCAATGTCTGCGGATAGCGGAAATTTGAAGATAGATGAGATTGACTGGCGTGCTCGGATTGAGGCGAACTTAAACCGCGCATCCGCACAACGAGTGCGCGCGTTATTTAGTGAAATCAATCCGCATCTCGTTGGCGATAAAATGTTTGAAAGTCGGTGGAGCGATATCCGTAAAGACGCTGCGGTCCTCGTTCCCATCATCCCGCGCGCCCATGGCTACACCGTCCTGATGACGGTGCGCTCTGTCGATATGCCCTCGCATGCGGGGCAAATCAGTTTCCCAGGCGGTAAGGCGCACCCAGAAGACCAGGACCGCACAGCAACGGCGCTTCGTGAGGCGCATGAGGAAGTCAATATACTGCCTGATGTAGTTGACGTTATTGGTGCGCTGGGCGTTCATCAAGGAGGGCTAGGGTTTTCCGTGACGCCAATCGTCGGGATAGTTGATCCGCAGGCAGATATAAAACCCTGCCCCAGAGAAGTTGCGGAAATTTTTGAAGTGCCACTTAGTTTTATTGCCGATCTTGGAAATCACATTACTGAAAAACGCGAACATAAAGGTATTCACTATAACATGTTCGCGACACCCTATGAACGGTTTCACATTTGGGGACTGACGGCGGGGATATTACGCACGCTCGCAGAAACCCTCCAGGATGATGGGGAAGCCTCATGAGTGTGGGAAAGCTGGTTCCACTGACTGACGAACAACGTCGCCATTTTGAGTGGCTTGAGGCGCCGCATCTCAAAAAAATCATCGACGCTCTGGAATCGGTTGAGCCTGGTTCGGCGCGATATGTTGGCGGCTGTGTACGTGACAGCTTGCTGGGCGTGTCCCCAAAAGACGTGGATATCGCAACACTCTTGCCGCCGGAAAAAGTGGTGAGCGTGCTTCAAGTCGCTGGCCTGGGCGCGGTCCCCACGGGCATTGATCATGGAACGATTACGGCCATCGTCGATCACCAAGGGGTGGAGGTAACAACCTTGCGTGCGGATGTTTCTACTGATGGCCGGCGCGCCACTGTAGCCTTTACGCGCGATTGGGTAATGGATGCCCAACGCCGGGACTTTCGGGTAAACGCAATTTACTTAACTCCAGATGGACGCCTTTCTGATCCCGTTGGCGGCATGGATGATATTGCGGCGAAGCAAGTCCGGTTTATTGGCGAGGCGGAGCAGCGCATTCGAGAAGACTATTTGCGTATCCTTCGGTTCTTTCGTTTCACGGCGCGACTATCAGAGGGGTTCGACGCGACGGGCCTTGCAGCTTGCGCCAAACTTAAAGATGGAATCCACCGACTTTCGGCAGAGCGTATTGGTGCGGAAACGATGGCGATCTTGTCATTGCCGCGTGCAATGATGGCGTTAGAGGTCATGGAAAAAACTTGCGTGCTGATGGAAATCTGGAGCGCGCCGGCCGCAATCGAGAATGTGAAAAGACTAAAAGACATTGCGCCAGAGGCAACGGCGCCTGTGGTGTTGGCGGCGCTATTTGGTGTTGACGGCGACGGGGTCGGCGCAAAATTGCGACTTTCAAATGCGGAAAAGGCGATCCGCACAAAAGCGTTGAAGGGCGCCGAACAGATATCACCAGGCCTTGGGAAGGCTGAGATTCAGGTTCTTATCTATAAACTCGGCAAGGACGTCTTCCATGACGCCATTGCCGTCGCTTGCGCCAGAGGTGATCTGGAAGCGACAGAGTACAAACGAATGCTCAGCCTAGCCGATGCATGGACGCCGCCAGAATTTCCCATATCTGGGCATCACCTTTTGGCTGCGGGTGTGTCGGCAGGCCCGGAGGTCGCCACGCTTCTCTCTGAAGTGGAACGTCAATGGATTGACGAAGGCTACCCTGACGCGGCCCGTGCTCTTGATATCGTCAAGGCAATAGTTGCGACGCGGGGATAAGCGCATTCGGCGCGATACTATCACATGCCGCCTTCCGATAGCTTTTGCGGACGAAAACAGCTTTTCTGAATTGACCCGGCGCGCTCTCATAGGTCTTATGTGACAAATCAAACACTTGGGAGACGAACAGCATGATGGGATTGATGATGGACCGGCCGTTGCTGACGACCGAAATCCTTAAACATGCGGTGCGCAACTATAGAACGACTGAGATCGTGACGCGAACGATTGAAGGCCCGATCCATCGCTATACGATTGCGGATGCGGAAAAGCGTATCTGCAAACTCGCCAATGCTCTTGGCTCTTTGGGGGTAAAACCTGGCGCTCGCATCGGGGTGATTGGGTGGAACACGTATCGTCAATTCGAGATGTATTACGCAGTGGGTGGTGTTGGTGCTGTATTACATACGATCAATCCACGCCTTGGGCCGGAAAACGCAGCTTTCGTTATCAACCACGCCGAAGATGAATATCTCTTCTATGATACGACATTTGCACCTCTGGTTGCGGCGTTGCGCCCTCTTCTGAAGACGGTCAAAGAATTTATTCTATTGACGGATGACGATCATGCGGGCGACGCGGGTAAGGATGCTTCCGCCTATGAAACATTGATCGCCAATGAGAGCGATCAATTTGTGTGGCCGGAGTTTGATGAGAATACTGCCGTGACGATGTGTTATACGTCCGGAACAACGGGGGATCCAAAAGGCGTCGTCTATTCGCATCGTGCATTGGTGTTACAAACCTTCGCCAGTGTGATGCCAACCTCGCTTGGGGTTAGGGAAGGCGATACGTTACTGGCGATCGTGCCAATGTTTCATGTGAATGCGTGGAACACGCCTTATTCATGTTTGATGGTTGGGGTAAAACAAGTTTATCCTGGTCCGCGCCTTGATGGCGAGGGGCTTTTCGAAATGCTGGATTCCGAAAAAGTTACATATTCCGCAGGCGTCCCAACGGTGTGGCTCGGGCTTTTACAATATCTAGAAAAAACTGGTAAGTCGCTTCCCCATCTCAAAAAGGGCATGTGCGGTGGGTCTGCATTGCCTGAAGCGCTTATTCGCGGCATGGAAAAACACGGCATCGAATTGCAACAGGGTTGGGGCATGACTGAGATGTCGCCGATCGGCACAGTGAATGTTTTACCGCCGCATATCCAGAAGCTGCCGCTTGATGAGCGTATTCCCTATCAATTAAAGGCCGGGCGGGCGTTGCCGTTCGTGGATATGCGGATTGTCTCGGAAGATGGCGCCTTACTGCCGAATGACGGCGACCATGATGGCCAGCTGCAAGTGCGGGGCCCGTGGATTATCAAAGAGTATTTTAAAGCTGAAGCGCCAACCCTGACTGTAGATGGCTGGTTTGATACCGGTGATGTGGCAATCATCGATGCGGACGGGTTCTTGCAAATTACCGACCGCTCGAAAGATGTGATCAAGACTGGTGGTGAATGGGTTTCATCAATCGAGATTGAAAACGCGGCGCTAGGCCATGAGGGCGTTGCGCAAGCCGGCGTCATTGGCGTCTATCATCCAAAATGGCAGGAGCGCCCGCTTTTGATTGTGGTAAAAAAAGAAGGACATGAACCGTCAGCAGATGAGATCAGGGATTTCCTGAAGGATAAGCTCGATAAAATTGCTATGCCAGATGCCGTCGAGTTTATTGATGCGCTTCCTATCGGGGCGACAGGCAAGATTTTAAAAACTGAACTCCGTAAGACCTTCAAGGGTTATGTCTTGCCTACCTAAATCAATTCTAATTTGCCATACCCTCTTACCCTTGCAGGGCTGGTTTTGTGCCCGTGGCCTCTTCTTCTGGCGCTTTTGGCATCATTAGTTTTTCATCAAAGTTTGGCTGTTTGACGCCTTTGATCATATAGATGAAGAAGCGTCTGATATCGGCGCCAATCGTATAGAGTGCAGGCACAAAGAACAGTGTCACGAATAACGCGAATAAGACTCCGAAGGATAATCCAACGCCAACCGGCACGAGATATTTTGCCTGGATTGGCTCCATCATCAGCGGCATAAGGCCGACAAATGTGGTGATGGAAGTCAACAAGATGGGGCGGAAGCGCTTTGTTCCGGCTTCGATTAAGGCTTCGGCGCCATCCATACCCTTGTCGCGCAGCTTGTTGATATAGTCGATGAGAACCAGATTGTCGTTCACGGCAACACCGGCAGCCGCCATGATCCCCAGATAAGAAAAGAGTGAGAGCGACAGTCCCATGATGAGATGTCCCACCATAGCGCCAGTGAAGCAGAACGGGATCGCTGCAAATAAGATCAGTATAGGTTCAAAGTAGGATTTGAACGCAACGGCAATAAGGAAATACGCAACTCCAATGGCGATTAGACCGAGGATAAGGATCTCCTCCATAAATTCGGCCTGACCTTGAGCGCGGCCTATATTGCCGCGGGTAACGGTTGGGTGGCGTGCATCAAATTCAACAAAATAATCATCATCTAACGCGGTCCGAATTTCATCAATCCGTTCGGACACCACTTCAGCGCTGACAATCACGGCGCGTTGACGCTCACGGCGTAAGATGCGCGTGATACCGCTCGCATATTCTATATTGGCGACTGTGTAGAGCGGTAATTCTTGCCCTTCACTGGTTCTGATGCGCATATTTCTGAGATGATCGAGGGATTGCCGGTCTTTCAAGGGGTAGCGCACAAAGACGCGTACATCCTGGCCGTCACGGGGGAGGCGCTGAACCTCTTCTCCGTAAAAGCCCTGACGGACTTGCTGGGCCACATCAGCGGTGGTGATGCCAAGGGCTTCTGCGCCAGGTATTAATTCAAAACGAATTTCTTGGGTGGAGGATTGCTGATCATTGACGACATTAAAGACGCCATCGAAGCTGCGTAGTTTCTCCATCAAGTCGTCTGCAGCAGCGTTCAGATCTTCCAGATTTTCTGAATTCAACACATATTCGATGGGGGGCCCGCTATTGTTGTTTTGATAGGCTACGGAAATAGTTTCTGCGTCAGGGACCTCGCCAATTAGAGCGCGCAAGCGTTCTGCAGTTTCTTTGGCTGTGAGTGATCTGGTTTCCGGGGGGACGAGCTTGACCAGCGCCAACACCTGATTGTCCCTGGAGCGAGTGTACCAGTTTTCAATCAACGCGCCTTCGCCTTCTGTCGATTCATTAACTTCATCTACAAGCGCCTGCTCGGCGATTTGAATTTGCTCAAGGACCTCAAGGGTGCGCGCATAGGGCGTTCCTTGCGGCAGGTTGACAGTAATCTCGATCT
>JAADIH010000094.1:0-1525 GCA_013151435.1 Alphaproteobacteria bacterium
ATGAAGAAACCTATCAAAATGATTTGAGTGTCTTTGGCGACGTTGTGATTGTTCCCAACTGGCTTCCTGGTACGGTCACGGCCTGGCGTATTGTACGGTAAGTACGTTTCATCCAATCAGATATGTAATCCACATATCTGATTGTCCTGCTGACATTTCACATAAGCAATAAAGGTTAGATGACGCTAGCCGTAGAGGGCGCCAAGGGGCGGCTCATCCATGCGTGCATCCACGAGCCGCGCAAACTCATCAAGATAGATCGCGCCGTCCGCAGTCTTCTGTATCAGGACTATACGTTTATCATTCGGGTCGCGAACCCGTTTGACAAACCCAAGAATGGAGAGTGCATCAAGCGCACGGGAGATCGCCGGTTTTGGCACATTGAGGTCACGCGCCATAGCGCGCACCGTATGAGGTCCGGGATTAAGATAGACCGTCAACAGAATCGACCACTGACGCATGGAAAGGTCAGGCCCGTCCGTGCGCACAGCGTCGCACATAATCGCCCGCCAGTTGGTTAAGATATCAATCGACGCCATTTTTCAGCCTACCCGTCGCAGCCCACATCTAATGATCTGGCTTGCATCTGTTCGCCCCGCAAGAGCAAGAGCCGCTAGCGAAAGCGGGCCTTAAACCATTCCACCGTGCTGCTCAGACCATTATCACCCAGCGTATCGCGCCTCCAACATGTCAAATAACGCCCTGATCGCTTGCGCCTCACCGCCGACCGGGCGGCCCGGCGCTGCTTTTGGTCGCCAGGCAAAAATATCGAAATGCATCCAACGCGCTCCCTCAGGAACGAAACGCTGAAGAAACAATGCCGCAGTCACCGATCCGGCAAAAGAGCCACTGGCAATATGGTTCACATCGGCAATCGCCGAGGAAAGCATCGCATCATATCCCCGCCAAAGCGGCATTCGCCACACTGGATCTGCAACCCGCTCGGCTGAGGCCTCAAGCTCTGAAACAAGCCCCTCATCGTCGCAATAGAACGGCGCAAGGTCCGGCCCCAATGCAACCCGGGCGGCCCCAGTGAGCGTCGCCAGGGAAATCATCAAGTCGGGCTCTTCTTCCGCACCAAGCGCCAGGGCATCGGCGAGAATAAGCCGACCCTCTGCATCCGTATTGCCAATCTCAACAGAGAGCCCTTTGCGGCTTTTCAAGATGTCACCGGGGCGAAACGCATTCCCCGAAACCGAATTTTCAACCGCCGGAATGATCGCCCGTAAACGCACATTAAGCCCAGCAGACATAATCATGCGAGATAGCGCCAACACATGTGCGCTGCCGCCCATATCTTTTTTCATCAACGCCATGCCCGCAGCGCCCTTCATATTGAGGCCGCCGCTATCGAATGTGACGCCCTTCCCCACCAATGTCAGCTTAGGCGCATCTTCCCGCCCCCAAGTGATATCGATGAGGCGGGGAGCCACCTCAGCCGCACGGCCCACCGCATGCACCATGGGAAAGTTCTGTTCGAGTAGCTCATCGCCAGTAATGACTGAGATGTCCGCTTTATGATCCG
>JAADIH010000094.1:1538-3593 GCA_013151435.1 Alphaproteobacteria bacterium
GCGGTTCTCTCAAGCGCTAGCGGCGTCATGTCTCCGGCTGGCGTATTTACGAGATCCCGGACCAGACACACGGCGTCACCTGCGCGCCTCGCCTCGGTAAGATCAGCATTTTCTGGTGCCACCAGCCTAGCAACGGCAGGCCTTTGCGATTTGTAATGGTCAAAGCGATACCCGCCAATCAACCACCCAAGACAGGCAAGGGTCGCGAGGCGATCATCAAGCGCACCGTCAATGACATAGCCCCCTGCTGGCAGCTTATCCGCCGCAGCTGCGATAATGAACGCGTCCGAGCCAGCGCCGACGCCCAATAGCACGCCCGCCTCTCCAGCAAGAACAGCGCCCGCCTCACCATTAAACGCATTAGCGCGCGCAAGCGATTTCAAACTATCGGGCGCGTCAGCTTTTTCAACGCCGCCCTCGTCGACAAAGAATATTTTTTGCGCGGCATTAGCCGCGCTTCCTTCATAATCCTTTAATAATTCGTGTCGCATCAATGATCCGTTAACTTCCTAATTCGATTGCACATTAAGTATGCGGTTAAACCTTTATTGAACTCCTTTGGCGATTATCTCCTTCTAAATTTCGTCCATTGACCGAGGCATACACATGGCTTTCTGTTCTTTCCCGCAGGCTCTCAAATATTTCTCCGCTGCCGCTGCAATTATTATCCTACCGGCATGCGGAACAATGAATAAGTCTAATGTCGCTAACGGCGTCAGTGAAGACGAGTACCGCCAAGCCATAGGCGTCTATACCAACCCTTCCAGCGACGAAGGGATGGACCCCATTGCCGCCGCCGCCTTCTGGGGAACGCGTTATAACACAAATCAGTCAGATCCCGATGTGGCTGTGAAATTTTCTTATGCATTACGCAAAATTGGCTCAACAGAAGAAGCCCTCGGCGTGATGCAAAAAGCTTCTGGTCTGTCGCCCGATAATGCAGATGTCAGCCTCGAATACGGCAAGGGGCTGGTTGACGCTGGCCGTGCTTTTGAGGCGGTACGCCACCTCGAAACCGCATCCGCCGCAAAATCAGCTGACTGGCACGCCCTTTCCGCTTATGGCGTTGCCCTTGATCAGATTGGCGAGCATGAAGCCGCCCGCGTCAAATATGATCGCGCCCTGGCGATCGCGCCTGACGCCGTCTCCGTCATGAACAATAAAGGGCTCTCCTACGCATTAGAGGGTAACCTCTCCATGGCGCGGATGACATTGCGCAATGCACGCGCTGGCGGCGATGCAAAAGTACGCCAAAACCTTGCCCTGGTTCTCGCTATCTCCGGAGACATGCAAGGTGCTGAACGCTTGGCGCGCTCCGACCTACCGCCACAAGTCGCAAACAACAATATTGATTATTTCCGACAGCTGATGAACCAGCCCGCTTATTGGAGTGAGTACGCTGCAAGCGATGTTTCCGTTCCTGATTTCGATGCCGCGCCCGCTGCTCCCCTGACACCAAAACAACGGCTTCAAGAAGAACCAAAGCCGGAAGAAAAGAAACCAACAGGTCAACCGATCGCGCTGATCGAAGTAGCGCCGGTGACAAATGTATCCACGGGTGTCGAGCTGAAGAGTAACAACAAAGACTAAGCCCACCATAGAGTTGTTGCGTATAAAAACCGCCCCGGGAATAACCAAGCCCGGGGCGGTTTTGTTATGGTCGCTTTTCATGGCAGCGCGCGCTAGGCTTTCCCCATGTTGAAACGATTACGCTCTATTGGTCCTGGCGCACTAACCGCCGCCGCCTTTATCGGCCCCGGTACAGTCACAACAGCAACGGTTGCAGGGGCTACCTATGGCTATGCCCTTGTCTGGGCCCTGGTTTTTGCAACCCTTGCTGCAATCATTTTACAAGAAATGACTGCAAAACTTGGCGTCGCCGGACGGCTCGGTCTCGGGGAAGCGATTACCCAAGCCCTCGCCCAAACGCCTGCCCTCAAATGGAGCGTTGCCGCACTGATCATTGCAGCGTTGTTTGTTGGAAACTCTGCTTATGAAGGGGGCAATATCGCGGGCGCCGTGCTCGGCCTTGAGGCGGCCTTTCCCGAGTTTGCA
>JAADIH010000033.1 GCA_013151435.1 Alphaproteobacteria bacterium
CTGGGTGACCAGGCTAATGAGGCCGTCGGTAATATGATCCTTCAGTTAGAGGCTGCAATTGCCGCGGAAGAATCGAACGTCGAGGAAACGGACAATGAGGCGGAGCCGTCCCAATAAAGACCGCCTGGTAAGGTGAGCATGGGATTTTTTCATGGGGCGGCCAATATACATAGCACGCGCATAGTGCAGAGTGGTATTATCGACTGGCGTCAGATATTTGTTTCAAACGATGGGTGAGTGAACTGCGTTTTATTCTCCGCGTTTTACATATTCCATCGTTGTTGTATTGACGATGATCTTCTGACCAACGCTCATATGCGGCGGCACCATGATACGCAGGCCATTATCGACGGTCGATGGTTTGTAGGATGAGGAAGCGGTCTGCCCTTTGACTGTTGGTTCAGTGTCGGTGATTTCAAGCGTCACATGCTCCGGCATCTGAACGCCAATGGCTTTGTCTTCGTGGCTTTCAACAACAACCTTCATGCCGTCCTGCAAAAACGCCACGCGCTCTCCAAGCATGTCTTTTGGAATATGGACTTGCTCATAATTTTCCGTATCCATGAAAACCAGCATGTCGCCTTCTTCATAAAGATAGGTGTGGTCTTTTTGTTCAAGCCGCACACGTTCTACGGTTTCGGATGCCCGGAAGCGTTGATTTAACTTATTACCGGTGGCGAGGTTTTTTAACTCGACTTGATTATAGGCCGGTCCTTTGCCTGGTTTTACAGCATTGATTTTGACGGCTATCCATAGGTTATCTTGATGCTGAATAATATTGCCGGGCCGTATTTCGTTGCCGTTGATTTTCATAGATACTCGCTCACAAAAGCGCCGGGCGAAAAAGTGGAAACCGGTTTTTCGCTTAATCCGGCGCGTGGTATAGAATGAATTTGCGCCGATCTAGCAGGACGAAGACCCAGAGGCAAGTCAGAGGGGCGCCTACATCCGGAGAGTGTGACCAAGGCGCAAAGCGAGGCTGGAACTTTGAGAGGTGAAATCGCGAGGGAAATCCTGGGCGTCGATAATTGCCGTATGCCCGAAGGAGAGAAAAATTTCACGCTCCGGAACCGGCTCCCAACTGAACCGGGAGAAGAACGTGAAAGCCTCGGAGATATTATCGTATTGGATTTCGGTTTTGATGCTCATATCTGGCGTAAAAGCAATGGTAGAATCAATCGATGCGATATGAATGCCCACCTCGCCTGCGGGCAGATCGAATTTTCTATATTCATGTTCGGCCCTTATTTCAAAAAACCGCGTAGGGCGAAAACTAATGCCCGAACTAATTTCCAATAGATCACCGCCAAAAACTCCTCCCCAATTGACGGCGACTTCAAGGCCGAGCATGCGCGAGCTCGTCGTGCTTGCTCGTATATTATACTGGTTCCATCGGTATTCACCTGTGGCGATGGGAACAACGCCAGCAATAGAGAATGATTCGCGAATATCCACATATCCATGCTCGTAATTGAGCCGTAGCTCGTCGCCCGCATTGTTGCCACCGACTACCCAGGCGCCGTAAAAATGGTCAATTCGCTGGTCATCCATATCCGTAATAATATTTGTCCACGCACCAGTTTCCGCAAAACGGATGAAGCTGTTTGCCGGGCGATATCTGCGCCAGAAATTGGTATTATAACGTTTTACGCCGGTGCGGTTCACGAAGCCGAGCGCAGGCTTATAGTTCTCACCAATATCACGCAGGCGAACCGTGCCGTTCCACTTCTGGCTTCTAAATGCAACCTCGGCGCCGATCATATCATCATCAACGCCACCCGACGTGCTGCGCACATACGCTACATCAGCAAATAGCGTTCCATCACCGAAAGTATTGGAGCGCTTATATTGAAAATCGGCGCCGCCAACGGTGTTATTTGTTGCGCCGGATGGGTCTCCATTGGTGAAGACAATGCCAAGCTTTGATTCAGACAGGACGGGTACAGATATTCGTGCTGAAGACAGAAACTGTCCGTCAACGCCGATGGCGTCAGCGGCTCCGGTTCGCGCAGAAATGAGACCAACACTTGCCGGACCAAGTTTACCGCTTAGCTTGGCGCCAGCGACAATATCAACGGGTTGCCCGTTGACGATTCCTATATTGCGTGAGAAAAAAGGCAGCCCATTCGGGGTGTTGTTAAATACGCGCCCACCAAACTCAAACACGCTTGCATCCTGGAGGAAGAAGTCTCGGGTCTCAGGGAAGAATAACGAAAAGCGCCCGGTATTGACCTGTCTTGAATCAAGCGGTGCATCGGAGAAATCCGTATTGAAGGTAAGTGATCCCGTTAGCGAGGGGGTGATTTTGTAAAACACATTGCCGCTGGGGTTGAGGCTGAAATCTGTCTCGTCAGTAACCCAGTCATAAACGCCGGCCCCGGTTAGAAAGGCTTGCACCTCCAGGCCAATGCCGCTCGAAATATCTTTTATTCCTGAAACCCGGCCGGGATTGGTCATGTCGATACGGCCGCGGGATTGATTAATGTTCGACCAGCGGATCTCTTCGTTGTTGCGGCGGATCGTGCGGATGATTTGGACGTTCCAGTTGGTGAGACTTGGGTCAAAGGAAATTGACTGAAACGGAATGGCAAACTCTGCGATCCAGCCATCCTCGACGATACGCGCCTTTCCGCGCCAGATGGCATTCCATTCCTGTTGAAAAGATGAGGCGTTTTCAGTGAGCGCGTCTGAGCGGGCGCCATTTGGATTAATGCCAAAGAAAAAGCTGTCGCGAAAAGTGCCGTAGGAGTCTATTAGGATGCGCAACCCATCATCGTCCCGCAATCGTGGATCGCGTTTCATTTGCGAATGTCTGATCAGTTCCGGATCGGAATCGTAAGCGTAAATCCCTACATAGAGATTCTTCTCATCATACAGAATATATGCGCGCGTTGGCTGGCTCGGCGTAGCCCCGGCGATCGGCTCGACCTGATAGAATTCCTCAATAGTTTCCGCGCGCGCCCAAATACTATCCGATAGATCACCGTCAATTATCGGCGCCTCTGTTGTGTCGATCCGTATGGCCTTCACATGCGGCGTATAGGTCTCAAAATCACGACGTATGAGGCATTCTTCAATATTGGCGAAGGTTGCGGGCGCGGTCGTCTGATCGTTGCATGGGCTTGCGTCAGCGGTGCTCACTGCTGACGCGGCAGCGGCGACGATGAAAATGGATAGACTCATACTAATCCTACTTGGTACGCAATGTCAGACGGAAGTATATTGGTATTAGGCCTTCTTGCCGGTTAACGCGTCTTGCTATTTGGCCAGAGGGTTAGTCGTCGATTTCGATCCAGCGGCCATTGATGCGGATGTCGCCGCGTCCTGATGTTTTGAGTGACCCTGTATTTTTGGCGACTTCTATATTTCCAGAGCCGCGAATATAGGCGGTGAGTTCGGTGGAAACGCCGTCAAAAACGAAATCCCCCGAACCGTGAACCGATACTTTCAAGCTTTTCGCGTGACCGTCCGCAATTCCGATATTGCCACTACCCCTGATGCTCGCATCGATGGGACCGTTAATACTGCGCATAACAACATCGCCAGAACCATTGATTTCGATCTCGCCACCTTTGGAAACTGCACCAGCGTGAATGTCGCCGGAGCCATAAATTGTAGCGAGGACATTGCCAATTATATCGCCCGTATCGATATCACCGGAGCCGTGAATCCTTAACTTCGCATCCCCAGAAACATTGCCAACGTTAATATCGCCCGACCCATGTACAGAAAAGGAGCCCGAACCTGCGCTTTTGGCGCCGATATCTCCAGACCCGTGAATGGAAGCAATGAGGTTATCCCGTACGGCGCCAAGAGAGATATCGCCAGAACTATGGACGCTGACCTTGGCTGATGTGACATCACCTACAACTGCATCTACATAGCCGCCGCCAATGATCAATGCACCATTGAGATCACCGATTGAGGCAATGGTGATTGCATCATCGAGTTCAATGGCGACGCCTTCAGGTATAGAAATCTTCAGCACAGGAAAATCTTTTAAAAACACCGCAAAAGCTTTGTCGCCGTGCTGGCGCCAATTTATTTTTTTATGAAGGTCAAAATTACGAGGGCGGTCCTCTCCTTCAAGGGATAACTTTGCGCCATTTTGCAGTGCTTCGAACGGAAACGCCGCATCGCCTTCTCGCATAGTGATGCGCGTTTGGTCGCCCCCGACGGTAACTTCAAGGCGACCAGTAAAATTCTCTATTAGGATATCGTTAACCCCTTCGAAGCGTCGTTCAGAATTGGTTAACTGATCTTGGGCTGACACCACCGTCAGCATGGCGCTGCTTGCTAGCGCATATAATATGAATTTTTTCATGGAAATTTCCTCCTGGAACACAGCAATGCTACCGCAGTAGCAGAGCAAGCGAAATCCATGCTCTCTGCAATATTTCACGGCCTGTCTTGAAAATAGTTCATTTCATCGCAGGATTGAGGCTGATTAATTCTTACTATCAAGATTGAATTAATCTTGCGCGGTTACTCTTTGGCGGGGAACAGGGTTCCAGGAAGCGCGCAAGATGAACGATACTGCACAGCAGAAAACCGATGATCGGTCGCGTTTTGACGGCGATGATTTAACGGTATTGTTAAAAACCATACTGTCTACTCAGGCCTCACGTTACATCCACATCACAGCCTGGGGGCTCTTGCTGCTGTCACTTGTCAGCCTCAGTACTGTTGTGATCTGGTATGTGCTGACGATAGCTGCGGGATTAATGCGCTCAATGATTGAAAAGCGCATGCGCGATCGTCAGGTCGGCAATACGACGACAAAAAGTCGCCGATATGCATTTGTCGCCATGGCATCCAGTTCATTCTGGGCCGCGGCGCCGGTTTTGGCCTGGACCTCGGGGCATACATTTGGTCCGGCGGCCGCGATGTTTTTCATTGTCAACGGGTTTATGCTTGCTTTTGCGCAGTTTCGGTCAACGCCGGTCAATGCGCTCATCGCGACATCACCCTATCCGGTGGCCTTCAGTTTTTGTCTTGTGCTGGCTGTCGGCACTGAAATGTTTACACCGCTAGTGGCGGCGATACCTCTGCTTGTCGCGAGTGTCAGCTATGTTCTCATGTTTGGAAACTTGGCGCAAAAAGAACTGGAACGCGCCAGTCATGACCGTGTGGCGTTAATTGATGAACTTGAAAGTGCGCGCATTGTCGCCGAAAAAGCTTCCGAGGCTAAATCAATGTTTTTGGCGAATATGAGCCACGAAATACGTACACCAATGAATGGCGTATTAGGTATGGCTGAGCTTCTCGTCAACACCAAGCTAGATAGTCGTCAGCGCATTTTTGCAGACACTATTCATCAATCGGGCGCGGCGCTGTTGACGATTATCAATGACATTCTTGATTTCTCTAAGATCGAAGCCGGAAAGCTTCAGATTGAAGAAACCATCTTTGACCTACGTGCTTCGGTTGATGACATCGCGACCATGATGGCGCCGCGCGCCCAGGAAAAGAAGTTTGAATTGATCGTAAGGTTTCAACCAAACCTTCCCCTCAATCTTATCGGCGATGGCGGTCGCGTTCGTCAGATTATTACAAACCTTGTTTCTAATGCGATTAAGTTCACCGAAGAAGGTTATGTATTAATTGATGTGTCGGGTGAGTATGATGATGACTATGCGCATATCCGCGTTGGGATCACGGATACAGGTGTCGGTATTGAGGTTGATAAACTTGGCCATATATTCGATGAATTCCAGCAAGCTGACACCTCAACCACTCGCAAATTCGGCGGCACGGGTCTTGGGCTAGCAATTTCAAAACGCCTTGCAGAAGCAATGGGCGGGAAGATTGGCGTTTCATCTGAATTTGGCAAGGGATCGACTTTTTGGTTTGAAGTCTCTTTGCCAATGCGAGAAGTAGAAGAAGTTGTGTGGCAGTCGACATTTGATCCTGACGGTCACCGCGTGCTCATCGTCGATGATATGGAAATAAACCGACGCATATTGATGGAGCTTTTTACATCGTGGGGCTTCCACACTGATGAAAGTCCTAGTGGTGCAGAGGCGCTCGAGAAAATGCGTGCGGCGTATGCAGAAAATAGTCCTTATACCCTGGCTGTATTAGACTATCTAATGCCTGAAATGGACGGCCTGGAGCTTGCCCGCACGATCAAGGGGGATGCAGATCTTAAGTCAATAGCGCTGATGGTGTTGTCTTCGGTTGAGGGCGAGGGTGACGCGCGCCGTTTCCGTGATGCGGGAGTTGAAGGATATCTCGTTAAGCCAGCGCGGGCGATATTATGTTATCAAACCATCACCGGCATCTTGCGTAAGCTTAATGACGCTGTTCCTCAAATGCCGAAACAAGTATCGGTGGAGCTAGTCAACCCACATACTCCAATTGTGAGGCCTACCAAATCACGGATCCTCCTGGCTGAGGACAATGAAGTTAATCAGCTGGTAGTCAAGCATATGCTCGATCCGAATATTTACGAGCTTGTGATTGCGCCCAATGGCCGAGATGCACTTCGTCTATTCCAAGATGACGCCGATGGATTTGAGATGGTGTTTATGGATGTTTCAATGCCGGAAATGGATGGTTATGAAGCAACCCGCGCCATACGTAGCTTTGAAGAATGCACCAAAAGAGTGCGTACACCAATTATTTGTTTGACAGCCCATGTTTTGACGAGTGACATGGAGCAGAGTGAAGCGGCGGGCATGGATGATTACCTGGCCAAGCCGATCAGCAAAGCCAAGCTTGACCTCATGTTAGAGCGCTGGGTCAACCAAAAAAAGAATGGGGCGGTAAAGGCGAGTGCTTAGAAGGAATTAGCCAGCCAAGCGCTCCATATCTTCGTCGGATAATTCAAAATTTGCATAAACATTCTGGACATCGTCGCAATCATCCAGCGCGTTCATGAGTTTTATCAATGTTTCAGCTTTGTCGCTCTCTACCGGGATTAAATTCTGCGGCTTCCAAACGGGCTTGGCTGCTTGCGCTTCTCCGAATTTTTGCTCAAGGGCTTTGGCGACTTCCGCCAGTTGATCAAATGCGCAAAAAATCTCGTGAAGACCATCGGAGGATTGCACGTCGTCAGCGCCAGCTTCAATGGCGGCTTCAATCATTTCATCTTCTGATGCTTTCTCGCCAGCATATTCTATATAGCCCACCAGATCGAACATGAATGAGACGCTGCCTGTTTCACCAAGATTTCCGCCATTTTTGGAAAAGATCGTGCGCACTTCACTAGCGGCGCGATTTCGGTTGTCGGTAAGAATCTCGGCAATGATCCCAACGCCACTCGGGCCAAACCCTTCATAACGGATTTCATCAAAATTCGCCTCGTCGGCGTTTGTCGATTTTTTGACTGCTCGATCAATATTGTCCTTCGGCATGGACTGGGCTTTGGCCGCCTGGATCGCCAGGCGAAGGCGCGGATTAAATTCCGGGTCGGGCGCGCCCATTTTGGCGGCAACCGTGATCTCCTTGGAGAGTTTGGAGAACATCTTCGACCGTTTGGCGTCCTGTCGGCCCTTGCGGTGTTGGATGTTGGCCCATTTACTGTGTCCGGCCATTGGCGCCCTCGTGCTTTTAAATCTGTCTGAGAAAGGCTGCTCGTGTAGCGCGAGCGCCTTTTGGGTTCAAGGGCGTCTCGGCAACAAGGGGCGTCTCGGCAAACAGGATCGGGGCTGCACTAGGCGCTGGGCAGGCCTCGCCTTGACCGGCTTGCATGTCACGCGCGACACTGGCTACGGGAGAGACCTATGGGCGCACCAATTAGAGATTACACGATCGTCGGCGGCGGAACCTCAGGGTGGATAGCCGCGTGCTATCTTGCAAGGATTTTTGAAGGTCCCATCAAAAAAGGCGCGATGACGATCACTGTCATCGAAAGCCCGGATGTTGGCATTATTGGCGTTGGCGAGTCGACGGCCCGGCCGATGGCGGATCTTTTGCGGATCATTGGCATTAAAGAATCTGAATTTATCAAGCGGTGCAACGTCACGTTCAAGCTTGGCGGTCTCTTCACTAATTGGGAGACCGATGAAAACGGCAAGAATGTTACCTGGGTAAATCCATTTTCATCTCAGACGGATTTTCGAGGGCTCAATCCCGGCTATATTTATGCGACCCATGGCATGCACGACAATGGCGGCCCGATTACGGAAAATTACACTGAGGCCATGTCCAATTGCCCGGCGATAATTGCCGCCCGAAAGGGGCCAAAAATCATTGGCGTCGAGGATTACAAAACAGATATTCCGTATTCCTATCATATGGACGCGATCGAATTTGCTAAAATGTTGCAGGAGCGCGGGAAAGAACTGGGCGTGCGGCAAATTCTTGATCATGTTAATGAGGTCAAGCTCGATGAGCGGGGCTTTGTTAAGGAGCTCGATTTACGAGAAAACGGTGTTCATCCAATCGAATTTGTCATCGACGCAACTGGCTTTGCCAGCATCATTATTGGCAAAGCGCTTGGAAATCCGTTCGAGTCGTTTGATAAATACCTGCTGAACGACCGGGCTGCGGTGATACAACTTCCCCATGAGGACCCAACCAAACTGGAGCCGACTTCGCGTGCAACCGGCATGAATGCGGGCTGGTCGTTTCGCGTGCCGCTGTTTAATCGCGTCGGGACTGGTTACGTTTATTCAAGCAAGTTTCTGTCAGATGATGAAGCTGTGGATGAGTTCAAAGCCTTTATCGGGCCAGCGGCGAAAGACGCTGAGCCGCGAATTATCCGCATGCGTATTGGAAAAGCCCGCTATTCATGGGTTAAAAATTGCCTCGCTCTTGGCATGTCCAGCGGGTTTGTGGAGCCCCTTGAGGCGACAGCAATTTATTCTGTACAAGTGGCTTTGGATTGGTTTCGCTCCTATTTGCCGGATAGTGATTTTGATCCAGCCGTGACGCGGCGCTTCAATGAGCTCAATGACAGATTTTATAGTGAGGTCGTTGATTTCATTTCGTTGCTGTTTCACGCCAGTAACCGTGATGATACGCCCTTTTGGCGCGCAGTGCGACATGAGATGGAAATTCCTCAGAGCCTTAAAGACAATCTGGAGCTTTGGCGCTCAACGATGCCAACCGAACTGGATTTACCGACGAACATATTTTTCTCACCCACCTCTTACCGTGCGGCGTTATTTGGAAAGCACTTTTTTAAAGGGCGGGAATATGCGCAAGCGGCGGCTTTCTCAGAGCAAGAATGGCGACATTATACGGGGATGCGGCGGCAACAAATTACCCAGCTTTTAGGAAGGCTGCCGGATCAATATCAATTGTTGCGCTCCATTCGCGGCGAGAGCGCCGCTCAGTCGTCAACGTCTATTAATTTAACCGGTATTTTGGGCGGGCATGGATTATAAACACCCTCAAAAATCAATACAAAAACTGAAAAAGAAATGAAATGAACATGCTTCAAGGAAAAACTATCCTCATCACGGGTGCAGCGCGCGGTATCGGCGCGGCTGCTGCACGACTATGTCATGAGGGCGGGGCTCGGGTTATCCTCCATGCCGGGGCGCCAAGCGCATCATCGGCGAGCGCCGCAAAGGCTGTGGGGCAGAGGAGTGATGATTTTCTCTATGAGGATTTCTCTAAACCAGAGGCTGGTTTTAACCTCATGGCGCGCGCGTTGGAGCGCGGCGGTACAATCGACGGTGTTGTCAATAATGCAGGAATGTTCACCCCGTCGCCTTTAAGCGGTGACCGCGCTGCGTGGGATGATGGCTGGTCGAAATCTCTCGCCGTAAATGTCCAGGCGCTTGCCGATATTTGCCGCGCCGCCATCACGCATTTTCGTGAACGTGAGATAAGCGAAGGCGATATTCGTGGAACCATTGTGAATATCGCCAGCCGCGCCGGGCATCGCGGTGATGGCGTAGAGAATGCTGCTTATGCAGCGTCGAAAGGCGCGGTTCTCGCCATGACCAAGACCTGGGCGCGCGGGCTCGCGGGCGAGAACATCCTGCTTTATGCAATTGCACCGGGCTGGGT
>JAADIH010000148.1 GCA_013151435.1 Alphaproteobacteria bacterium
GCATTGACGCAATCATTCATTGCGCCGCCTATGTTGAGGAATGGGGGCCCTATGAGGCCTATCACAAAATCAATGTGGACGGCACAAAGCAGCTTCTTAGATGCGCAAAAAAAGCCGGCGTCAAACGCTTTGTTCATGTGGGCACCGAAGCGGCGCTCTTTCACGGTCAGCACATGCGCGACATCGACGAAGACTATCCCCTCGCCTTCAATTCGCCCTTTCCCTATTCGCGCACTAAGGCGCTGGCCGAACAGGCGGTGCGCGATGCCAATGACACCGCTGCGGGCTTTGAAACAATTGTCATCCGCCCAAGGATGGTTTGGGGCCCCAATGACCAGACCATCTTGCCGGTGGTGGTGGCAATGGCGCATGCGGGAAAATTTATCTGGATTGATGAAGGCGCCGCACTAACCTCCACCACCCATATCGACAATCTTGTACATGGTATTGATCTGGCGCTGACAAAAGGCACGCCCGGAGCCGTCTACTTTGTGCTTGATGGCGCGCCGCTCACTTTGCGTGATTTTCTAACCCGTTACCTTAAAACTGCGGGCGTCACCCTCGGCGATAAATCAGCGCCAGGCTGGCTGATCAGAGGGCTATCCAATATCATTGAACCTTTATGGCGGCTGGCCCGCGCCAAATCACCGCCGCCGATTACCCGCTTTGCCGCCCACATTATGAGCCGCGATTGCACACTAAAAGACGATCGTGCGAAGGCGGAGCTCGGTTATAGGCCTGTAGTAACTATGGAAGACGGGATGAAGGCGCTTTAGGGTGCATCCAAACAATCCAGTCATCCCGGATCAAACACTCGCATGCCAAAAACCAATGGTTTTTGGGCTCGTGTAACGTCCGGGATGACCGGAGAATAAATCGTTTATTGGGTAATGAGTTAGGCTTCAGCCCTCTAGCGCCCTCGACCACTCACCCAACTGGGCAAGGCTGTTCATCTTCGCGCGATGCGCAAAGGCGGCTTGCGCGGCGGGGACATTTTCTACCTTACCGGCCCAGGCTTGTTGCGGGGCCGCCTGCAATGCACGACCATAAGAGAATGATAGCGCCCAAGGCATAACATCTTTATACTGCGCATTCATAGCGTTGAGGTTTTCTGTCGCTTGCTCTGAGGATTGCCCGCCCGACAAGAAGACAATCCCAGGCAGAGCGGCCGGAACCGCAGCACGGAAACATCTAACTGTTTTTTCGGCAATTTCATCAACGCTGGCTTGCGTTGCGCATTTCTTACCAGCGATCACCATATTGGGCTTCAGGATCACGCCTTCAAGCGCCACATCCTGAGCGTAGAGCTCATCAAATAATGATTTCAGGGCGAATTCGGTGACGTCATAACAGCGATCAATATCGTGATCGCCATCCATCATCACTTCTGGCTCAACGATCGGAACAATACCCGCCTCCTGGCAAAGCGCCGCGTAGCGCGCCAGAGCATGGGTGTTGGTTGAAATGCTGTAGCCGGAAGGAATTTCATCACCCTTAATATCGATCACCGCGCGCCATTTCGCAAAGCGCGCGCCGAGTTTGTAATATTCAGCCAGCCGCTCACGCAGACCATCAAGGCCTTCGGTTATTGTCTCGCCCTCAGCGCCGGCAAGTGCTTTGGCGCCGGTATCAACCTTGATGCCTGGAAGAGCCCCGGTATCCTGGATAACCTTCACGAGTGGAGTGCCGTCTTTCGCCTTCTGGCGAATGGTTTCATCATAAAGAATCACACCGGAAATGTGATTTTTCATGGCCTCTTCAGTACGGAACATCATTTCGCGATAATCACGGCGCGAGTCTGCTGTCGATTCCACATTAATCGCATCAAAACGCTTTTTGATGGTGCCCGACGATTCGTCTGCAGCCAGAATACCTTTACCCGGCGCGACAATCGCTTCGGCGATTTTATTGAGCGCATCAAGATCCATCTCATTCACCCTTTATCATCTTTCAAAACTTTGTGCTAATTCAATCTGAGTTCAACGAAAGCTTAACATGTTTCTTAACCGCCTTAGTGCCACGTATTCCATTAACTGCCCCCAGTAAAGCCCAAAGCCATACCCATGAAAAAGCACTAATCTCCAAATCTACGATCCGAACAACAATCTCCGAAAAGATCAAAACAAAAGAAACAGTTGCTGATACCAATGACGCACGACGCCAAATTAAGAGTGCAAAACACAAAAACAGGACAGCATGGATTGCCTCAATTGCCTTAAGGAAAAGAACTAGATTCTGATTTCGAAAACTCTCTCCGATAACAACGTCTTCGCCATAAAACTGAACCATGAAAACTGTGAATATGGCCGTAAAAGCACCCCAAGCTGCTGCATAGCTACCCTGACGTGAAACTGAAATCGCTTCCTCAGACGTACCTATAGACGGGAAAAAGAATCGGAGAGTACCACCACTACCATCACTAGTCTTTCCGGTTCCCGACACAATCAACCCCTTATGTCTCCAGCGCCGCCACACCGGGAAGGGTCTTGCCTTCAAGCCATTCCAGAAAGGCGCCACCCGCCGTGGAGATATAAGTGAAATCTTTGGCGACCTGCGCATGATTGAGCGCTGCAACCGTATCGCCGCCCCCCGCCACAGCAACCAGACGGCCTTCCACAACACGCTTGGCGACAAATCGCGCCGCTTCCACCGTTGCCGTATCAAAGGGGCGCGTTTCAAAGGCGCCCAGCGGCCCGTTCCAGACCAGGGTTTTGGCGCTCTCAATTTTCTGTGCGATGAGATCAACCGTCTCCCCAAGGTCGAGGATCATGACTTCGCCTTTGACCGCATCAGCGGCGACAACTTCGCGCTCCGCATCTTCCTTGAACTCTTTGGCGACAACACAATCCACCGGCAAAACAATCTCGCACCCGCTATTCAGCGCTTGCGCCATAATCTCTCGCGCCGTATCCGCAAGATCAGGCTCGCATAACGACTTTCCAACATTTTGCCCTTGAGCAAAGAGAAACGTATTGGCCATGGCGCCGCCAACCACCAGAATATCGGCCTTGGTGACAAGATTGAGAAGAAGCTCAATTTTTGACGAAACCTTGGCGCCGCCAACCACCGCCATCATCGGACGGACAGGTTCGCCAAGCACAGATTTTAAGTAATTCAGCTCGCGCTCCATCGCACGCCCCCCGGCAGCAGACGGGAGTAGATGCGCTAAGCCCTCCGTCGAGGCATGTGCGCGATGGGCCGCAGAGAAGGCATCATTCACATAGAGGTCAGCGTTCTCGGCGAGTGCGCTGGCAAAATCTGCGTCATTACTTTCTTCGCCCGAATGAAAGCGTGTGTTCTCCAGGAGCGCCACATCACCGTCGAGCATATTTTTTAAAACATCACGCACTGGATCACCGATACAGTCTCCAGCAAACTCCACAGACCCGCCCAATTTATCACCAAGCAATTTTGCAACCGGCGCCAGCGTCAATTCGGGATCAACCTTTCCCTTTGGCCTGCCGTAGTGAGAGAGGAGCAAAATTTTCGCGCTCTTTTTGGAAAGCTCCTGAATGGTCGGCAAAGCGCGATCGATGCGTGTTGCATCAGTGACCACGCCATCCTTCATGGGGACGTTGAAATCAACACGCACAAGCACGCGCTTCCCAGCCACATCGAGATCGTCAAGGGTTTGATAGCTGGCCACAAGGCTTACCCCTTAAAGGAACTTCGCCATTTGAAGGGCCGTATCGGCCATGCGCGTAGAAAAGCCCCATTCATTGTCATACCACGAAAGGACACGCACCAGCTTGCCTTCAATAATTTGCGTCTGGTTCAAGGCAAAAGTTGATGAGTGCGGGTCATGGTTGAAGTCCGATGAGACCAAAGGCTTGTCGGTCACCGCAAGCACGCCTTTCAAGGGCCCGTTTGCCGCTTCAATCATTGCATTGTTGACCTCCTCAACGCTGGTGTCTTTCCCTGGTGTAAAGACCAAGTCAACGACCGAAACATTCGCCGTTGGTACACGGATCGACGATCCGTCAAGCTTACCATTCAGCTCCGGAAGCACAACGCCCACTGCTTTGGCCGCGCCCGTGGAGGTCGGGATCATATTGCTCGCCGCGCCGCGCGCCCGATAAAGGTCCTTATGCATCGTATCAAGGGTTGGCTGGTCGCCCGTATAGGAATGGATCGTCGTCATATAGCCGCGCTCAATCCCCACGGCCTCATATAAGACCATCGCCATTGGGGCCAGGCAATTAGTTGTGCATGACGCGTTAGAGACGATAATATCATCACCCGTTAGACCTTGATGATTGACGCCGTAAACGACCATCTTATCCGCATCCCCGGAAGGCGCAGAAATCAGCACGCGCTTAGCGCCCGCTTCGATATGCATGGCGGCCTTATCACGCGCCGTAAAAATTCCGGTACATTCAAAAACGATATCAACGCCCAGATCACCCCAAGGTAATTTCGATGGGTCACGTTCGGCAAAGACGTTGATCGGCCCTTTACCTACATCAATCGTATTCTCGGTCGCCTTCACCTCTTGAGGGAAGCGCCCATGTACAGAGTCATATTGCATGAGATGCGCATTGGTCGCCACAGGGCCAAGATCATTGATCCCAACAACCTCCATATCCTGGCGACCGGTTTCAATAATCGACCGTAACGCCAGGCGGCCAATACGACCAAATCCGTTGATTGCAATCTTCAAAGTCATCAGCTTCTCCTAACCAATTAGTTTTTTTACTTCATTGGCAACCGCCGTTGGGGTGATGCCAAAATGCTCATATAAAGCATCCGCCGGAGCCGATGCGCCAAATCCAGTCATGCCTATAAAGCCGTCTTTAAGGCGCAGGAACTGGTCCCAGCCCTGGCGGATTGCCGCTTCAACGCCAACCCGCGGCTTGTTTCCCAGGACACTCAGCCGATACGCCTCAGGCTGCGCGGCAAAAAGTTCAAAAGATGGGGCCGACACAACACGCGCCTTGACGCCGTCCTTGACAAGCAACGCCCGCGCATTCATCGCCAGCTTGACTTCCGATCCGGTAGCAAAAATCGTCGCATCATACTGGTTCTCATCGGCGATGACATAGGCGCCGCGCGCACAAAGGTTGTCATCTGTATGGGTGTTTCGTTGTTGCTCTAATCCCTGACGGGTTAGCGCGATTACAGACGGCCCCGCTTCATCAGCCAGCGACAACTCCCAGCACTCTGCTGTTTCAACACTATCGCAAGGGCGAAATACTTTGAGATTGGGGATCGCCCGCAACGCCGCCAGATGCTCCACCGGCTGGTGGGTGGGCCCGTCTTCACCAAGGCCAATCGAATCGTGGGTCATCACATAGACCACACGCTGATCCATCAGCGCCGCTAGGCGAATGGCCGGGCGGAAATAATCCGTAAACACCATAAAAGTGCCGCCATAGGGAACCACACCGCCATGAAGCGCCATACCGTTCATCGCCGACGCCATGCCATGTTCACGAATACCGTAGTAAAGGTAACGCCCGGCGTAATTTTCCGCCGTCAACGGCGCTTGAGCCTTTGTCTTGGTGTTGTTGGAACCGGTGAGATCGGCCGAGCCGCCAATGGTCTCACCAATCACATCATTGATGACCCCCAGCGCCATCTCGGACGCCTTGCGAGTTGCTACTTTTTTGGGCTCCGCGACAAGCGCTTTTTTATAATCCCTGATCGCTGGCGCCAACACATCTTTGTAGTCGCCAGCTAGCGCCGTTTTAAATGTATCACCTTGTGGGTCGGCGCTCACACGGCTCTCCCATGCCTCACGGTCCGCGCGCGCGCGCTCACCAGCGGCGCGCCATTGGCTCAGAATATCTTCTGGGATTTCAAACGGCGCAAAGGGCCAATCGAGGATTTTGCGCGCGCCGGCGATTTCATCGGCCCCCAAGGGCGCGCCATGGGTCGCAGACGTCCCGGCTTTGGTTGGCGCCCCAAAACCAATAATGGTTTTGCACGCAATCAAAGTCGGACGGTCAGAAGCCTTGGCCTTTTCAATGGCGCTCGCAATGGCCGCAGGGTCGTGCCCATCAATCCGCATCGTATCCCAGCCGGAAGCTGCAAAACGGTCAAGTTGATTGGTTGAATCTGAGAGCGAGATCGGCCCGTCGATGGAAATGTTATTGTCATCCCATAAAACAATCAGCTTACGGAGCTTCAAGTGGCCAGCCAGGGATAACGACTCTTGGCTGATCCCTTCCATCAGGCAACCATCGCCAGCAATCACATAGGTAAAATGATCAACCAGCCCATCGCCAAAGCGTGCATTCAAATGCGCTTCTGCGAGCGCCATGCCAACCGCATTGCCAAGTCCTTGGCCAAGCGGGCCAGTTGTCGTTTCCGCCCCCGGCACGTGACCATATTCTGGATGGCCCGCCGTTTTAGAGCCAAGTTGTCTGAAATTTTTCAGGTCCTCAATGGTCATCCCCTCATAACCGAGAAGATAGACCAGAGAATAGAGCAACATCGAGCCGTGACCGGCGGATAAAACGAAACGATCGCGGTCGCGCCAATCGGGGTCGCCCGCGTCGAATTTCAACACTTGCGTGAATAAAACCGTTGCAACATCCGCCATACCCATAGGCATGCCCGGATGGCCGGATTTGGCTTTCTCCACCGCATCCATAGAAAGCGCCCGAATGGCGTTGGCCATCTGTGGAAAACTGACGGCGTCCGAAGAGCGCTCTGCCATTTAATATCCCCTGTTCGCCTAAGGAAAATACGGAAATTTAATGCGCGCTACATGCATCGCGATGATGCCAGGGTCAAGGGCAGGCAATGCCTCCCGCTAAAGCCTCCACTGGGCGCAGAAAAACCCCATTCGGCGCCAGTTAAAATCCCACTCCGCGTGAGAGTGCTGGACAGAATCACTGCGGGCCGTCACATTGTCTCATGTCTTCAAGAAAGTGTAGCCAGCTATGACCATTCTCGAAAAATCGGTGAGCGACCTAGCAGATGCTTTAGAAGCGCTCGAATCGACACTCGAGGGACAGTTAAACGATGTCTCTGCAAAAAATGACCTAATTGATGCGGCGCGGCGCCAAGCAAGAGCGGCCCAGGGTCACGCCGCCAGCGCCGGGAGCGATTTGTCCGGCGCCATTAGCGATCTGAAGATACTGCTGGACGATCACAAACCCGAACCGAAAGGCTGAGGCGATGGCGCAAGTTGAGATTCGCATCAATGGTCGCGACTACATGGTCACCTGCGACAATGGCCAGGAAAACCACCTGCAGCAACTCGCGGCTTATTTTGACCGTCACGTAAGCCAGCTCTCCGAGGACCTTGGCCAGATCGGTGATTCACGTCTGATGCTATTATCCGCGCTGACCGTTTGCGATGAATTATTCGAAGCCAAAAACCGCGCCAGGGATCTGGAAGGCGCTGCCGATGAGCTTGACCCAGGCACTGCCGGCGCCGCGAGCCTCGCCATTGAGGCCGCGACAACCCGCGTCAATGAAATTGCTGCGCGCCTTGGTGAAGACTAGATGGCGTTCAATGCCTAACCGAGTGGCGGTATGGGCTGTGCGCGCGCTTCATCAAGATAGGCCACAGAAGACGGCTTGATCGTGCCCGCTTCAAATTCAAACATCAGCGGATTGCCCGTGGGGATCTCAACACTGACAATTTTCTCATCAGAAACATTCAAGAGCAATTTCACCAGGGCCCGCAAGGAATTGCCGTGGGCGGAAATAATCAGTGATTCGCCAGCCTTTAATCGTGGTGCGATCTCCGCCTGAAAAAAGGGCTCAACCCGCTCAAGCGTCAGCTTCAACGATTCCGACGTGGGCACATCAACGCCGAGTGCAAGATAGCGCGGATCATCGGCCATATTATGCTCGCTCTTGGGGTCGATTGGCGGTGGCGGCGTATCATAGCTTCGGCGCCAGATTTTCACCTGATCCGCACCGTGCTTATCTGCTGTCTCCGCTTTATTGAGCCCCGTAAGCGCGCCATAATGACGCTCGTTCAAACGCCATGAACGCGTCACCGGCAGCCACATGCGGTCCATGCCATCAAGGACAATCCACAGCGTTCGGATGGCGCGTTTTTGAACCGAGGTAAAGCACTCGGAAAACTCAACGCCCGTCGCCTTCAGCAATTCCCCGGCTTTTTTCGCTTCCGCTATTCCCTGCTCGGTGAGGTCAACATCTACCCATCCGGTAAATCTATTGTCTAGATTCCATTGACTTTGGCCGTGGCGGATAAGAACGAGGCGAGTCATCAAAATTCTCCGTAAAAGATGCTTTGACCGCCCTCATAAGGGCTTGACCATCCATTGGCTAGGCAGGCAATTGCGTTAGAGCATTTCCAAGCGAAGTGGAAACCGGTTCGCGTAAAGGAAATGCAACCAATTAATAACTTAGAGCCGTTCCTTGATTCAATTATCATCGGAATGGCTCTAGACTGCTTACAGCGCGTGGAAGGAACTAAAAAATGTCAAAACCGGCAACCACATCCCCGACAGCATTGGCTCTTCATGGCGGCGCTGGCGCGCGCGCCGGGCGCGACTATTCAAAAGCCGAAGCGCATTTGCTGGAATTGGCAAAACGCGGCAAGACCCTACTCGAAGGCGGCGCCGCAGCGCTGGATGTTGTCGAGCAGCTGGTATCCGCAATGGAAGCCTCGGGACTCTATATCGCCGGCAAAGGCGCCCCCCCGAACAAAGCGGGCTATGCGGAACTTGACGCATCGATTATGGCGAGCGATGCGGGCGCCCTAAAACGCAAAGCCGGTGCTATAGCCGCAGTTAAAAATCTCAAAAGCCCGATCCAGGCCGCCCGCGCCGTAATGAACGAAACTCCTCATGTGATGCTCGCCGGGCGCGGCGCAGAAAACTTCTGCCGTGGACGGAATTTTGAATTTATCAATAACCCCGATGACTATTATGTTGTACCGGTGGGCGTACTCCCGGAAGAAGTGACACAAACTGAACTTGGCCATGGCACCGTTGGGGCGGTCGCACTCGACCAGGAGGGGCGCCTCGCCGCCGCCACCTCTACGGGCGGCGTGTTTGGAAAACTCGAAGGCCGTGTCGGCGATACGCCGCTGATCGGATCTGGCACATGGGCCGACGAACATGTGGCCGCGTCATGCACGGGCCTTGGCGAATATTTCATCCTCGCGGGCGGCGCCCAGGATTTGGCCAGCCGCGTACGCTATCAAGGGGCGGACCTCCACCAAGCCGCCAAAGGGCTTATCAAAGACGTGGCGAGCCTTGGCGGCGATGGCGGCGTCATCGCCATTTCAAAAGATGGTGATGTCGCCTTTGCCTGGAATTCTGACGGCATGAAACGCGCAGGCTTCGGTCCGAACCAAGAGCTTTTTGCTGCAACGTTTTAGCCGCCAGTGTTCGCCTGCAGCCTTGCGATTTGCAACTCCAGCCTTTTTACTTCGCGAATAACGCGATTGGACTCCATGCGCATCCAGCTCCAGAGTTTTATCATCATCTGCACCGTCAATCCCGCCCATGCAAGGCCGCCCCAACGCACCATCGCCGTCATGTCGTCAACGGTTGCGAATTTCCAAGCGGCGTAAAGGCCGATCGCAACCGTAATCGTCGCGATGATAAAAATGATGGCGGTAAACCATGCAAGCTTTCCTTGAAACAGCCCACCGAGTTGCGCCCACAGTCCCTGCTCGCCAAACTCACTCATCAAGCTGCGGTCTTCTTCATTCAATGCTTCTTCAATTTTTCGATCGAGGTCATCCATTTTCCATTCCTCCTTCTAACGCGCTTCGCAATTTGCGCCGCGCATGCATCAAACGGGTCTTGATGGTGCCCGTTGGAACCGACAGCGCGGCGGCGACTTCCGCCACGCTAAAATCTTCAAGATAGAACAACGCGATCGCAGCGCTTTGTTCTGGCGGTAATGACGCCATGGCTTTTGTTAATGGCGTGCGATCTGCATGCGCCTCTATCGCAGCCGCACCGTTATCCTCCGGCACAGGTTCCGTCGCAAAACCGTCGGTCAGTCGGCGGTCTCGCTGGATACGTCTGATCACATCAGCGGCGCGGCGCGTAATAATCCGATAGGCCCAGGCCGGAAACACCGCCGCATCATCAAGACGCGTTAGGCCTTTGGCGATATCGCCCCAACCGTCCTGCACCACGTCACGGGCAAGTTCAGCGTCCCCCATCAACCGGCAAGCATGGGCATAAAGCTTAGGCTGCCAGCGCGCCGCAAGCTGACTAAAAGCAGTGCGATCACCGGCCCGCGCCGACGCGGCCAAATACTCGTCTAAGATCCTTGCCTTTTGCCTGCGCACTGGATTGGCCTTATCTGACAGGCAAAATGCCTAGATTACCGTATTCAGACTATAAGTCGTCCTGATACACAAAGCGGTTCAATCGATTTCAAGGATTTTTGCAAGTCTCAAGAAAATGGCCTTAACGGGGCGCTATCTGGCAGTGCTGGCAAGCTCTTGATCAGATTCAGCGCCATCCTTATGGGCGTAGATTTCATCAATGATATAGATTGGCCGCCGTTTTACTTCGATAAACAGCCGTGAAATATATTCGCCAAGGATACCCACAGAAATAATCTGTATGCTCCCGAAAAACAAAATAAAGGTAAGGAGCGACGCGTAACCCGGAACATCTGCTCCGGTAATCAGCGTTCGCAGAATAATCGCTGATGCATAGAGGAAAGAAAGAAAAGCAATAACGCCGCCAATATAACTCCACATGCGCAAAGGCACCGTCGAAAAACTTACAAATCCATCAAGCGCAAAGTTCCACAACCGCCAGAAATTAAATTTACTGTTCCCGGCAGCGCGCACCGGACGCGTATAGGGAACACCAACTGATTTAAACCCAACCCAGGCGAATAACCCCTTCATAAATCTCGAGCGTTCAGGAAGCGCTTTTATGGTTTCCACAACGCGCCGATCCATCAACCGATAGTCACCAGTGTTTTCTGGAATTTTGACGCCGGAAATTTTGTTAAACAGGCGATAAAACCCTTCTGCGGTAAAGCGTTTAGCAATTGTGTCCGCTGTCCTGTCCTCGCGCGCGCCATAGACGACATCAAAACCCTCGCGCCATTTTTCTATAAAGGCGCTTATCAATTCAGGGGGGTCTTGAAGGTCGACATCCATAATAACCACCGCATCGCCCACGGCATGATCAAGCCCCGCTGTCAGCGCCGCCTCCTTCCCAAAATTGCGGGAGAATGAGATGACGCGAATTTCAGGATGAATGCGCGCCAAAACGGTCAACTTCGCCCGCGTATCATCGGTGCTGCCATCATCCACGAAAACCAGCTCAACACCGTAGTCACCACCTGCAACAGTTTTGCGAATCGTCTCGACAAACAATTCAACGCTATCGGCTTCGTTATAGCAGGGCGCCACAATGGAAATTAGCGGGTGCTCGGCGCGCACCCGCGCCCGATTACTAAAGCTGTTTTCATTTTGCGTAACCGTGTTCACTTCTCAATCCTGACTTGCGACAGCCCTGATCAATGTCGTGGGCAAGCGTTAAAAATTAACAAACAATTTACGATAAAAACGCCCCCACACGCATGGCGCCGGAAACAGGGCCGGAAACAAGGAGTGTCTCAGCTAGAAAAAGCAGAGCCGAATGACTGTTTCTCGCAAAAAATGGCCGTTGAAGGCAAATTCAAACGAATGCTTTTTCGTAGATCAAAATAAGCTAGTAATGAGAGTGCGTTGCTGGTCATCTCTGCTAGTATCGTAAATAAGAGGGACGTTTGAGAGGAACAATGCGGAATATTTTAATTTGCGCAGTCTTGGCGCTCGCGATACTAGCAAATTCGAGCGCTCATGCTGGCGAAAATACCTTCTCGGTTAAGCGAATTTCATCTGTTGAATTAGTGCGCCTGTGGCGCATGGATGAAATGGGCATGCTTGTACACAATTTGGAGGATATTAAAGACAGTACGCGAATGGCTGTCTTCACCCTAGGGCCAATTTTCAAGAGCAATTACGAGGAAAGCTCGAAGGTGCCGGTTGGAATTATTATGGTGGCTGACAATAACGCATGGGCGACACCCGAGGGATTTGAGGTATACGCTCACAAATTTTCATCAGTTTCTACAATTAAGACAGGCCCCCCGCGAGGCCTTCGCACGCCAGAAGATAGTAGAAGCGATGTCCTCTTTACGATTCAGCTCAAAGTCGATGCTTGCAAAAATTGTGAGGCCGGATTGGTGATGGTTCTGAGAGATGAAAACAGTGGGTTCTACCTTGAAACAGAGAACGTCAGTGTTCTTGAAGAATGACCCCTATTTCGAATATCAAATGGCAGCAATGGGCCAGAAACACTCAAAGAATTCCAACCTAAAGCGCCCTTCAAAAAGCCAGGCTTTACACCAAAAACCCGACGATTTCCTTGACGCGGCTGACAATGGGGTCAGCAACTGTGGAGGCCTTTTGCGCGCCTTTGGTGAGAATATCCTGCACATAGGCCGGATCACCCTCCAGCCGCCTGAGCTCTGCACCGATAGGCGCAATTTTTTCCACTACAATCTCGGCCAGCGCTGGTTTGAAGACGCCAAAACCCTGCCCACCAAATTCGCTAAGCACATCCGCATCGGACTTGCCTGAAAGCGCCGCATAGATGCCCACGAGATTGGCGGCTTCCGGACGGCCTTCCAGCCCAGCAGGTTCCGATGGCAAAGCTTCTTGATCAGATTTTGCTTTCTTGATTTTTTTGGTGATCGTGTCCGCATCATCTGTGAGAAAAATGCAGGCATTCGCCGAAGGATCAGATTTCGACATTTTAGCCGCGCCATCGCGCAAAGACATGATCCGGGCGCCAGGCCCTTTGATCAATGGTTCTGGGAGTGGGAAAAAATCTTCAACCTTAAAGTCGTGATTAAATTTTCCCGCGATATCGCGGGACAGCTCTAAATGCTGCTTTTGATCTTCGC
>JAADIH010000083.1 GCA_013151435.1 Alphaproteobacteria bacterium
CGCGCACCCGCTTATATCTTTCACACGGCGTTTTGTTCATCGACCCTGATCAGCCGCTGTCTCGATATGCCGGGCCGGGCGCTCTCCTTAAAAGAACCGCAAGTCCTCATGGAACTTTCAGGCGTCAGGCGCTTTGAAGGGCAACGCGGACAGGCCATGTTCACCGATCTCTTCAAGCTGGTGAATGGCCTTTTGGCGCGGGCCCATGAGGACAATGAGCGCGCGATCATCAAACCATCCAATGGGGCCAATGATCTCCTAGCAGACGTTCTTGATCTTGAGCCAGAGACACAAGTTTTATTGCTGGTTTCGCGAGCTCCGCCCATTTCTGATCTCGGTCATCAAACGTGGTGAGATTGGCAGATATTTTGTGCGTACTCTGCTACATCACCCATGGGGAACCGATCAGCGACTGCGCTCCATGCCCACCGGACAAGCCCTCCAACTCACAGATTTACAAGCCGCAGCCCTTGTCTGGCGCCTTCAAACTGAAGCTTTTTCAAAAGCGCTGACCAATACTCCCGCCAGCCGCATCCGCGCCTTGAATGCAGATAATTTCCGCAACGACCCAAGCGCAGCCCTTAATGCCATCGATGGGTTTCTTGATCTTAATTTGGGTGCGGAGCGAGTTGAAACCATCGCGCAAGGTCCACTTCTAACCCAAGATGCAAAACACAAAGACCGCCTCTATGACGCAAAAACCCGGGAAGACAAAACCCGCGCCATTGAAGATGAATATAGGGCCGATCTCGACCGTACAATTGCATGGACAAACAAGCTTTCTTTTTTATCGACCAGCCCCTTAACATCAACATTGATGAGCTAACCTCTATTAAAGGCGCTACTGGACAACCGACATTCTAACATACTCACAATCTCGCAGCCGAGTGCTGGCCCTCCCCAAACTTTGCCATAAGTACGAAAATAATTTATTGTCTACTTCTCAAATGGGAGGGGAAGTTCTTTATGTTAAACCGAAGAGACGCCATTCGCATCACTGCAGGCGGTGCCGCATCGCTTTCTGTGTCACGCGCCGCAGAGCAATCTACTCATCTGAAACGGCTCTATGATAACGCCCTTGTCATCGATTCGCTTGCCTATAAATGGGATGACGCGGAATATGAGGCGGCGCAACAATCCGGCTATAGCGGCATTATTACCAATCTCAACCGCCGTGACTTGCAAACCGCGATTGACGAGCTTCTCATCTGGAAGAGACGCGCTGAAGAATATCCAAACCGCTACATGATCGCACTGGAAGCGAAAGATTATGAGCACGCCAAGCGGGATAAAAAACTCGCTGTGATGATGAACTTCCAGAATTCCACAATGCTGGAAGGCGACGCAGACAATGTGGAAGCCTTGCACGCGCTTGGCATGCGATGCTTCCAGCTTACTTATAACCAGCGTAATCTTCTTGGCGATGGCTGCACCGAACGCACCAATGCGGGGCTTTCTGATCTCGGCGTTGAAGTCGTAGAGCGGATGAATAAAGTCGGGGTCTTGGTCGATCTTTCCCACAGCGGACGCCAGACGACTTTTGACGGCATTGAATTTTCTAATAAGCCCGTCGCCTTTACGCACACGATGGTGGAAGCCCTGCGCCCCGGGCACCCACGCGCCAAGACCGACGACCAGTTAAAAGTGCTCGCGGAGAAAGGAGGCGTGGTTGGCATTGCCGCGCTTGGCTATTTTATTGGCGTCGATCCTGGCGGCGAGACCACCATCGAGACTTATGCTGACCACATCGAACATGCTGTAAGGGTCGCCGGTATTGAGCATGTTGCTCTGTCAACGGATTTTCCGTTGCGCGGCATTGCCAGCTGGGCGACACGCGAAGAATGGTACGAGCCCCGGTTGAAATCCTTCAAACCCAGTTATGATGTCAAATGGCCACCCTATATTAGATCTCTCGACACACCGGACAGATTCCGCAACCTTCTCACCGTTCTCGACCGGCGCGGATGGAAAACACGCGATATGGAGCGGCTATTGGGCGAGAACTGGTTGCGCCTCTTTAAAGACGTGTTCGGACGTTAGGAAATACTCTTAGCGCCTAAAGTTCAGCGCCGCCTGTTTGCCAATGTCTATGCGGGCGACGCCATCAACGGTCTTTGGATCAAAGCGCCATCGGCGGATGGTTACCATTGCCGCATCGTTAAAGCAGGCATTAGACGTTTGGGCAATCCGGGCATTTGCGGCGCGCCCCTTAATCGTTACATCGAATATAACAGTCACTGTCTCCAACGCCGCCGCATTGCGTGTGCATTGATCGGGATATCGTGGTGCGACGGAGCGGGTCAGTATTGCGTTAACGATCAGCGGAACTGGGGCCAAATCAGGCACCTCCAAAAGTTCGGCTTCCTCCTGCACAGGCAAAGATGGGAGTGCAACGGACGGTATATCTGTCGCGGGCAGCGGCAGCAGCAACGACGAGGCATCAAAACTCGGAACGCCGGAGACCGGTTCTGCGAATGGAGTATCCACCCCGGCTAAATCCACCTCAGAAGTTTCAAGCGCCGTGACTGTCTCTAGCTCAACCGCTTCAAAACCCACTGCTTCAGTACCCGGCGCTTCGGGTGCCGGCTGAGGCGAAGGCGCTTCTGTAACCAGATTACTATTCGATGTGGGCTCAGCGAGCTCAGCAGTTTTTTCCACCGCCGGTCTTTCTATCTCAACAGGAGGAGACACCGTTACCGTCGCTGGCGCCGTGCTTCGTGGACGGAGTTCTGGTGCTGCGACGGGGGTCGCTCCCAGGCGAACAGGTTGATCTGCCTCTATTTGCACCTGCCCGCTATCACCCGGATTGCCAGTGATCTGAATAACGATCCAAAAAACGAAAATTAAGATCGCAATAATGCCAAAAATCGACACCATGCGTGCACCCTCGCCGATATGAGGCGAGGAAGGCGCTACAACATCATGGATCGGGGCGACAACCGCAGATGCATCAGCCCCAATGTCTTTTTTGAACTGTTTTGCAACAGACTCTGCATCAAGCCCGAGAAACTGCGCATAAACCTTAACAAAACCAATCGCAAAGGCCGTCGTCGGTAACGCCGCTGTGTTTGTCGCTTCGATCGCTTCCAGATGTTCTATTTTGACATTTGTGGCCGCGCTGACCGTCGCCAAGCTCGTCCCTACCGCGCGGCGTGAAGCCGCCAGAAAATCTCCGGCTGATTGGGCCTGACCTGGACCGGGTGCTTCTCGCGACACGTTCAGGTCAATGATTTTCGCAGCTTTTTCCTGCGCCATAGCGTTTACTCTACTCCAACAATGCGCGCCCGACAATTATCCCTAACAAACGTCAGCGCGCTCACAAACCAGCAATCCTCAATTTCATCCACTAATCTCCCATTAGCATGAAGGGCGCCAACACCCACCAACCCCAAATTATCCCCAAATTGGACCAAAACCATCCCTAAAGTCAGCCTACTGCCACCTCTTGGCTCCTGATTCGACGCAAATCTATCGCTGCTCACCATCTGCCTAATTTGTAAAAATCGTAATAGGCTAGTCCCCAAAACGCAATCTGAAGACCCGGCCAGGAAAGGCGATACATCAATGACCTATAGCTGCTTTAATCTCGATATTCAGGACGCCATAGCGCATTTACGATTTTCGAGGCCGGACAAATTCAATTCCTTCACTCCAGAATTCTGGCGTGAGTTGCCAGATGCCGTGAATGACATTTCAAACAATGCCAAGGCGCGCGTCATTGTTCTCTCTGCAGAAGGTAAGCATTTTACTGCGGGTATGGATATTTCCGTCTTTATGGAGGGCGCTCTGGATGCGCCAACAGAAAATCGTGAAGTCGCAGCGGAAGCCTTACGGTTTCACGTAAAAATGCTTCAGGATACTTTCTCGGCGCTGGAAAATGCGCGCCAACCCGTACTTGCTGCCATTCAAGGCGGTGCGGTAGGCGCCGGGGTAGATCTCGCAACTGCATGCGATTGCCGCTATGCTAGCGCCGACGCATTTTTCTGTGTTCAGGAAACTGCCATCGGCATGACTGCGGATGTGGGCAGCTTTCCGCGCTTGGCGAAAATCACCAATGAAGGCTGGGCACGCCAGATGGCCTACACAGCTGAGCGTATTCCCGCCGCCAAGGCCAAAGAAATCGGCCTCGTCAATGAGGTGTTCGACACCCCAGAGGCATTACTCAATGGTGTAATGGAGATCGCCCGGAAGATTGCGGTCCATTCCCCTCTCGCGGTCACGGGGTGCAAGCGCCTGATTAATTATTCCAGAGATCATTCGACCAGCGATACGCTGGATTATATCGCACTTTGGAATTCTGCGATGTTGAGTCTCGACGACATCAAGGAAAGCTATATCGCCAAGTCAGAAAAGCGCGCCCCGAATTTCTCTGACCTGACCCCCATTAAAGAAACACTTTAAGCGGATTGTCGCTGGCCCCTATGAAAGGGCTTTCATCGCTTTCAAGCTCTGCTATACCGAGCTAAATCAGAGCCTTAGCTAACCGACCCCGCTTCTCGTCGATACCAAAGTCCAAATGAGATTTTAATGGTTGAACTAACTCTTCCCCGCAATTCCGTTGTCAACAAAAACGGCAAGCATCACCCCGCCAAAGATGGGGCAGGAAAAACCCAGACCTTCCATATCTATCGGTACGACCCGGATACGCCAGACAATCCACGGGTCGATAGCTATGAAATTGAAGTCTCAGATGTTTCTATGGTGCTCGATGCGCTGATAAAAATTAAGACCGAAACGGATGCGGGGCTAGCTTTCCGCCGGTCCTGCCGTGAGGGGGTTTGCGGTTCTTGTGCGATGAATATCAATGGCTCGAATACGCTCGCCTGCACCAAGGGTATGGATGAGTTAGGGACGGGCGATGTCACCATCTATCCTCTCCCCCATCAACCTGTGATGAAAGATTTGGTCACCGACCTCACCAATTTCTACAAGCAGCACGCCTATGCCGAACCATTCCTGAAAGCCAAAACTGAGGAACCAACCGACGAATGGCGCCAATCCCCAGAAGAGCGCGCCAAGCTCGATGGTCTTTATGAATGTATTTTGTGCGCTTGCTGTTCGACGTCATGCCCATCCTATTGGTGGAATGGGGACAAAGACGGTGCGGAAGAATATCTCGGCCCGGCAGCGCTTCTCCAGGCGCATCGCTGGCTTTCAGACAGCAGGGATCAGTATGCGAATGAACGCCTCGATAAACTGGAAGACGAGTTCAAGCTTTACCGTTGCCATACTATTATGAATTGTGCGCAAGTTTGCCCAAAACATTTAAATCCAGCAAAAGCCATCGTCGAGATCAAGCAAATGATGGTCACGAGGCCAGCCCAAAAAGGGAAGACCTAACCCGCAACACCGCCGTAATGCATTGAAAACAGGCTATTAATAGTAATCGCGGAGCGTTAACCATTACCGCATCGTGCTATGCTATACTCCGTAGACAGACATCGGAGGGCCTTATGCGCTATGCAGTGGATCTCGTGGTATTAGGTGTGGTTTTTGGAATAGCAATGATGGTGTTCGAGGACGCCATTAGCGCATTACTCGCCGGGATTATTATAGCCGGCGCGGCCGATGCACTCATATGGGATGCGGATTAAAAGTAAAAGTCAGCACAGGCTATAGGCGATTTTGATCTTCTATTCTGTGTGCCTCTTATATTTTTGCGCCTCATCCATCTCCTCATATCGGCTGAAGGCCATGACCTTTTGCCAAATTTTTCCTGACAATGCTGTGGTCAATTGCTCAATATCGCTGGCGCCCGCTGCGACTTCGGTATCCTTGCAACTTTGCGAAAAGAGCGCGGCCAGCTTGCCCGTGAGCGACAGCATTTCAGCGCAATAATCAAGATAGCGCTCTAGCAACATGCCCGTGATCACAATCTTAGGGGATGAGGCCGTCGCCGGAAGTGCACTTCGATAAGGGTCTTTTGTAAGCTGGTGCATATCAACGACGTGGGCAATTGAACGCAGCTCATGCAAATATTCAAGCGCGCGTGATCGCTTCCAGCGCTCTTCCAGGCGGCCAAGAGTTATTACGCCGATACCCGTGAGAACTACGAGATTCACGGTCGGATCGAGCAACATCACCAGGCTCGCGGCCTCCCATTTGAATCCTTCAAAGTGAAGACCAAAACCAAGCCACAACAAAGCCGCTGCGCCGACGACCCAGATAAAATAGACAGACACCCGGATAGCGATGACGGGATCGCGCAGCCGCTCAGATTCCACTGCACACCGGCGCGCCGTTTCCGCCAGCTCGCAGGCGACCTGTTCCAAACCAGAATCAGGAAATCTCTCCGCCACACGCAATTTGAGCTTATCAATGGTGTCGATCACCTTTGCCGCATTCAAAGTCTTATAGGCCATTGCGCATCATATCATTATCTCCGGTCCAATGAGATCGGCTGATGCACGATCGTAACTTTTGGTTAACGAATTCTTTCTGGTGTCCTTTGGAGCGCCGCTACTCGCGCCTTCAAGCTCCCCAAGACCGATGGGCCGAGAGAGCCAGCGCGAACCGAGCACGAGATACTTTGCTATATTCAATTTCCGATCGCGCGCCTCTCCAGAAAATGCCTTACCACTGCAAACAATGTGTACCCTACCGCTTGCCAAGATATTTTATTTCTATATTTATGGAAATATGGAAATAAAATATGCTGCCCAAGCCTTTTCGGCATTATCACAAGAATCCCGACTACTTACGCTGAAAAGCCTCGTGGCTGCCGGACCAAAAGGCATCGGCGCTGGCCGGATCGCTGTGACCTTGAACATCCCCGCGCCCACCATGTCTTTTCACCTAAAAGAGCTTGAACGGTCAGGATTGATTCTATCCCGAAAAGAAGGCCGACGCCTATGCGGCCGATTATGGCGGCATTCGCGAGCTGATTGACTTCCTTCTTGCCGATTGCTGCCAAGGCGACCGACGGCTTTGCGGGCCGTATATCATAGAGCGGGAAGCATCATGAACCATCTCGCACCCCGTGACGAAAGCCACAGAACCGCGTTATAGCGACAAACATGAAAAGGGGGCCGCGCCCGCGGTATAATGCACTCGTCAAAAAGGGTGCGCTGGATATTGATCCTGCGCAGGACGAGGCCGTTGACCGACTTCAGGCCATCCACTTATCGCTAATGGAATATGGCAATGGGCGCCGCCTTCTCGGACAAAGAAAGCCAATGCCGCAAGGGCTATATCTTTGGGGCGAGGTCGGGCGTGGCAAAACGTTGCTCATGGATTTGTTTTTTAACAACACGTCCTATGCACTAAAGCGGCGCGTTCACTTTCACGAATTCATGGCCGAAACGCATGAGCGCATCGCGGCATGGCGCGCCGCCGATGATGGTGAAAAACGCCGCCACAAGGCTTACTCACGCAAAGCGCCTGACGACCCTATCACACCTGTCGCCTATGATATTGCTCGCGAGGCCAGGTTGCTATGCTTCGATGAATTTCAGATCAACGACATCGCCGATGCGATGATCCTTGGGCGATTGTTTTCAGCTTTATTTGATTTCGGCGTTGTCGCTGTTGCAACTTCAAACCGTGCGCCTGACGAGCTTTACAAGGACGGTCTCAACCGGCAGTTATTCCTCCCCTTTATTGATCTCTTGAAATTACGACTAGATGTCTTTGAGCTTCGGGCTGAAAAGGATTATCGCCTGGCAAAACTTGAGAACGCGCCAGTCTATTATCAGCCGTTGGGCCCGGCCGCAGATGCCGCCATGGCGAAGGCATGGGAGCGGATGATTTGCGATGCTCATGAGCAACAGGAAACCCTTCAGGTTAAAGGGCGCACACTCGTTATTCCGCGCGCAGCACGCGGGGCCGCACGATTCACTTTTAATGATCTCTGTGCCAAACCACTAGGAGCAAGCGACTACCTCGCCATCATCCGCCGCTATGGCGCGATCTTTATCGATCACATCCCCATCATGGGCGCCGATATGCGCAATGAGGCAAAGCGGTTTGTCGCTCTCATCGACACAATTTATGATAGCCGTACAAAAATGATCTGTTCGGCAGACGGTGAACCCCATGAGCTGTATCGCGTTGGCGACGGCGCCTTTGAATTTGAGCGCACTGCCTCCAGGCTCATGGAAATGCGCAGCACCGACTATCTTAGCGCCAGCCGCAAGGATTCTACCGGTTAATGGGCTCGCCTCACCGCCCACATGGTTCTCATGGCCGCAAACCTGGTCTAAGTTGACCATACCGCGTATCGGAGCGCCCGTAATGAAAAACCTGAAAACTCTGGCCGCTATAACTGGCGGCGCCATTATACTTTCTATTGGCTATGCGATCGCAGTAGGCGATCAGAAAGTTGATATTGCCATCGACAATGATGATGGTCGATCAATCCGCCATATGGTCGTTGGCGATCGCGGTGAATTTATCCTGCGCGAAGAAAGTCGCACATTGGAAGCCCATTGGCGTGGCGATTTTGAGTTAAGCGATGATGGAAACTCTATTGCCTCCTTGGATCACTCCATTGAAATAGAGCTGGAAACAGATAACGATACAAAGCGTGTCGTTTTCAAAGATAAAAATGGCGACGTCAAAAAAATCTATTATGTAGATGATGATGAACAACCTGAAGGCGCGGAAACAGATAAGACTATTTCAAACTTATTCCTTCAGTTCCTTCGGGCTAGCGGGCATCAATCTGACAAACGCGTTGCAGCCCTATTAAAGGCCGATGGCGCAACGGCAGTGCTTGATGAGCTTGGCTTCCTCGAAAGCGACCATGCCCTGCGCCGTTATTCGGTCGCCCTTTCTGAGCAGGCCGATCTTTCAACAGAACAAATAACTGAGCTTGCCTCACGATTGACATCGATCGAGAGCGATCACGATCTGCGTCTCGCACTCGACGCCATACTTGAAAATGAAACAATCTCTGCGGAAGCCACGCCAGCCCTTATCAACGCTGCAAACAACATTGAAAGCGACCACGACTTACGCTTATTAGTCGAAGCATTCGCGGAGCGCCCGCTCAATGATGAAGCTATGAATCTGGCCATCGGCCTTTTTGAGCGCATTGAAAGCGACCATGATTTGCGGGTCGCGGCGCAGGCGCTACTTGAAAATTCGGACCTTGACGCCAAACAGGCGGCAAAACTGCTGAGAACAGCAGCAAATGAGATTGAGAGCGATCATGACATGCGCCTGATCCTTACGGAAATTGCGCCTATGTATTTCAAAGAGAAATTGCTCACTGACGCCTGGATTGATGGGTTTCGCTCTCTTGAATCTGGTCATGATCAACGCCTCAGCATAGTCACAGTCGCAGAAGAGGGTGGACGCGGTATCCACGCCTGGCTAACGCTCATTACAGCATGTGAAGACATCGATTCGGATCACGACCGACGCTTAGCGTTACAAGCCATCGCAGATGAAATGGATGATAGCCCCGAACTCATAGCCGCTTACCGAACAGCCGCGGCAATGATAGAGAACAGCTCTGATCGCCGCCGCGCCCTTGAGGCGATCGGCGACGAAGACGATGACTAGCGCCAGTTGCTAATGCGAGAGATCTGCTTCCGCAGCGCCTTTTGGAATTCGAATTGACTCCACCATGGCGCATACATGCGCTGGGGTTTTTGCCGTAAACTGGGAAACTGTTGCCGCAATCAGAAAGTTGATTGCCATGCCAATAACACCAATCCCCTCTGGTGAGATGCCAAACAACCAATGCTCGGCGCTGTTCACCGCGCCAAACCAGGGTGATTTGAAATATATGATATAACCGAGCGTAAAGATGAGGCCCCCTATCATGCCAGAGACGGCGCCCTCACGGTTTATCCCTTTGAAAAAGATACCCATCATGATCGCAGGAAAAAGCGAGCAAGCCGCAAGACCAAAGGCGAGCGCCACGACTTGCGCCACAAATCCTGGCGGGTTGATCCCGAGATAACCGGCCACAAGGATCGCCGCCGCCGCCGCTCCGCGCGCCGCCATCAATTCTGCGCGTTCGGAAATTTGCGGGCGAAAGGTTTTCTTTAACAGATCATGACTGATTGATGCGGAGATCACGAGCAGCAATCCCGCCGCTGTTGAAAGCGCCGCCGCAACACCACCTGCAGCCACAAGCGCAATGACCCAGCCGGGCAAATTCGCGATCTCAGGATTTGCGAGAACCATAATATCGCGATCTACAAAAATTTCATTGGAGTTTGTCGTGGGTGTATTCGCGAGCAAGCGCTCGCCATTCGGCCCAGCCTCACTTTTAAATTCGGGGCGCCCCTCAAATGCCGCCCCAGGACCATACTGAATTGTTCCATCCTCATTTTTATCAACCCAAGCGATAAGGCCAATCCCTTCCCAGGTTTTTACCCATTCCGGTGCGGCTTCATAAGAGGTGTCATGAACGCTACTGATAAAGTTGAGGCGCGCAAAAGCCCCCACCGCCGGCGCCGTCGTATAAAGGAGCGCAATAAATATAAGCGCGTAACCTGCCGAACGCCGGGCATCCGAGACCTTCGGAACCGTAAAAAATCGCACAATGACATGGGGTAGACCCGCCGTCCCCACCATCAATGCCATTGTAATGGCGAACAGATCGATCTTTGATTTTGATGCTTCCGTAAATGCAGAAAATCCAAGATCTACCAGAACGCCGTCGAGCTTTGCCAATACGCTGACGCCGGAACCATCCGCCACAACCGAACCAAGGCCGAGCTGCGGAATCGGATTGCCCGTCATCAATATGGAAATGAAAACCGCCGGTACGAGATATGCAAAAATCAACACGCAGTATTGCGCGACTTGCGTATAGGTAATCCCCTTCATACCGCCAAGAACGGCATAAAAGAATACGATCCCCATACCGATGATAACGCCCCACTCGATGGGCAGTTCTAAAAATCGAGAGAAAACAACACCAACGCCGCGCATTTGCCCGGCGATATATGTGAATGAAATGATGATGAGACATATCACAGCGACAACTCGCGCGGTGCGCGAATAATAGCGTTCGCCGATAAAATCCGGGACAGTAAACTGACCAAATTTTCGCAAATATGGCGCGAGAAGCAGCGCCAGCAACACGTAACCGCCAGTCCAGCCCATTAAATAAACGGACGCGTCATAACCGGAAAATGCAATAATCCCCGCCATGGAGATAAATGACGCAGCGCTCATCCAGTCAGCTGCGGTCGCCATGCCGTTGGCAATCGGGTGAACATGCCCGCCCGCGATATAAAAATCACTGGTAGAGCGCGCCCGTGACCAGATGGCGATACCAATATAGAGCGCAAACGACGAGCCGATGAAAATATAGGTAAGAGTTTGTGTATCCATCTATTCGTCACCCACGCCAAAACGTTTTTCGATCTGACGCATCCGCGCGGCATACACAAAAATCAAGATGACAAATACGATGATTGATCCTTGCTGAGCAAACCAAAAGCCGAGTTTAAATCCGCCTATCTGAATTTGATTTAGGATATCCACAAAAAGAATACCGGCGCCGAATGAAACAGCGAACCAAATCGCCAGCAACATCCCAAGCAGCTTCACATTCTCTCGCCAATATAATTGGGCGTTACTTGCTTTCGACGTCTCTTCATCTTGTGAAACCATGACTTGGTCCTCCGCTTCCTCTTGTCTCTACTTCTAACCAGATTTGCTGCAATTGTGCATCCTAATAGGCGCCATTGCCAATATGCCAGCGGCGGCGTAACTCCGCATTATGGCTATGGATCCAAAAAACACCGCACCACAGCGTATGACTTTCGCGGAACTTGTCGCGATTACTGCTGCGGTAATGGCGTTAAACGCGCTTGCCATCGACATGATGTTGCCAGCGCTTGGGCAAATTGGCGATGAGCTGGGCGCGGCCGTGGGTAATGACCGGCAGTTGATCATTGTGGTTTATGTGCTCGGCAACGGAATAGCGCAGCTGTTTTTTGGCCCTCTGGTTGATCGCTATGGGCGTAAAACCGTGCTGATGTGGGCGCTAGGCGGATATGTTCTTGGCTCTGTGCTGAGCATCTTTGCGGCATCCTTCACGCTTCTTCTGGCGGCGCGCGCCTTTCAAGGAGTTGCCACAGCGGCGACGCGGGTTGCCATCATTGCAGTGGTTCGCGATCAGTGTTCCGGCCGAAAAATGGCAGAGGTCATGTCGCTAGCCATCACTATTTTCATGGCGGCCCCCATTCTGGCGCCAGGGTTCGGACAGCTCATCTTGTTTGCAGCGCCATGGCGAGGGATTTTCGTTGTGCTGCTTCTCTATGGCGTTGTGTTGATGTTGTGGTTGCGTTGGCGGTTGCCGGAAACGCTTGCGCCAGAGGATCGCAAACCCTTACGCGTTGGGCCAATCGCATCCTCCTATATGCAATTCATCACCAATCGCACGGCGATCGGTTACACCATGGCCTCGGCGCTCTGTTTTGGCGCCCTCTTTGGATATATCAGCGCTTCAGAACAAATATTCCGTGAGATCTTCAAGCTTGGCCAGAGCTTTCCAGTTGCATTTGCCGCAATCGCCGCCTCTCTCGGAATGGCGACATTGATGAATGCGCACCTTGTCTCTCGTTTCGGCATGCGGCGGCTTGCCCATTCGGCACTGCTTGTATTCATCATTGCAAACCTTATCCACCTTGCGATTGTCACTATATCGGGAGAAACATTTTTCTTATTCATGATCTTTATGAGTATTTCATTTTTCGCGCTCGGACTCATTGGCCCCAATGCTACCGCCATGGCGATGGAGCCCATGGGCCATGTGGCTGGCGCGGCAGCGGCAGCCAACGGCTTTGCCGGCACTACAATTGCGGGCTTCCTTGGTGGTGTAATTGGGCGATTTTATAATGGTACAACGATCCCGTTGATCACTGGTTTCGCCTGTCTCGGCATCGCCGCTTTTGCAATTGTTCTGTGGACAGAAAAAGGCGTGCTTTTTCATCCACAGGAAAAAGATACCACGTCATGACCTCAAGTGAAGAAAATCGCGTTTGTATCGGCGCTTTTGCCGGAGCCCATGGGGTTAAGGGGGCCGCATTGATTAAAACCTTCACACAATCGCCCGAGAACATAGCCGCTTATGGCCCCGCTAAAACCGAGGATGGCGCACGCTCATTCACATTCAGATTCATACGCACTGGCAAGCCGGGCTTTGTCATTGTCTCTGCCCCGGAAATATCCAACCGCGAAGACGCACAGGCCCTCAAAGGCCAGCGGCTATATGTGGGCCGCGGCGAGTTACCACCACCAGACGAAGATGAATTTTATCACCAAGACCTGATCGGACTTGATGCTATTGACGAAAATGGTGAGCCAATAGGCTTTGTCAAAGCGGTCTATAATTTTGGCGCTGGTGATCTTATTGAACTCGACCACATTCCTGGTATTAAGGGCGTGCGCGTCGCACCTTTTACGAAAGCCAGTGTTCCGAAAATAGATCTTGCCGCCGGACAAGTTACCGTCATGCGCGAAGCGATCAGCATTGACGACACTGACGACGAGCAGAATAGCGAAAATTAACCATAATCGCCCCACGCCGCCTCATTCGCCCCCCTTTCACGGCCATTGGCAAGCCATGAATATGATGATTTAATCTCCGCTAGAATTTGCTATGCGCCAAGGCAGGTCATCTGCAGGCAATGCAAATAGGGTATTTTGGGGAAAGCCGCATGACTTTTGACCGGCGTTTGTTGATTTTTATTGTCTTTGTGCTGACGATAGCACTGGCCCTTAGTGAAATTGCACGCTTTGGTCAGTCAAAAAATACACAATCCCTTGAGACACGCCTCGACCAGGCTGCCCATGATGCTGACGCCGCATTAAAGGCCGTGATTACGCCTGAAATCCTCACCAACGCCGAGCCGTCGGTCTATATGGTCGTCAACAACAAGAAGCATTATGGGTCGGCCTTCGTTCTTGATCGGGAAAAAGGTATTCTCGTCACCGCGGCTCATGTTGCTGCCGATATTGACCTTCAAGATACTGACCGAACCTATTCGGTGATAAACCGGCACTCTAAAAAACCATTGCGTGTTCGCGCACGGGAAATTCATGCGGGCTTTGATGTGTTTAGGCGCATTGTTGAAGACTACCAGCCTATTGACCCGAATTCGACAATCGCATCACCGCGCAGCAAGCGTATCATTGACATCGCAGATGACGCCGCGCTCCTATTTGTTGATCCTATCGATCCTGACACCGGAGAAAACTTGCTTGGTCCCGCCTTGCCCTTGGCCAGCGAGGCGACACTCAATGCGCTGGCGCCGGGGGACCCTATCGCCGTCATCGGGTACCCGATCGACACAATCACTGACGACATAGAAGAAGATAGTGCTGCAGCCCGCGTTGAGCGGGGCATTATATCGACCATGCTGTCGCCAATTGACGTCATCGAAAGCTCTGGAGACGTGATTACACAAAATTTAATCGTCCACAGAATGGCTACGGCGCCAGGCAATAGCGGTGGGCCAATTCTCAATCGCAATGGTGAAATTATCGGAATTTCCAGCCATGGTCATGATTCCATTCATTCGAATGGCGATGCGCTTGCACAACGGGCTGATGTCATTCACGACATGATCACACCATTTCGAGAGCAAGACCTGCTGGAGCGCATATATATTCCTGATTGGCGCAAGCGGCTTGCAAAGTGGCCCCGAGCGGAAGACATCCTCCCTTATGTTTTTTACCGGCGATATGCAGAAATTGATGGTGAGGCTGCACCGCGAGAACTGACTGTCGGCGAATTGAAAATCATAGGTAAACCGCCGTTTAACGCCAGAACATATTCTCCCGATTTTGGAGCGCCCCAGCGTAACTTTGTCCTTCATGCTGATGATTTAGAAGCGAAAAAAGAAGGCGAGGAAGAAAAAACCAAAAATAGCCAACGCACATCGGCCACAGAAAAACCAGTATTCCTGATCGACAATGCAGGGGAATACGCCTCCTACACCCTTCAACTCGACAAAACAGAAAATCACGTAATTTTCGTGTTTGATTATTCCATGGCCTGGACATCTTCCGGTTACTGTCCGCTAACGATCTATTCTCGCCAGCAGGGTGATACTGTGATGCGGTCAACACGCCGGTTACGTATGCCTTCTATTCTGCTCAAAGCATCCAGTGATGAAGAAACTTCGGACAAATTCAACATCATAGTCCGTCGCGACAATTGTGATGCTCGAAGCAAAGAATATCTGTTCGGGATTGTTTCCTGGGAGCCTGAAACCACTCCAGAGACTACTCAGATAAGCCTGGCACCCATAGGCGGGCTGCGTATTCTTGCATCCTTTAATCGCGAGAGCGCCAGGGTCGAGAATTTTCTCAACTGCAATGTTGAACCTTTTCGCGACGAGGCGATGTGCGAAAAGGCGATCAAGGTTCTAAACTTCGTCCCTGCAGATAGCCCCGAACCTATAGACTAGCAGCTCTATACCGCTTGCCCCCCTCTTACTCCCATGCCATTTGACGGACATGTGGCGCGCAACTGTTCTCACCCTCTATCCGGAGTTGTTTCCGGGGCCCCTTGACGCTTCCGTCATTGGACGCGGCATGGCGGAAGGCCTTTGGGCGCTCGACACAGTCAATATCCGGGACTTTTCGGACAATAAATATGGCTCGGTTGATGACACGCCGGCAGGCGGCGGTGCAGGGCTTGTCATGCGGGCGGATATCCTCAGCCAGGCCATTGATGGCGTTTCCCAAAACGATCGGCCTCTTATCTGCCTTTCGCCCAGAGGCGCGCCCCTGACACAGGCCCGGGCCCGAGCCCTGGCCGACGGCCCTGGCCTGGTCGCTATTTGCGGCCGATTTGAGGGGATTGATGAGCGGATTTTCGAGGCCCGCGACATCGAGGAGATCTCAATCGGTGATTTCGTGCTGGCGGGCGGTGAAATCGCCGCCATGGCGCTGATCGAGGCTTGCGCACGCCTCATCCCCGGGGTATTGGGCTGCGCTTCCTCTCTTGGGGAGGAAAGCTTTGAAGGCGGCCTGTTGGAATATCCCCAATATACCCGCCCGAGAGAATTTGAAGGCCGGGCCATCCCGGACGTGCTGCTGTCAGGTGATCACAAAAGAATTGCCGACTGGCGGGATGAAAAACGCAAAGAAATAACGCGGACGCGACGACCGGATCTCTGGAAGAGGTTTATCGCTAACGGTCCTATCCGGCGCGACAAGAACAAGGACTGAAGACTATGAATATCATCGAACAGCTCGAAAAAGAGCACATGGAAGAACTCGGCAAAACGGTTCCTCCTTTTGCCCCGGGCGACACCGTCAAAGTGATGGTTAAAGTTAAAGAGGGTGAGCGCGAGCGTCTCCAGGCATTTGAGGGCGTATGCATCGCCCGAAAAGGCGGCGGCCTCAATGAAAGTTTCACTGTTCGCAAAATCTCTTTTGGCGAAGGTGTTGAGCGGGTCTTCCCGATCTATTCTCCGCTAGTTGATGGAATCGAAGTTATCCGCCGCGGCAAAGTACGTCGCGCGAAACTTTACTATCTGCGTGAGCGCCGCGGGAAGTCTGCACGGATCAAGGAAAAGGTTGATCGCCGCCCACGCAAGAAAACTGGCAAGGCTG
>JAADIH010000039.1 GCA_013151435.1 Alphaproteobacteria bacterium
CCAGGAGGATGCGGTTCTTGAGTGTCTGATGCCAGCGTTCGATTTTACCTTGAGTTTGCGGATGGTAAGGTGCGCCGCGAACATGTTTCATGCCGTGATCCCCCAGCCAATCTGCAAGGTCACCGGCAACATAACTTGAACCATTATCTGAGAGTAATCGCGGCTTATGAACAACATTGGCGTGATCAAGCCCAGCCGCGGCTAGCGCCATCTCCAGCGTATCCGTCACGTCATCTGCTTTCATCATCTTGAGTTTTGTTTGGTCACACTTTTTTGCGAAACGCTCTAGTTACGCCTATATATGTATGGGTGTTGTAATAGAACGGTATAGGTGGGAGTCTAGTTCAATCGCGCGCGAACACCATTCGAAAATGGTCCATTGCGAGCGTTTCAAAACAGATCCTGTTGTAGCTGACTCTCGTTGCAAAGGCCTGTCGGAAATTTCGATCAAAGAGATACCGCGGAACGAGAGACAGCTTAAATAGCGACTTCTTGAGGCTGGGTTCGTTGAAGCGCTTACGCCATTGCCCTATCGTCTCGATGTAATCGAGTCGCCCGCTGCTTTTTGAGATGAGTTGGAAATATGGAGCCGCGTTGCTCTCAATCTGCTCCGAACCGTAGGGAAGCCAGGATCCGGGAAACTGCTTTACCATCAGCGCCAGAGCATGCTCTATGGATCCGGCCTCCGCATCGATGCTAATCTCTTCAGGGTCGATCATCTTGGGCCCAAAGACCATCGTCTGGAGGAAGAATCTCCCGCCGGTCGGTATCAAATCCTGCACGACCCGAAACAGATCGTGATAGACAGCATCTTGTCTACCCGCATCGAACTGTTCGCGAGAACAGAAGTGTTCGAAGGCCCCGAGGCTGACGACAGCATCGAACGAACCAAATGTATCCGGCGTGATTTCCCGGCAGTCCATCACGTGTGCCTCCAGTCCGTTGCGACGGCAGGCTGCAGCCTGCGCCTTTGAGAGCGTCACGCCCACGGCCTCGACTCCACGTCCTTTCAGATACCGGAGAGCTGGCCCCCACCCGCACCCCATATCGAGTACGCGTTGCCCGGGTTGGAGATTGAGTTGTTCGAAAATGAAGTTATGCTTCCGGCGCTGGGCCTCTTCTAGAGTAAGCGAGAAATCCCCGTCATATTTAGCGCCACTGAAGTCCCCGCTCTCACCCATACTCAGGCGGAAGATCTTGTCCACTAGGCCATAGGTAAAATCTATTTCTCGTTGGGTCGCCATAGTTCCTCCTGTAGCATCACGACCATGGTCAAAGCCGTTCGATGTTTGTCAGTTAGCTCCACCATTCCGCATTTAGGGCGCTATCACAATGATCAACGGCACAGAAACTTAGGAGCGAGGCATGCGGTGCGCGACGAGGAATATCAAAATATCACAATTAGCGCCACTATGTCACTATGCCCATAATGAAGCCGCTCAGCAGTATGAAAACTCTTGGCGCTGGAAACAAGGATGAATACTTGGAATGGATCACAGCGCAAATAAATGGTGATGGAGAAACCATATGGCCGTCATGTATGGTCTGAAATTATCTCGAGAATGTCTAAGGCGCTAAACAATGACAGGTACGGATGGATAGGCGAACTATGATTCTATCGCCTAACAGCGGAAGCGACTTAGTATCTGGAGAAGTTGTCGAGAATATATAATTAATGCACGCTGACGGGATTCATTTCATGTTGGCGGGCAGCTGCAAAAGCCAGATCGCGATCCCCAACGAGGGCAATGCGTTCTCCGCTGGCGTCATGCACAGAATACAACGTCGTATCTTCTTCAACATCAAATTCAACAACACCATATTCATCAGTGATATCATCAATCACATCGCGTGCGATGACTGAACGGATATAGACCAGCTTTCGCCCACCCAAGGCTGCCAACTCCCGCACAGATACATCATCCGCTGATGCGAGGTTATCCATGAAAATATTTTTGGGGATTGCCATAAAGCTAAGCCCTTTCCATCCCATCCACCACGCACCCAGCATCTCGTAATATGGCTAGGAAACCGTGAACACGCTGATCCATTTTCACCAGTCCAAATTAACGCCTGATAAAACCTGTTTAAGAAGGCGTCTCTAGTCTCTCTCATGTAGGGATACATTGTAACATTTCAATGATGGATTTTACACAAGGAAACTCCTGACAATTGAGGGAAACCCTGTCAATGCATTGAAACTATTGATTTTTTACTCATGAATATTTAGCCAAAATGGAAGAATACAAGAGTGGATCTATATTTCCGCCAGAAAGAGTGAGGGCCGTTGTTTTACCGCGCCCATCGAACTTGCCTGTTAAAATAGCAGCTAACGCTACAGCACCGCCTGGCTCAACAACCAATTTCAAATATTTAAAAGCGAACACCATTGCATGCTCGACTTCGGCTTCACTCAGTGTGACCCCCCCACGCACAAGCCGTTGCATAATCGGAAAGGTCAATAGGCCAGGCGTAGGCGTGGCGATAGCATCACATATAGTGTGCTGGGTGATGTCGGCAGTTAGCCGCTCTCCTTTTTGGATAGAGGCCCAAGTCTCATCGAACCCTTCTGGCTCGGCTATCCAAACTTCCGTCGACGGTGAGATATCTTCAAGAATAGTGGCGCAACCCGAGGTCATGCCGCCGCCGCCGCAACAGATAATAAATGCATCAAGCTCAACCCCAAGGGCACGGGCATCGTCGACGCTCTCTAACGCCAACGTCCCCTGACCTTCAATGATGTCAGGGTGATCGTAAGACGGCGCCAGCGCCATCCCAGTTTCCTCAATGATAGGCTTTGCAATCTCTTCGCGGTCTTCGGTATATCGGTCATAGAAAATAATCTCGGCGCCAAATTTACGCACCTGTTCTATTTTCAGCTCAGGCGCGTCGGTGGGCATGATGATTTTTGCGGGCGTAGTAAAATGCTGGGCTGCTCGGGCAACACCTTGGGCATGATTGCCGGAGGACCAGGCCAACACACCCTTTTCGAGCTGTTCAGCACTAAGCTGAGAGATCCTATTAAACGCACCGCGATATTTAAATGACCCTCCAAGCTGAAGCACCTCGGCCTTGACCAGCACCCTCCCTCCTGCCGCCTCATTGAGCATTTCGTTCTCAATGAGCGGCGTACGGATCGCATGTCCTTTTATGCGCTCAGCTGCCTTGCGAACCCCATCCGCCGTGACGAGCCTATCATCATTCTGTGATGTCATTTTGAATTTATCCAATACGGTATGGAGTGACTAACTATAAAAAGTTTTACTGTAAAATCCTGGCAGTGCGGTGTCTTTTCTTTATCAGGGAGATTAAATCAGAGTTAGACTTGCACCATCAGGCGCACCCTTCGGCGGGTTCCCACAATTCAATCGGCGTGCCCGCAGGATCATGGATACGGGCGAATCTTCCAATTTCAGCAGATTGCCATTCGTCACGCATTTCCACGTCAATGCCTTTGGATTTCAATTTAGTCAGAAGTCCATCGAGATCCTTGACCCTCAAATTGATCATCCATTGCTGGTCTGAACTGCCGAAATAATCTGTATCGGCCTTGAACGGCGCAAATACGGTCGGGCCGGCCTCCTGACTCCAAAAGGCCATACCGCCAATTTCAATATCTAAATGCTCTTTATACCATGCAACAACCGCCTTGGGATCATGAGCACGAAAGAAGACGCCACCAATTCCGGTCACATGAGACATCGATTATCCTCCAGCAAGTTTTCCTGCAAAGAAGAGTATCACAACACCGAAGATTATTCTGTAGATAACAAAGGGCGTAAAACTTACCCGCTGGGTCAATTTCATCATGAAGGCTATCGCGACATAGGCCGACAGAAAAGACAGCGCCGCGACGATGCCCGCACTGACCATATCAGCGCCCGCACCCTCGCGGACCAGCCCGATCCCCGCAAAAAACCCCAATGCCAGGATGGTCGGAATAGCGAGAAGCATAGAAAACCGCGCCGCTTCAGGGCGGGTCCAACCAAGATAACGCGCGGCCGTCATGGTAATCCCCGAACGTGAAACCCCTGGAATAAGCGACAGCATTTGCGAGGCCCCTATGATCATCGCCTCACGCCAGCCAATTCGGTCAAGACCCTTATGGGTCGTCGGCGCGCGGTCTGCATGCCACAACAGGACGCCAAAAATGATACTCACCCAGCCAATAACTACGGGTGAACGCAACATTGGGATCAGATCCAGCGCAACAAAAACAGCCGCCAGCATCAAAACCGGAATGGTCGCACTGGCAATGTACAAAAATAGTTTTCGATTGGCGCTGGGTTGAAACCGCAAAGTATCGATGCCCCCATGAACCAGCATCACCGTTTCACGGCGAAAATAAAGCAACACCGCGAACAATGATCCTACATGGGCGGCAACATCAATGAGCGGGCCCTGATCAGCCCAGCTATCAACTGCTAGCGGCGCCATGATGAGATGCGCTGACGATGATATCGGCAAGAACTCAGTGATGCCCTGAATTATTGCAAGTACGATAAGTTGAATTAACGGCATAGCGATCTCATAAGAGCTTGTTCCTACATCCCGCAGAAGCCTCCCGTATCGACAATCAGACGTTCAATTAGCCAAACAACGTGCTTGTCAGACCCATAGAGTGATTTGCTCCATGTGTGCTATGATTGTTTTAGGGTTAATATATGTCCGGTGCTGTATTTCGGGTCGTTATTGATTGGCAGCTGTTCGCGGCTCATCACTGACGATCATCCCAATCTCACTGAGCTTTGCCGCGATCCCTGGCTTATCAAATGGCTTCAAAACATGATGCTCCGCGCCAGCGGCTTTCGCGAGGGTGAACTGTTGCGGATCGTTTTCTGTAGCGCACAAAATAATCACTGGTTTCTCATCGAGATTTGCAGCGCCGCGCAAAAAATCCAGGGCGCCCATAGACGGCAAGTCCCAATCCAGAAAAACAACATCGGGGTGACTTTCGCGACAATACTCTATCGCAGTATTGGCGTTTTCAGCCTCTGCTGTATTGAGGCCTAAATCAGTAATGATACGTGTTGCGATTTCACGAATAACGCTGGAGTCATCAACAACGAGGCATGTTTTCTTCGCGTTCATTTTCGGGTCCATTCTCCGGGGCGCAAAACGCGCCTAAAATAACAGCGCCAATTCTGCAACCTCGGCGTTATCCGAAGGTTAACAAACGCCCCTTTACGCTATTGATCCCGCTAAAATGTATGGAAAAACACCAATGACTGAAAAACAGCCATCGGTGATCGATGAGTTAGCCTAGGCCCGGCCTAAAAACAGGCCCTCAGATCAGGTTTTAAACGTGGCTGCAAGCACGACTTTTTCGTCATCTTTTGTTGCTGTTATATGTCCGCCTTTTTCACTAGCAAGTTGCGATGCAATCAACGCCGGTGCAAATTTGGGCGCAATATCGCTTGAATCGCCGCTCAAAGCTTTGACCAAATCATCCTGCAGGAGAACTTTTTTGCCGGTCGCCGTAATGGTAAAATTGTCAATCGTTCCATCAATCACGACACTCCCCCCGCGCGGTACACATTCGGCCGCAGAATAGGCGAGAACCAGTAAAACTTTGACATTCTCCTTATCCGCGAACCCATCACCAAGACGCCAATCCAGGTCCGGCTTTACGGTATCATAAATGCCCGTGAGCACTTTCTTGGCGTCCTCAAGGCTGATCTGTGCGCCATGGCCGCCAGCCGCACCGTACGCCAGTCGCGCATAAGTCAACAACGCGATTGCTTTTGCCGCCCCTGAACGAATCAGATCCTGCGCCGCCTCACGCATCGAGCCATCCATGGACGGGTCATCTAAAACCTCAAGCCCTGATCCGATGGCGCCGACCGGGTTGATGAGATCGTGACACACACGTGATGACAACAGCGCTGATAGTGACAGCGCATCAAGATCGTCGTCTTTTGGGGGGTCAATAGGTTGAGATTGAGACATGACGAAGGGACACTCCTTTACTGAAGCTCCCTTATCGCAGATTCGTTTTAAAAGCGGGCCCTAAAAGCCAATAAATTATACTTCGCGCCAATTGCCGGTTTGATCGCGTATGCATTGACCACTGGAGGCCTGACGCATCAGCTTTTCCGCCGTCAGTGCCGCCGTCACACTGGTCGAAACACCATTCCTGCGAGCGAGATCTGCGTATATCGCTTTACGCTGCTGATTAATATCCCGAACTTCACGGCGCAATTCATCAGTGGCGTCAGAACCCGGCACAAAACCGAGATAGCCATCTGCTTGTTCTCCGACGACACAGGCATCCTTGGCCTGCTCCACAATCGCGCTTGCCGCGGCGGCCACCACGGGGGCAATTGCTAAGCCCGCGAGCATACCCACAGCCGTCAAACTGAGTAAAAGACGTTTCATAGCGTTCTCCATTCCGGACGGGTTCTAGAATATGTCCGGATTTTCGGCGATTAGGTCTTCAATTTCGCGATCAAGTTTAACACGGACTTCCTGATCGATCTTAATATTCAAGTTGACGACGATAGGCTTCTCGGCATCACCTTTTAGGGTGAGGCTTGTGCACGCTGGCAACATCACCGCTACCAGTATCGGAACCAATCTCAAAAATTTCATGTCTGCGCTTCGGACCATCATCTCCGCCCTCATATTCGTTTGTTCAATGAATCGCTTTTACGCTGTACTGTCCACTCTTTTATTCGACTCTTGCGGCTAAAATTTGACGGTTCTGGGAAAGGTTGTCATGATTTAGCCTAAATGTCTGTCAGACAAGCCGGTATTATTTGAACAGACTCTAAGGATCATCTTGGAGGCCTTCGCGGACCTGAAGCTGGATATTCCGGGATAGTGCGGCCTGATTGAGTAATTCCAGCACCGCGGCTTCAAGATTTATCTGATAGAGCACAGGCACCCGCCCACTAGCCTCGTTAACTTCGACCTCCCCAGTGCCTTCAAAATTCAACTGAAATTCGAGTTTTCCATCAAGAGGGCCGTCGATGGTTATTCCCAGATTTGAAAATCTCAAGTCCCGCAAAAGGTCAAATGCAAGCTGGGCATCCTCACCAGCAGACGATGCCGCTCCAGCGGCGCGGCCCTGATACCGAAAAGCCCCGGGCGTCGTTGAGTGCAAAATACCGTTTTCAATACTCGCTTTTCCATCCACCACCACCAGAGGCAGCACACCGCTAAGAATCCCCTCACCGGAAAGGCCCTCCACATCGGCAAATTCAAGGATCAGCGCGAGATCGATATTCTCGGCCTGTAAGTGCACCGTCGCTTCACCCCCCGCAAAAGACGCGTTGGCATCATGGACACCTAGCACCCCCCCAAACCAAGGGAAATTGGCTTCAATAACTCGCAGAGTTTCATCACCAGGCATCTCGAACTTGATTTCACCCTCCTCCAACTGGAGGGCGCCAAAATCAATGCCGGAGATAGAAATCGTTTGAACGCCATCAGTCGTCACCGGCCACAAGTTCGCTAAATCCATACGACCATTAACGCCAATTGTTTGCGTGATCACACGCGTCGGACCGCCAAAAGTAATATCATCAAGCTGAATATTAGCTGATGACATTAATCCAACTGGAAGCGGCGCCCAGGTGAAAGTCGCTTCCCCAGTTGCAGCACCCGTTGTTTCACCGATCACCCCTTTTAATACCGGCGCGAGCAATTCAGGCTGGAGCCCATCTGGCAGGAACTCAAGGCGATCAAAGACAAATGTTGATTTGCCTCGTGCTGTATCAACATTATGAACGCCCACTCCTTCGCCAAGGCGATTGCCGGTTGGCGTTTCGAGAACATAGTCGAAGGTTGCTTTCTTGCCGACCAGATGTGCATCCCCTGTGCCGATTACCGGTGCTACTTTCGGATTATTTTCATTTTGAGTAATGCGGACGCTGCGAACATGCATCATTGCCCCCATCACCTGGCGATCAAGTGAAAAATCATACTCCCCGTCAATCGACGAAAATACCAACATGTCATTGAAGGTCAGCGCACCACCCGAAACATCACCACTCGCAATCGTCTGGTTCACCTGCGGCTTATAAACTCCCGAGACTTCGATGATCGGCGATCGCCCCACGATATTCGTCTTCCCAAGACGGTAATGCAGATAAGACGCGCTGATATTGCCCGCAAAGTCACAACGCAAATCATTAGACCAATCAAAAATTGCAAGCGGCCGGTCTTGGGCGCATAGTTTCGCGCCTTTAAAGATCGCCTCTGTGTCTTGTTGCGCAATCGTAATGCGTGCGTCATCAAGGGTAATGCAATGGCTTGGCGGCAAGGTCACCAGAGCAGTTTTTGCAGCATTGTCAGTTTCAATCAGAAAATTCGCTTCAATCGGCGCATCATAAACACTTAAGCGCCCAACTGAGAGCGAACGTAAATTTGTGGTCGTTGTTATGTCCGCCAGAACACTGCCGGGGCGCATCGTTACCCGAAAAAGCGCCGAGGCGTCATCGAAGGAAATATTTTCGGAACGATATTCACCCACATACACTGGCGTCACAACGAACCATCCGTCTTCGGTGGTTTCTGCGTTCAGTGTACCATTCGCCACGACCCTTGCGCCGCTTAAAGAAAAAGAGAAATTCGCCTGAGCTTTATCGTTGCTGCGCCTGAACAATGGATCATCAGGAAGCCCTGCGATCACCAGTTTTGCGCCGTTATCAGCATCCACAATCAATGGGGCGCCGCCAATGTCGACGGAAATCACACCATCGAAAAGTGATAGGTCCATTCCGCCAGTAAAGGAAAGGGATGAAACAGGTTCGCCAAACAACACTGCGCTTTGTTCGGTTATTTTGAGCGATGTGGACGGAAAATCGCTGGCGCTCACCAGCGCTGATCGAACTTCAAGGCGTAGATGACCGATCAAATCTTCACGAAGACCATTTGCCAGACCTCGCCCCAAATCTCGCCAAGAACTTCCCTCGCTGGTCATCACCACATCGAGATCGCGAACGGCGCCATAGGGAGAAATTAGACCGCCCCGAAATGTCGCCGCACCCATGACCGCTCCGTCTTCGGAAAAATCAACGCCAAGGTCAAAGACGCCGTTCTCTATACGCCCAGCATCAAATCCTGCATAATCCGTCTCGAGATGAAAATCTGTGGAGCCGCCTTTGAGAGCATCATAATCTAGACTCATGACCCCATGCGCGGCGCCCAAGGGTGTGTCAATCAAGATCACAATGTCATCAAACGCCAATCTCGAAAATGGTAATGCGAGGCTGCCGCCTTCCTCATCGCGCGACCCAAGAAAAACACCCGGCAGTAAAACCCTGCCTTCGGAAGATATTTCAATGCGGACAGTCCCTGGCCCGATCTTTACCGCTTCAACTTTCCGGTCAGACAGTAAAGCGCGCCAATCATATCGCGCTTCAATCTCTTGAATTTCAAACGCCTCACCGTGTAAAGGGCCAGCCGATACATCGCGCAGCGTGATGGCGTTAAGGGATAGAGCAACGACCTCTACTTTTGGGCTTTCCAACCCCGCTCGCGCCATAGCAGACTTGACCGCAAAGCCAACGAGGGGCAAACGAAAGACAAAGAGCGCTGCAGCAAAAACTGCCAAAATCAGGAAACTCCCGAATACTAATCGCGCCGCCCGCATATTACTCACATCCCTCAAACATAACCGCCGGTTTTCGCTATTGGTTAAGATCAATTTCGTCTAATCTCAATCATCGCGCGCCCCTAGCATGCAGAAAATTGCAGGAATTTGCGAGGCGTGTCATGTATCTCCGGGCGCGCGGTCAAATTTGGCTGTAAGCTCCGAATAAACTTGAGTATTTCCGCTTTCCAAGGCGGCATAAGGAAAATGGCGCAAGCGCGGATGACAGCACAATCCAACATAACCAAGCCGATATTGACCAGCGACGGCGCTGCCTATTGCCCCATTGTGCGAAAACGGCGCGGGCCCGCAGCTCTTGCTGCGTCCCTTTCTATCCTTATTGCTGGTGCAGGATTTCTCTCCTTTTCCGTCCTATCGCCGCCCGCCCCGGTCAAAAATCAAACTGTGCGCCAGGTGGTGATCCCGATTAACACACCGGCGAGCGAAACACCCGCCACCGCTAAACAGGCTAATGCCCAAATCATCGATACCGATTTATCTATTCGTCAGGCTCTTAATGAATCGCGCGCAGCTCGAGCGGACACACCACAAGCCAGTGATGAGACCATGTTGGCGCCGAGTGATACATCCAAGCAAGAAGGTCTTATCCCCCGCATTAAACCAATACGCATCACAACGGCTGCGCCGGTGATCGCTGCGCGCCCCATGCGCCTTGGCGGATTGATGCTCGCATCAGAAGACGACGGGCCGCCGCCTGTGTTCTTCGAGAGCGATCTGACGCCAATCGAAAAAATCCGAGCTGCCACGGCTGTTTTCCTAGCTCAAGACATAGAACGTGAAATTGGCCAAACCCGTATTCGGATCACCAGAGGTGAAAACTTTGTCGACGCTCTAAAACGCGCGGGTGTTGGCATCAAGGATCGCAACGAAGCCGCCTATGCTTTCGGCAAGCATTATAATCTGCGCAGGCTTCGTCCGGGGCAAGAATTTGTGCTCACCCTTGGCTGGCCAAATCAAACATTATTCCAGCTTGCATCTGACGACGAAGAGCCAGAAGCACACCTCATTGGATTAGAATTTCGCGCAGATGCGGAAAGCCGCATTACCATGCGCCGTGACCAATCCGGCAAACTGAGAGCGGAAAAAGCGGCCATTGCTCTCACTACGCGCACCATGTCTGTATCAGGACGGATCCGTGGTAGTCTTTATGTATCGGCGAAATCGGCTGGCACGCCGGATGCGATCATTGCCGATCTCGCAAATGCATTTTCCTATGATGTTGATTTCCAGCGTGAAATTCGCGGCGGCGACGAATTTGAAGCAATTTTCGAAGTCCATTACGATGATCGCGGTGAAATGGTCTCAGCCGGTGATATTTTGTTTGCGCGTCTTACCTGGCGCGGGCGCGCCAAAGAAAAAGGCTATTACCGCTTTAAAGCCGATGCTGATCGGGGGCGCTCGGACTATTATGACGCCACTGGCCAGAGTGCGAAACGCCTGTTGATGAAAACACCAATCGATGGTGCCCGGCTTTCATCCGGCTTTGGTTCTCGCAAACATCCGATCCTTGGGTACCGTCGCGCTCACAAGGGCGTTGATTTCGCTGCCCGTCGCGGCACCCCCATCAAGGCGGCGGGCGATGGCGTCATTGAACGTGCAAACCGATATGGCAGCTTTGGAAATTACGTCCTTATACGTCATGCCAATGGCTACAAGACCGCTTATGCTCACCTCAAAGGATTTGCCCGCGGCATCCGCAAAGGTAAGCGCGTCGATCAAGGGGATATCATCGCTTATGTTGGCACCACCGGCAGGTCCACCGGCCCGCACCTCCATTATGAGGTGCATTTGCATGGCAAGGCGGTCAATCCACAAAGGTTGAAAATTGCTGCAACTGGGAAGAACCTTACGGGCGCAGATCTCGATCGCTTTAAAGTGCACCGGGACATGATCAATGCTATGCGCGATATCCCGGTCGACCCGCCAAGCCTTCTTGCGGGGAGCGGTGCTGGCTCGAAAAGCGCGCTGTAGTCATCGCCGATAGCACCGGGTGAATTTGCTGCCTTGCTTCTTTCATTGGTCATTCCGAAAACCCATCTGATGGTAATGGTATATGACCTAGTTCAAATCCTCGCCTTCAGCGATTGAATAGTTGTTCGGTAACGCGCTGATATAGCATCATGCTTTATGTGGCGGCCCTCTTTCACCACATGCCGGCCCGCAGACCATACATCAGTAATAATGCTGTCGTCGCTTGCAAAGATGAAACTATCAAGAATGGCATCGCCCTCTTTCCCCATGAGATCAATTGCATTTGCATCAAGTGCAAAAAAGTCAGCCAACCGTCCAATTTCAATGGCGCCGCTGTCTCTGCCTGCGGCTTGCGCGCCACCTCGTGCGGCGCCGTCCAAAAGAACGCGGCCTGTTGAGGCCTGTTGTGTCGCTAGAACCGCCCGTCCGTGATCGCGCAAGCGCTGCGTATATTCAAGCATCCGTAATTCTTCTGACAGTGAAATACGGATATTTGAATCAGCGCCAATGCCAAACCGGCCATTATGTTTAAGATATCGTACACCGTCAAAAATTCCGTCCCCAAGATTTCCTTCCGTGATTGGGCAAAGCCCCACAACGGCGCCTGATTTTGCGACTGCTTCAGTTTCATGCCGCTCCATCTGGGTTGCGTGAATGAGGCACCATTGCTCATCAACATCATGGTTGGCCATGAGCCATTCGACCGGACGCATTCCCCATGCGGCTTTCACCTCTTCAACTTCCGCGATTTGTTCTGCAATATGAATATGCATCGGCTCACGTGAGACCAAAGCCCGACAAGCCTTTAACCCCTCACGGCTAACAGCCCGCAAAGAATGCGCGGCCACCCCAACCTGTGCATCATCGGGAAGACTGGCGAGGACAGCGGCTGCACCTTCAAAAAGCTTCGTAAAATTTGTTACGTCATTACCAAAGCGACGCTGCCCGCCTTGCAGCGCACGTCCATCACAACCGCCATGCTCATACAACACCGGCAGAAGCGTCAAACCAA
>JAADIH010000136.1 GCA_013151435.1 Alphaproteobacteria bacterium
AACGCCGACTTTTTGGCCAAGGAATTTTTGATGATCGAAGCCGGTGACTTTCTGCGCCCGTTCGGAGATATATCGGTAGCGCAGATCTGCATCGATTTCCCACCCCCAATCGCCAGCGCTTTCCGCAAAGTCACGCTGCATTTCCTCGCTTTGGCGCAGGCGCAACTCAGCGCCGACTTCCTTGGTGATGTTGCGGGTCCAGCCGACATAGCCGGTAAAATTTTTATTTTCATCGAATTTTGGTTGGCCGGATGTAGACAGGTGGATAATCGAACCATCGCGCCGCTTCATTGAGTATCGAAGGTCCACGATCGGTGATCGGGTCTTATTGGAATGGGCGATTAGCTTTGCAACTCTGTCATCATACCCATTTTGCTGGATAATGACAGATGACTTCTGTCCCATAACTTTATCAATGCTGATGCCGGTAATGGTTTCAAAATTTTCAGAAATATAGATGAGTTTATCATCGGCATCGCGCTCCCATGCCCAATCGGAAGCGCTTTCTATAAAAGCATGGAGTGATTTATCGACAGCTTTTTTTGCGCCGTCACGGTCCAGCTTCTGGATTGTTAATTCGGCGCTGAATGCAGAAAGTCTTGCAGCAAAGGTGCTCGTCACAAAACCAATGAGCACCATAATCGCCGCATAGACTATCGTTGCGGTTTGTAACTCCAGCACCAATAGAATATTGACGGGCAATATGGTCGAAACGATAACACGCATAGAAATTCGCGGTAGCGAACCAATGCCGATGGCGCCCGCCATCCCAATCAGGCCGACCCACGTCGCTAGCAGAAACTTACCTTGCAAGTCTATTTGATAGAACAGAACGACACTGCAAAAAGTCGCGTAAAACCCCAGACCAAGACCGATGATCAGCGTTCTGCGGGTATGCCGTTTGATTTCGATATCGGTCATGTCCGGCACGTGCAGCCGCAACCAATGAGGAAGCCGGTGGCCCGGGATCAATAATAGCGGCAAAAATATAGCCGCTTCGATTCCAGTGTTCACAGCGATGTAGACCATCATCAGCGCAGTCGCGATCATGATGGTCACAAAAACGAGCGGCACATTAACGCGCACTTCGGTGAATTGCTGACGCAAGATTGCGTCTTTGACCTTCTGATCGAGGTCTTCCAGGTTTATTTTGGCCGATGCCGCTTGGAACATTTTATAAAACCTGCATACGAAAACAGCACATGGCCACTCCCATTTGGCTATGCGTTGGGAGGAGTATCCTTTATTATGCTTAATGCAGCGTTTAGTATGAGTATTTACGCGTTAGTTAAGAGCATCGATTGTGTCTTGCTGGCCTGTGGTAACTTTTCGGTAGGGTTTGTGAACTGCGAATGAAGACCTCAGCCGGAAATCTTGCGCTGGTCGCGGTTTTGTCTGGTGAAACTGGCAATATGTGTTTGTCCGCTACAGGCAAATGATCTGATGCAAACTATCGCGCAATAGGGTATACGGCGCCGAGTGTTGTGCGTGGCCTGAAAGAGGAACAAATGCCTAAATTTGTCGATGGCGTGATGCGGTTTCAAACCCATATTTTTCCAGCGAAAAAAGCGCTGTTTGAAGCTTTAAGCGACGGCCAGTCGCCTGAAGCGCTGTTCATCACCTGTTCAGATTCGCGTATTGAGACCGGCATGCTCACCCAGTCGGAACCGGGCGAGTTGTTCGTCTGCCGTAATGTCGGCAATATCGTCCCCCCACATACGGAACATACCGGCGGCGTGACCGCGTCGTTGGAATTTGCAGCAGCAGTTCTCAAAGTGCCGCATATCGTAATCTGCGGCCATACCGGCTGCGGCGCGATGGAAGCGGCCATAGGCACGCAAAGTCTTTCAGAGCTTCCCCATGTCCGCCATTGGCTGAAATTTACTGACAAAGCCGTTAAAATTGTCGAGCAGACCGGGCAGGGGAAAAGCGCCGCTGAAAAGCAGGACATGCTGACAGAGCAGAACGTGATCTTGCAACTTGAGCACCTCAAAACCCATCCGACGGTGGCCGAAAGGCTCAAAACCGGCGCGCTAACGCTGCATGGCTGGGTCTACCACATAACCACCGGCGACGTGCAGGTGTTTGATACGCAAAAGGATGCATTTGTTCCGACAGCGGAGTATTATTGACCTAGCGGCAGGTGAGTGTAGAACTCGCAGAGTCCTAACTCTATTGGGAGGCGCCAAATTATCCAGTTCCAAATTAATCTGCGCCGTTAGTACGAAAAACAGGCCATTCTACTGCAGAATGATGTATCACATCGCCGCCATATTCTGGTGTGCCGTCCTCAAGGATAGTATTCACAACGATTGCAGCGACGGTAATTGGGACATCAGCACTGCTGACAATACAAGCCGCATCTCCCATCGGGCGGTTCTTGGGAGAAACGGTTAAGCTCCAAAAAGAGTTCATTGCGACCTCTTTTTTTCTTTCTATTTTCGAATCTATGAGTGTGGAACCTCCGCATTTAACGGTCACAGACGCGGTATATTTTATGGAGGGGTTAAAGATGGAAAGCGTCATGCTGCGTATGCTGTTACGGTATCGAGCTGGCCCGGTGTCGCCATTGCCGTCACCGCCTATTTGTAAATTAAATAGGGATCCAACATGAAGAGGATAAACTTCCCAGTACGTACCCGAATAGGCTCCACCGTTATTGCTAACCATATCGGAAACTGAAATTTGCTTCGGTATTACGCCTAGCTTGTCATGCCCTGATTGCAATGCCTGAACATTCAATATTTTCGCATCGCTATCTTCTGATCGACTCTCGCTTTTAGACGGCTTAATCCCCCGCTGAGCGCCGATGGCAGCCGTTATCATCGGCGCGGACAATAATCCAATCGATAAAATAATAAGTGCGTTTCGCATAGTCGTGCCTTTCTGTGTCTACACTAAATGTTAGAGAACTAAAGCCGATGATAATCGGCCATTGACACGCAACTTTGTTGACCTGTCGCGTTAGCGCTGAGCGCCCGCGTGAATAAATTTCTTTTAGGGATTGGTTTTATTGGCCGCCGCGGCATCGTCAATTGCGCGGCGGAGCTGTTCTGTGGCGCGCATCATTCCTTCCATATCCTTTAAGGAATTGGTGAGGGTTTCTACTGACGGCGCTCGCGCTTGTTCCATCGCTTCTGTGGCTTGGGTTAGGCCTGCAGCGAGAGAACAAGAAGTCTGGAAACGGATTGCATCGCGCATGGCGGCCTCGACCGAGTATACGCCAATGCTTGCAAGCCCGAGGTATTTTTTGGTGGGTGATTTTTCCCCGTCCGCTTCTATGGTTACCTCAACAAAACCGAGTGCTTTGCCGCCGCGCCCGTCTTTAACAGTGTATCTGATGACATCCTTGCCACGAAAATTCGTACGCGGTGTATATCGCAGTTTCTTACCGTCTTCGATAACAGCAACCGTGCCGCTTAGAGCTGACGTTGCGCTTTGGTCAATGGTTAAATTGTCGGCATCCTGCTCATCAGGATCTGATACGGCCTTAAGTACGTCGATTTCAACGGGCGTATCTTCTTTTGTCTTTTTTTCCATCGGGAGGGCAATCGGTGGATTATTCTCCGTATCGGTCGTTACCTCAGTTTCTGCCACGCTTGCACCTTCTTGCTGTAGTGCTGCGCGAGAAATCAACTCGCTGAAGGTAAAAACCGGCGGCTGATATCCAAGGTTGGCTATCTTATCGCTATCTGCTGGGATCACATGGCCCGCATAGGTGAGTTGGCCGTTTTCTTCACCATATAGATTGTCCCAGGGAATAGAAGTACGCAGTCCATAAGTATTGAACATGCCCGGATTGAGAACGCCATCATTTTCTAATCCCTTAAACTCGTCAATATCATCTTTGTCGAGAGGAAAGAAGCGATAGCCATTTATTTCGCGCAATAGCTTTTCTCGTGAGAGGTCTATGCCGGCAATTACTGTTTGTACAGCAAGGTTGGCAAACATTACTTCATTGTACCGCGATTGGCTGCCAGAAGTAATGCCAGCAGCGCCTGCAAGCGCACGCACCGTCGTTGGATCGGTGAATATAGTTGCAAGCCCGCTCAGCACAGTCGAAGCTAAGCCCAGGCCGAGGTTGACTTTTATGTCAGTGTCATGAAGTTTGGCTTTGAAATAACGGCAATAGTTTTCCGAATGGACCATAATTTGGTCCTGAATGGAGTTTCGCCGCATTGAGATTGCGATTGATTTGGCAGCCTGCTCGAAGAATTTATCGTAGAGCCCGGTAGATAAGTAGCTCTTTAGGCGCTGTTGTTCGAATTCAGAAAGGCGGGCGACGTAATCCCTAAGGTTATTCACACCAGCTTCGCTATCAAACTCACTTGAGGTTAGGTCTGGGATAAGTGCTTTGAAATTCAGATAGTCGTTGTCGAGATAATATGAAAGATCATTGATAGCAAATGTAAACTGTGGGTAGGAAAGGTAATAGGTATAGAAAGCGAAAAGCGCACAATTTAACTCGATCGAAGGATTTACGCCGCCATCACCATCAAGTGTTGAACCAAGTTTTGCTGCTTCTTCCTCAAGGTTTTCTTTCTCCTTGCGCAGTTTTTTTCGTTCTTTTTCTTTATCCTCTTTGAGTAACTGGTTTGTTACGTATTGATATCTTTCTGCAATATAGTCACGGCGCATATCATCGATTGAACGAGAGCTATTTTTTCTGATAATGCTCGGGTCTTTTCTGTTGTTTAACTCAAGTTTGTAGATACGGTCTGCAAGGCTCTCTATTTGCGCTCTTAGATCCACCTTGTCTTTTTCCGTAGGCGCCTGCTTCAATTTTTCAGTTAAATCGCCGTACTGCTTTCTTAGAGTGTCTATATAAAGCCCTACGGCATCCCTTGTTTTGTCTCGTGCATACCCGCGAATTCTCGGCGGGGATGCATTGTGTGTTTCGCACAACCCTTCTGAGCGCAAAGCCGCGCGCCGGTTTTCAGGGTCGATCATGCTTAAGAGGTCAATACGGTCGAGCGGGTTGTTGTTAATTGCAAAGGGCGCTGCGGTAAGTTGCCCTAATGGGAGTTGCTGCGTGTCGTAGCGGCCATTGCCGCCGCCTGTGGTCCCACACGCGCCAAGCGCAATCGCCCCGCAGGAGGCGAGTAAAAGTTTTTTAATCATGATTTTGTCTATCCCCGTATAATTTCCCATACGGAGGATGTTTTTTGAACAAGACTTCGTCAATAGAAATAGCAACTATTTTTAAATACAGTAGTAAAACCTAACGTTAGACTATAACAAAACAAGTCCAACTAATTGTAATTGCAGCATTTTAATTTCCACTATCAGTTGTCACGTTTTCGTGACACAACTCACCGCACCAGCGTCAGTCGTTTCGCCGCACGGGTGACGCCGGTGTATAGCCAGCGCGCGCTATGCTCGCGGAACATATAGCTTTCATCGAACAGAACCACGTCGTCCCATTGCGAGCCCTGCGCTTTGTGCACGGTGAGGGCGTAGCCGTAATCAAACTCGTCCGCGCCTTTGCGTTGCTCCCACGGGACATTCTCTGGACCATCGAGAAAAAACGCCCGCGGCACCGATACGTTGACCGCCTTACCGCCTTCTTCCGGGCGCACCGAAAACCGCACCCGCCCGCCGCGCGGCGACATCCGCCGGTCAACCGTCCAGATGCCGCCGTTCAACATCGCTTTCTTTTTGTTGTTCCGCAGACAGACCAGTTTCTCGCCGGCTTCCGGCGTGAAATCAGTGTGGCCGTGCAGCTCGCGCAATCGGTCATTGTAGCGTTTGCGGGTGCGGTTGGCGCCCACCAGAATTTGGTCGGCGGCGATGATCTCGTCAGTTGAGATATCGCGTTTACTGATAATCCGGCATTCATCGGACTGTTCGTCAAACGCGCCGCCCTCACGGATCGCCATCGACAAGCGGATGATTGGATTGTCCGCCGCCTGGCGGTGAATTTCCGTCAGCATGAAGTCCGGCTCGGCCCCGGTGAAAAATCCGCCGCCTTTCACCGGGGGAAGTTGCGCCGGATCGCCAAGCACAAGCACCTTCTTGCCGAAGGAGAGCAAGTCGCGGCCAAGCTCCTCGTCGACCATTGAGCATTCATCGATGATGATGAGGTCGGCGGTGGATGCCGGCGCATCATGGCGAAGTGTGAACATCGGCTCGTCTTCGTCCTCGCCGCCGGCCGGGCGATAGATCAGCGCATGGATGGTGGAGGCGCCGGCGCAGCCCTTTTGGCGCATCACATGCGCGGCCTTGCCGGTGAAAGCGGCGAACGCAACATCACCGCCGGCATGTTCAGCGAGGTGGCGCGCCAGCGTCGTCTTGCCAGCGCCGGCATAGCCGAACAGGCGGAAGACTTGCGTGCTGCCGTCTTTCAACCAGCTGTCAACACTAAGAAGGGCGGCGTCCTGTTCCGGGGACCAGTTCACGTTGAATATGTACTTTCGTAAGCTTAAGCGTTGGCGCATAGATAGATTGGCCGCGCGGAGCAATGCGTATCCTTATTTGTCGGATGGATCGCTGAATAGGGGAATATTATCGTAATGGTTGTAGAGCGCCATAATCGCACTATGTATGGGAGAATAGCCGCCGCAGCGTCAAATACTTCTGCCAGCTATAGTGTGACAAAATTGCATGTATTGCTGCAGTTAACCTTGTTATCCTGGTTTTTCCCCCAAAAGACAAAATTTCCTCCCACAAACCATTGACTTAGGCCAATTATTAACAAACATTAACGCAGTTGAGTTAACCCGGGGAATGTTGGATGGGTATTTTGAAAATAACGACAATCGCATGCGCGGTTGGATTAGGCATGTCGGGCGCCGCACAGGCGGTTACGATTACGACAACGGATGATGCGACCACGCTCGTCAACACAATACTTGGGGCCGGCGTCACTGTCGTCGGCACGCCAACTTACACCGGCAACACGACACAATCGGGCACCTTCACTGGCGGCGCGGCGGAAGTTGGCTTTGCTTCCGGCATCGTCATGTCGACGGGCAATGCTAATGATATTCCGGGCCCCAACAATAACAGTATTGAAACGCGCGGCGTTGGCAATACCTTCGATGATGACATTAATACCAGCTTGGGAACTGCGGGCGCCGCGGAAATCACGAACTCGTTTGATGCGTCGGTTTTGGAATTCGATTTTCAATTCGGCGATGGTTCTATTGGCGGCGAAGTGAATTTCGCGTTTGTCTTTGCTTCCGAGGAATACATCGATTTTATCGACACGTCATTCAATGACGAATTCCAGCTGCTGGTTGACGGCGTCAATCTTGGCACAATTGGCGGCTCTGACGTTAATATCAATAATATTAACGACGTTGCCAATTCGGGTTCGTATATCAACAATGTTGAAAATACGGACGGCATACCTGTCGCCGGCCTCAATATCGGCTTTGATGGTTTAACATCGGTTTTGATCGCCAGTTCCGGATTGCTTGGTCCGGGTGTCCATACGGCCAAGTTTATCATCGCCGACGTCGCTGATGGCCAACTTGATGCGGGCGTCTTTATCCAGGCGGGAACATTCAATCCAGATAATCCGAATGATCTGCCGGTGCCTGAAATTCCCGTCCCGGCAGCGTTGCCATTGTTCCTTTCCGGACTTGCGGGCATTAGGTTTCTCCGCCGCCGACGCAAGCAGGCATAACGCAAACACCTATAGTATTATAAAAGGCGCGCTTCGGCGCGCCTTTTTTGTTTGTCTGGTGGGTGTGAATTTCCAACCGAAGGACAGCTCTGGCTGTCCCCGCATGGCGGGGTAAGCTTGTAATGTGCGGGTGACTACCAATATACCAATCGTTCGGTACAGTGGAGCCCATACAATGCCAGTCATAAAATCATCCCGCGAAGAGGCCGTTGAGGCGATCATGCGGGAATTTCGCAACTCCGGATATGACGCCGCCAGCCTCGCCCGCCTGTCGGCGGCGACCGGCCTCGGCAAGTCGAGCCTTTATCATTATTTCCCGAACGGCAAAGAGGATATGGCCAAAGCCGCAGTAGCGCGGACCGTTGAACTTGTTGCCGAGGCGGTGATTGAGCCTTTGACCGGTGTGGGCAGTCTGAAGGCGCGTGTGCAAAAGGCAATGACGGGACTTGCGAGATTTTACAATGGCGGCAAGGCGAGCTGCCTTGTTGATCTGTTCACGGTTGGCGAGGCGGAAGCGGCGACGCCGGGACTGGCCAAGGCGATGGCCGAGGCATTGTTGCGCGCCTTTGCCGGCGCTGCTGAAGAAGCAGGACATCCCAAAAGGCAAGCGAAAGACATCGCCGAGCGCGCCGTCGTCGAGATTGAAGGCGCGCTTGTTCTCGCCCGCGCGCTCGGCTCAACGCGCCCGTTCCAGCGCATGTTGGCGCGGCTGCCGGCGTTGTTGTTGGGAGGCAAAGCCTGAAGCGAAAGGCGTTTAAGTTTTTCTGGCGACGATAAACCGACTTGGCGGCGAGGCGGGATAATCTCCTGTCTCGATAATCTCAAAGCCCTCATTGGTGACAATGCCCTCAAGCTCGTCGCTGGTCAGAAACCTGACATAGGGGGCGAGCCCGATAAATTGCATAACCGGTAAAATCATCGGCAAAAATCCGCCTTGTCCTTTCATGCAAACCGTTTTTGAGATGAACAAGCCGCCCGGTTTCAACAGCGCGTTCACTCTGCGGATGGCGCTCGGCATGTCTTCCAACAGATGCAGAAGATTAAACGCCATGACCACGTTGAAAGACTGCTCGCCCAGCGCATCATCGAATACGGAGCCTTTGGCAAATGTCGTGTTCCCGATTTGCTGATCTTTCGCTTTGGCGTTGGCAATGTCGACCATCTTGCCGGATGTGTCGCGCGCCGTGATTTGTTCTACACTGCCCGCCAACAACAATGCGGTTGATCCGGTCCCGCAGCCGATTTCCAAAACACTGTCATCCTTTGATAGATGAGCTTTGGTTTGGTCCATGGTCTGGTTGTAGGACTGCATGTCCTTGATGGGCTGCTTCGCATATTTTTTTGCGAGCCTGTCCCAGAATTTTTCTGATTTGGGCATGGGTTCCTCAACTGACTGTGCGGGATATGTCTGTATTAGATTTTTCAGGATGGCTTGTTGTCTTGTTTGCTCAACGCCCTACAAAGTAATGAGCAAGCTCTGACAGGTGGAAAGAAAACTCTGTATGCAAGATAAAGTATCGCCAGCAATATTCAACCAAGAATGTGCTTCTTCCTACGACAAACAAAGAGCCAAATTGGCGCCCATGAAAGATGCGCTGCATTTGCTGATCCGGACGGTGCTTTGCGAGCTTCCCGCCAACGCCCGAATATTATGTGTCGGCGTTGGAACGGGCTCGGAATTGATCTATTTGGCGAAGGAATTTCCACAGTGGCGGTTTACGGCCGTAGAGCCGGCGGCGGCGATGCTGGATATCTGCCGGCGGCGCACGCAAGAAGAGGGGGTTGCCGCGCGGTGCACTTTCCACGAAGGCTACCTAGATAGCCTTCCCGAAGTTGATGCGTTCGATGCGGCAACTTGTATTTTGGTTTCACATTTTCTCGTTAAGCCGGAGGAACGGCGCCATCTATTTCGTGAAATAGCCGCTCGGCTTCGTCCTGATGCGTATATGGTGAATGCAGATTTGGCTTCCGACATGACGTCACCTGCTTTCCAAAGCCTATTGGACGTTTGGCTTCGGGCGCACAAATATGCGGATATGCCAGTCAATCGCGACTCTTTCGGTCGCAATGTTGCCG
>JAADIH010000086.1 GCA_013151435.1 Alphaproteobacteria bacterium
CAGCCTGGATGATCGAGAACACCGTCAAACCGAGGGGTTTTACGTCGAGCGTTTATAGCGCGCTCTTCGGCGATTTTCCGCGCGACCAGATTATATGGCCTAGGGCTTGTTTCGCTGACGGTAAGGTCGAACAGGATTACCGTAATTACCTGGTCAAGACTGATTTACCCAAAGAGCGGCTGGTAAATTATCTGGGCATTGTCTTTTACGTTGCTTTCAGCTTCCTTGATATCATCACCTTTGATGAGCAACTCCCACAGGTGCTAACGTTGCGCCTTGGCCTGTGTGCGCCAATAGCAATCCTTCTTATTTCGCTTAGCTATCTGGAAAGATTCAAACTCCACTTCCAGCATATCACTGCCGGGGTGATGTTGATCGGATCCGGATCCATTGTGATCATGATCGGCATGATGCCCCCTGAGGGAGGGCCGCCCTATATCATCGGCATCCTGACGGTGCTGATTTTTTATGCGTGCCTGCAAAGAATGAGCTTTCCAGTCGCCGCCACTATCTACCTGATGATCTTCGCCGCTTATGCCATGATGATCCTCTTTATAAGCCCTAAAACTGTAGTGGAAATCGCCGCTGGTTTGTTTTTCATGGTGACCATTACATTCATTGCTCTAATTACAAGCTTTACCCAGGAAGTACGCTCAAGGATCGATTTTTTCCGCCGCCGACAGCGCGAAATAGACGCCTCATTCATTGAAAAACTGCTGATCGAGGCAACCGCCGCCGACAGGGCCAAGAATAGCTTCTTGTCAGTCCTCAGTCATGAATTGCGAACTCCTTTGCATCAGATTGTCGGTTTCTCTGAGGTCGTGAAAAATCAAATTGCCAATGACCCTAAGGCAGACCCAACGACTTATCTCGATGATATCCACACATCCGCCCGCGGGCTGCTTGGATCGATCAGCAAAATGCTGCGCTATGCGGATGCGACAGCCGGCAAGATGTCTTATGACCTAACAGACTGCTCTGCTGAGTATCTTGTGGAAATCATTGTCGATCAGGCGCGCGCAAAGGCTGAAGCGGCATTAGTCAGGCTTGTGGTTGGCGATCTGCAAAGCGCTACGTTGCAAATAGATCATCTCCATACGGCTTATGCGCTTGGGCAACTGATCGAAAATTCCATCGCTGCATCGCCCCCGGGTGGAACGATTGAATTTAGCGGTGAATGTGATGGGAATGGCGGCTATACGTTGAAAATCATCGATCAGGGTTGCGGCATGAGTGCAGAACAGATCAACGCCGCCTTTACCCCCTTCATGCAAGCCGAAGAATTCAAAACCCGCACCATGGAAGGGGTTGGCCTCGGCCTTTCTCTTTCAAAGAAGATTCTCGATGACCAGCATACAGAATTATCGCTTGAATCTAGTGTGGGCGCGGGCACAACAGCAATTGTACGCTTTCCATTAAAAGAGACTGTAAGCACTGAAGAGAGTGCAGCCTAATTCTATGGTGCCTCGCGAAAAAGGTGTGTGCGGTTTTTCGTAAAAAGAGCCGCAATAAACAATAAGATAGAGCGGTTCGATGGTTTGAATTAACCTCGAAACCGCTCTCGCGAAGTATGTTTATACTCGCGGCTTATCCACAACAAGGAAATGGATAGCATTTAACGGATCGCTCTCCAGGCTGATAATAGCGCCCGGCGTCTCACCCGCCATTGCTCGCATTTCATCTTCATTGCGAAAATAAAGCGTCCAGTCGAGAACATATTCCATCGCCCAGAGCGTGCCGGTGCGCAAATCATTGACATTGCCAATGATCAATCTGCCGCCTGGCTTTAGATAATCATACATCCGGCGAACAAACCGCATCGCCATAAGCGGATTTAGATAATCAACGAGGCCAGAAGAATAGATGATATCTTGTTCTGCGACCCTTTCGCGTAATGACGATGCACTCAGCATATCACGGAATGAAATATTAAGCGCCGCCACGCTAAGGCAATCGCTCATACCAGCGCTTGCTGCCTTGTTCAGCGCATATTCAAGTGCCGCAGGCTCTTGGTCAATAAGCGTCGCATTCCATTTATATCCGCCGCCAGCTTGAACCAGAGGCTCCAGCTCCCGCGCCGGCCCAGAACCAATGCTCATAATATTTATAGCGCTGCAACGGTCTTTATCACCAGCCGCATGACCAATGATCAGTCCGGCAAGGGCCGTCATCCGCGTCACAATCGGCTGGCCCGCGACAACGCCAAGCATGTGTAAAAACTGCGTATGGAGACTATCTCCTTCTGGCACGCCGTCATACATGTAATTCATGATTTTGTAGTCGCCGGGATAGCCCATGGGCTTATGGTAACTACGCGCCCAACTGTTCCCGCCTGTAAGTTCTCGGGTCACAACGCGCTCGGTGTATTTCTTATATACAGCACGTTGATCTTTGTTTCTGTGGATCGGTAAAACCAGATCATTGCCCTCTTCCAGAAGTGTGCGCCATGATGGTGTCGCACCCTCCGTAAGCTCCTGGATGATTTCTTCGCGCGCTTTGGAATCAAGCCGCGCTTCGATCGGCGAGAAATGCTTGTCGATGTGATTTAGATAGCCGCCGACAAATGCCATCACATCCGCGCAGTAACTTTTATATTCTGCGGGAACGGTAGATCGGTCCGGTGCAGAAACTGCAAATCCCAGCGCCAACGCGCTCGCATTTTTGCGGATCAAATCATCAAGAGGGAAGCTTGTCCCATCCAGCGACAAGCCGATAACTACTGACCCACGGTCAAGCCCCGTTCGCACCAGGCGCGCTTTTGCGCTGAATATCTCGCGACCGAACTGCGTGAGCCGCAGCACACCGCGCCGATCCCCCTCTTCGTCAGGCTGAAAATCACGGGCACGGCACCCGGCGCCCGTCACGCTAATATTATCGAGCAGGAACTCATTATCTTCAAACCAGACGCGCGGCGGCGCTTCGGCAAACAACTTGCCGGCGGCAAACCTTTTTGGCCTGAAAAAGCGCGCCTTACCTTCTGCGCCGGCCAGATTTTCATAGGACTCAGACATCTCGCACCTAGTTACATAATTTCCACATGCCGATTATGCCTAACAAAAGGTAAAGATCAATGAGTTAGGCTGCTAATCTCGCGTGAAAGGACAAAACCACGCAGTGTAATTTCCGTACCGAAACCAAGCTGAAATCACTATTAATTTATTGTTGCGCCTGTCAAACAAGCCTTTGTTGCACAGCAGCATAATATTCCATCATCACGAGCGAACAATCGGGCTCGAGATATTCTTTTGGTGAGATGCATTAATACTACGAGATCATGCTGCGTCCTCACCGACTAAGACCTCGCGTCTTCCCGCGTGATTAGCGGCGGAAATAACGCCCTCTTCTTCCATGCGCTCAATCAATGTGGCCGCACGGTTATAGCCGATCTGTAAGCGGCGCTGGACATAAGAGGTTGAGGCTTTGCGATCACGCAAAACGACCGCCACCGCACGGTCGTAAAGCGCGTCTCCCGATGACGTATTGCCGCCAACACCAAACCCGCCTTGATCGCCGCCATCATCGTCACGCATCTCGGTGACTTCCTGCACATAATCAGGCGCGCCTTGTTTTTTAAGAAACTTGACGATCTTCTCGACTTCAATGTCAGAAACAAAAGGTCCGTGGACACGGCGCAACCGTCCGCCCCCGGCCATATAGAGCATATCCCCCTGACCGAGCAGTTGCTCGGCGCCCTGATCGCCGAGGATCGTACGAGAATCAATTTTTGACGTCACCTGGAAAGAGATCCGTGTAGGGAAGTTTGCCTTAATGGTGCCGGTGATCACATCGACCGATGGGCGCTGCGTCGCCATGATGAGGTGAATGCCGGCGGCCCGCGCCATCTGCGCCAGACGCTGCACCATCCCCTCAATATCTTTGCCTGCAACCATCATCAGATCTGCGACCTCATCGATCACAACAACGATGAATGGCATTTCTTCATAGTCGAGGTCTTCAGTTTCATAAACCGGCTCGCCCGAATCCTCATCATAGCCGGTATGCACTGTTCGCGTCAGGGTCTCGCCTTTTTCTTCCGCCTCGACAATGCGCGCATTAAACCCTTCAATATTTCGTACGCCAACTTTTGAAATCTTTTTGTAGCGCTCTTCCATTTCACGCACTGTCCATTTCAGCGCGACGACCGCTTTGCGTGGATCCGTGACCACGGGCGCCAACAAATGCGGGATGCCTTCATAAACGGAAAGCTCCAGCATTTTGGGGTCGATAAGGATTAATTTGCAGCGATCAGGCGGCATCCGATAGAGCAGCGACAAGATCATCGTATTGATACCGACAGATTTTCCCGATCCCGTGGTGCCCGCTATCAGCAAATGCGGCATGCGGGCAAGGTCGGCAAATACCGGCTCTCCGCCAATGCTTTTGCCAAGCGCAATGGTTAGATCGCCTTGGGAGTTTTCATATTCCGTCGCCCCCAGAAGCTCACGAATAAAGACCATTTCCCGGTCCTGATTGGGCAACTCGATGCCGATCACGTTGCGCCCCGGCACCACCGCAATACGGCAGGCAATGGCGCTCATGGATCTGGCGATATCATCAGCAAGGCCAATCACGCGCGATGATTTGATCCCGGCGTCGGGCTCCAATTCATAGAGCGTCACCACGGGTCCCGGGCGCACATTGATGATTTCCCCGCGGATGCCGAAATCGGACAGCACCGTTTCAAGCATACGGGCGTTTTGTTCCAGCGCTTCATCCGAAATGACCGTGCGATTGGAACTGCTCGGCTTTGAAAGCAGGTTAAGCGGAGGCAATTCATAATCACCCGCTGAGAAAACTGGTAATACAGGCTGCTTTTCACGACGTTCCCGTTTGCCCTCCCGCGAGTTCAGTTTTTTGCGAATTATTTTACGTTTACGCGAGGGCGCCACTAGTTCCGACTCAAATCCAGTACCGTCTTCTACATCGCTGCCTTCTTCTTCGTTGTCATGTTCATAGTCTTCGTCATCCTCCTCGTCATCGCCAGAGAAGCGCCCGGTAATATCTTCGTAACGGGCAAGGCCGAAATTATAGACAGCGCAATAAACATCATCGAGGGCCCACCAGGCCTCCATCACCCGGTCCCGGGTAAGCCCACAGACAACTGCATAAGCGCTAACCGCGAGAACCGCGAACATCGCGCTACAGATGAGCCCTGCGTAAGGCAGCCCAATTCCCGTTAGCATACTCACCATAGCGCCAAGGATACCGTCACCGAGAAGCCCCCCCGGGCCCGCCGCAAACGGCCACGCGGCCGGCGATGGCAGGGCGGCGATGGCGGCAGCGGCCAGCAAAAGCGATAATGGGAAGACCAATAAGCGCCGCCAGAATGCGCCTGGGGTTTCTTCCGGGGCGCCCGCTAATAGCGCCGTCGCACCCCAGATCATCATTGGGGCGACCAGCAAGAAAGCCGCGCCGCCAAAGAATTGCAGTAGGATATCTGACGCAACGGCGCCCGGTCCACCAGCAAGATTTTGCACGGCCGCACTCGTTGCATTGTTGAAGCTTGGATCGCTGATCGAAAAGCTCGCCAGGGCTACCCCGACCCAAATCCCCAGCAACACCAGCGCCAATCCGCCAGCACGCATGAGAATATTGCGCGCCCACAGGCGTACGCCATCCACGAATTCGGCGAATTGATCCCGGTTACGGGGAGAACGGCGGGTATAGGCTCTGGTTTGTCGTGACATAGACTGGATACGGAACATTTCTAAAGCTGCTAAAGGGCTATAGAAGTTTTACATGCTCAGAGACAAAAAGGGTTAATGCAAATTAACCATTTGAGGCTCCCCTACCGTCACTCCCCTTCCTCCACTTCGGCAGAACGCTCAACCGTCGGTCTTAAGCGGGCGCCAAATGTATATTTGAGTGCAATCCAGAACAGCAGGCTCAAAAAGCTGGCAAACCCGGCAATGGCTATGACGCCAACAATCTGGCCCACAAACCAGGCGTCAGGATGGGTCCACGCCACAACGATAACCCCCCAGCCTCCGCAAAAAAGATGCGTTGGCACCACCAGCCCGGCGTCATCAATCTTGAACCGATTAAGGAAAGGCGGTGCAACGGTGACGATGATCCCGCCCACAGCGCCGATCATCAGGGCCTGCCACATGGATGGGTGCAAAGGGTCAGCGGCAATGGAAACGAGACCGCCCACCGCCGCGCAAGAAACCGTCACCAACCCGATGCGCTTATAGACCAGCTGGGTCAGGAAAAGCGCGGAGAGAATGGCGCCCGACGCCGCCATGAGTGACGTGACCATGATCGTTCCAATGGAAATTGCCGCTTCAATCGTCGAAAAGGACTGCACCCTACTCGCCATCACAACCAGCATGGAGACCCAGATCAGACCGGCTCCAAACGCTGTCAACGGCAAGGCGTCCGAGGACATATTGCGCACTTCGCCACGTACATATTTGCCGGGACGCGGGCCAACCACAAAGGCCGCCGCGAGGGCCGCCGCGCCGCCCGTTACATGGATCACGCCAGCGCCGCCGAAATCGTAAAAGCTCCAGGCTGTATCCAAATAACCACCGCCCCAGGACCATCCCGCAATGATCGGAAAAATCAGGCCGCCAAGGGCCAGGGTAAAGATCAGAAACGATCCGAGCCTCACCCGCTCAGAAACCGCACTGGAGACAATCGCCGCCGCCATGACCGCCGGGCCCAGCTGGTAGAACCAATGGATGCTGGACGAATATCCGACACCCAAGGGATCATCATCATTGGGGCGCCAAATTTGGAACTCGCCGAGAAGGCCGCCCTCTTCAATCAGATGAATGAGGTTGTAACCACTCAGCCAGAAAGCCACGGCCGTCACCGCAACCACCCCCATCATCCGCAGGCAAACTGCGGATGTGTTGTGGAGCCGGGCCAGCCCCACATCACGCAGGCCAAATGCAAAGACAAAAAACAGCGCCGCGAGGCCGCCTGCCAACAGCAACGCCGTATCAAAAACAAAGCGCGCCGTATCGCTGGCCGGTGTAATCGCCTGGGCGCTGGCTGGCCCGGCGCTCAAAGCAACCAGTAGAAAGGCCGGCGCCCATAGCGCAACAAGTTTGGTCTGCCGCATCACGTCCTCTTTGTTCCCAACGCTGAGCCTCGCATTGAAAGGCCATAGTTTGATTTGCCCATGTTTGGGCAATCTATTGTTCCTCGCCACTCCCTATGCCGCGCTTTTCGCCGCAGTCGCAAGCGCTGCCTCGTAGCTTATTCTAGTGGACGGCGCCCAGTTAACGCGCGAGACTTCTGGCCATGACAGAAAATGTGATGCAAAAAGATCAATTTTCTCCAAGTGACGCCTCCTCGGCTCCTTCGAGCAGTTTTGACATCGTAATCATTGGCGGTGGTCTCGCGGGCAGCCTTGCGGCGCTCGCCCTCTCGGCCCGGGGCTTTTCCTGCGCGGTGGTGGATGCTGGCGACCCGGCCACCATGAGAAAAATGGCCTTTGACGGGCGTACCAGCGCAATCTCCTATGCTTGCGCCCGGGTCTTTAAGCGCCTCGGGCTGTGGGACCAAATCGCCCCGGACGCTGAACCCATTCGCGATATCCTGGTCACTGATGGTCGCCCAAAGTCGCGCTTTGACGAGGGCGCTGTCTCAAGTTTTCATTTGCATTTTGACAGCAGGGAGTTGGGCGCGGACACACCCATGGGCTGGATCATTGAAAACCTGACCATGCGAGAAGCGATGTTCGATGCGATCGCCAAGGACGACAACATCGAATTATTGGCGCCGGCAAAACGCGCGACAACGGACTACAAACCTGGCGCAGCGGTCACCACCCTCGAAGACGGTCGCGTCTTGACCTCGAGCCTAGTGATTGCCGCCGATGGGCGGTTCTCAAGCTTACGCACTGAAGCCAACATCAAAACCAATCAATGGCGCTACCGTCAGGCGGGCATTGTCGCGACAGTCGCCCATGAGCGCCCCCACAATGGCGTGGCGCAGGAATTTTTTCTTCCCTCTGGACCCTTCGCCATATTACCCATGACCAACAACCGAAGCTCTCTGGTCTGGACCGAGCGCGAAGATGCGGCGCCAGCCTATATGGCGCTCAGCGACAAAGATTTCCGTATAGAGATTGAAAATCGTTTCGGGTCCTATCTCGGCGCAATTACACCTGCGGGCCCGCGCTGGTCTTACCCGCTTGCATTCACTTTGGCGCAAAGCTTTATCGCACCCCGCCTGGCGCTGATTGGCGATGCGGCGCATGCGATCCACCCCATCGCCGGGCAAGGCTATAATCTCGGCGTCAAGGATATCGCAGCGCTGGCCGATGTGCTCACCGATGCACGCGAAGTGGGTCTCGACATTGGATCACTGACAGTCTTGCAAAACTATCAGCGCTGGCGCCGGTTTGACTCAGCCACATTGGCGCTTGGCGGCGACATTATTAATCGTCTGTTCTCGAATGATATTGCACCGTTGCGCATTGCCCGCGATATTGGGCTCGGCGTTGTTAACGCCATCGCCCCTTTACGCAAAGTTTTGATGCGCCAGGCCGGTGCCGATTTAGGGACATTACCGAGCCTGATGGCGCGGGAGGGTTAGCCGTTATATCCGCTCATCACGGCGCAGACCGGGATGAGCGGATTCAATTTATAGCCTTTTGCGCCTGCCCTTCGACATCATCGCTCCTGAGCATGCTTCAGCTATGAAGACCCCAACAATTTTGCTATATAGCCTGACGAAATAGGCGGCGACGCCAACTCAAGAGGCTAAGCATGACAACCACGCAATACCCGGCCTGTATTCGAGACCTATACGAGAGTGAAATCTTTGGCGAGGCGGCGTCGCTGGCGGTTCTTCAGGCTGCTGACAATGAGCGCGACAAATATCACTTCGGAACGCTTCTGCAGCTTGAAACCGAGACCAAGGCTCGACTGCGCCCGTTTCTCGCTAAATACGGGCTCAGCCTTTGTGAAGAAATGGATCTCGGCGACGTTCCCGGCGCTGTTGCGGCCTACAAGGGCGGCGGCATGCAGGGATTCGCAGCGGCGAACGCGCCCGTGGTTGAGTCGTTCCTCGCGCGGTTCAAAGAGATCGAACAGGCCGGACCGCCGGAAGACAAAGAGGTTCTTCAATCCATGATACGTCATGAAATGGCGATCCTGGAATGGATGAACAAGGAGGCTCAGGGGCCGGCGGATGGGTCGCTCAACGCCATCATCGCAGAGCTTCAATATCCGCTGCCGAAGCCGTAATAATCCCGGCGGGGTAAGCGCGCGGGAGAGGAAAGCCTACCCCCTTAGCACCATCTCTCCTGCCCGGGCTTCAACGCTTTCAATGCGCGACAGAAAACTCATGCCCAGCAAATTGATCGAGAGTTGATCGTCGGGAAGGATGAACGCCTTCACGCCGCTAACGGTGATACCGTCAATCTTCATTTCGTCAATGGTCACAAGCGCCGCCATGGTCTCACCATTGGCAGTGCGCACCGGATAAGTATAATCCGCCCACGCTGTATAAATCCCTGCTTCACGGGCGTCAGACGCGCGCAACGCCACATAGCTGGCGCCCGTATCAATCAGAAAATGCGCTGAGCGCTGGTTTACATTCACATTGATATAATACTGATGATCACGCGATGATTTGATGCGGACTTCCCGAGACCAGGCGTCAAAAGCTGGCGCAGCGCGTGATGATTTTCTTTGCGGCTGCACATTCGCCATAGTCGGCGCCATCTCGGATGCATCAGCGCGG
>JAADIH010000122.1 GCA_013151435.1 Alphaproteobacteria bacterium
GCGCCAAAGACGAGACCGCCTTGGGAAAAATTGCCGGCCATCGAGAACCGCGTCGGCGTATCATCAAAAACTTTTTGACGCTCGGCCACATCACGCATGGCCTCAGCGTAATTTGCGCGACGTATAAGCGAATCAATATCTGGCTCTGATTGGTTCGTTACTTTCTGGTTTTCGGATTGAGTTTCAGACGCTGATGCAGCTGTCGCCAGCATGCACGCGGTCGTCAACGCCAAACCTGCAATTAAAAAAACGCGCATCACGATTTCCTTTCCAGATCAAATCCTTTTTGAGCGGCCGCCGCATCCACATAGGCTTCCTGCTTGTCGACATTCCAATAGCGCAACGCCTTTAACGGAATATGGACGCCCGTAACGGCGCATATAACGTGAGCACCGGGCTTCACGATATGGAATTCGCCATCGTCATATTCAACGACAGCCTCATCTTTGGGACCAAATGATTCAAACGGATTCATCAAACGCCTCTGTCATCTAAATTACTCATTACATCCTCATGCTGCACTTAGTCAAAAAGACGGGGTTGTCGTGGTTTACCTAGGTTTCTGGAAGGCGCTTTAGCAGGTTTTTTGGCGCTTTTTCGCGGCGCCGCATCGCCGTCAAAGTGAAACCCGCGCGCACCATCGGCAAACTGGATCTCGCCGCCAACACTGCCCGCTGCCTCTTTGACGCTGCGCAACAACTTGCCTTCAGAAGAACGCACCAGAGCAAAGCCGCGCTTTAATACATTTTGGTAAGATACGGCGCCAAGCACCCGAACGCAGGATGAAAGACGCGCATGGCGATCCGCCAAGATTCTGTCGGTGCGCTCAGCAATACGCCCCCAAAGGGCCATTACTTGATTTTCGCGCAAGGCAAATCCACCGGTCAGTAAATTTTTATTAAGCCGCCCGCCGATCCCGGCAACACGCGTCAGCGCATGGTCAAGCCGCGCGCGCAAAGCGGAGCGGAGCCCGGCGCTCGCACGGTCAAGGCGCTGCGTCGCGGCGCCAAGCACATCTTCGGGCCTGCCCAATCCCCTAACAGCGGAGTGCAGCGCAATCCGGCGGCTCTCCACCATGCGTGTCGACGCCATCGTGAAGCGGCGTTCCTTATTGAGAACCTCGCTTAAAAGTTCACTGCGCACCGGTACGGCAATTTCCGCAGCCGCCGTTGGCGTCGGCGCACGCTTGTCTGAGACATAATCTATGAGCGTCGTATCGGTCTCATGCCCCACCGCAGAAATCAGTGGTATTTCGCTTGCCGCCGCAGCACGTGCAACGACCTCTTCATTAAAGCACCATAAATCCTCTAATGACCCACCGCCGCGCGCCACAATTAAAACATCCGGACGCGGAATATCACCGCCGGGCTCAATCGCATTAAAACCATTGATGGCGGCGGCAATTTTTTCCTCAGCGCCGCGCCCTTGCACAACCGTAGGCCAAACGATCACATGGCGAGGAAAGCGCTCGCGCAGGCGATGGAGAATATCGCGAATAACAGCCCCTGTGGGCGAGGTTACAACGCCAACCACTTCTGGCAAAAATGGCAGCGGCTTTTTTCTCTCGATCGCAAACAATCCTTCTGCAGCAAGTTTTTTCTTGCGCTCTTCAAAGAGCGCCATTAGCGCGCCAACACCCGCAGGCTCCAGCGAATCAATGATCAGCTGATAGCGTGACTGGCCCGGAAAGGTGGTCATGCGTCCGGTAGCGACAACTTCCATCCCCTGTTCTGGATTGATGGAAAGCCGCGCCGCCATTCCCTTCCACATGACACTGGAAATGACAGCTTTTTCATCTTTGAGATCAAGATAGACATGCCCTGAGGCTGCGCGCGTGACGCGACCTAGCTCTCCGCGCACCCGGACCAGGCCGAATGTGTCCTCTATCGTGCGTTTTACTGCGCCCGAAAGCTCAGACACTGTAAATTCACGGATGTTGCCAATGTTCTTTTCACTCATAATCATGTTAAAGCACAATTTCCGGATGCGTATAAGCGGCAAATAGCTGTCGTTAAGAGTGAGGCTTTCGCCTCTGTTCCAACCATAACTTCAAAGGGGAGTTTGAAGCACATGAAAACCAAACTATTATTAGGCGTTGCCGCCGCGGCCATCACTTTAGCTGGCGTCACAATAACCTCCGAGTTTGTGTCGTCCGAAATTACGGGCGATAAATCCGCCGCTGCACCGTTCTTGCATCCATTGCTGATTGCGCGCGCTCAATGCGGTGAGAAAACCGATGGGCTCGCCCAGAGACGCGCATTTTTTGTCCGCGCTGCACGCGCCTATGCGCAAGCGTCGGGTGAAACCAAAACGGGCGTGGCGATGTTGCGCCCGAACCTTGGCGCCATCAGCTATGAAATCACTACGGCAAAGCCAGAAGCCCAAGCCTGGTTCAACCAGGGCGTCGCCTTTACTTATAACTTTAATCACGCCGAAGCCATCAACGCATTTCGTCAGGCGCAAAAGATCGATCCCGATTGCGCCATGTGTTTTTGGGGTGAGGCTTTCGCCCTTGGTCCCAACATCAACGCCCCCATGGTCGATGATGCCGTCGCTCCAGCCTGGGCCGCCATTAACGCCGCGTTGGCGTTGCGCGATAAGGCCAGTGAAAAAGAGCAAGCCCTGATCAATGCGCTTGGTTATCGCTATGAGCCACAGCCCAATCCGACCCGCGCAAAACTCGACAATGCTTTTGCTGACGCCATGGACGAGGTTGTAAACCAATATCCAGATGATGATTTTATCGCGGCGCTTTCTGCTGAAGCCAATATGGATACGCAAGCCTGGGATTATTGGACTGATGGCGGGCGCACCCCAAAAGGCCGTACGGCGCGCACGCTCTCTCTTTTGGAAGGCGTGCTCGCGCGCAATCCAAATTACACGGCGGCGATCCACCTTTATATTCACACCACTGAGGCGTCTCGCAATCCTTATCGCGCCGCCAAACACGCAGACCGCCTCGCCGGATTGGCGCCGGGGCTTGGTCACCTCACCCACATGCCCTCGCACACATATTTTCGGATCGGCCGTTTCAAGCAGTCCCTTGAACACAATATCAGCGCGGTTGCGATCGATGAGGCTTATCTGGACAATGCCGAGGCGAGCATTCTTTATGAATATGGCTACTTCACGCACAATATTCATTTCGGCATGACCTCGGCGCAGATGGCTGGGGATGGCGCAACAGCGCTCTCCATGGCGACAAAGCTCGACGCCAAACTGCCCCTCGATCTGGCAGCGGCAGCGCCCTGGGTGCAGCCGATTAAAGCTGCGCCCTATTACGCGATGGTTCAGTTCGCCGATCCTGCGGTTATTCTGGGCGCAGAAGACCCTGGCAATACGCTGCCTTTCCTGAAGGGCGCCTGGCATTATGCCCGCGGTGAAGCCTTTGTGAAAACTGGCGACTTCGAAGCCGCTGACAGCGAAATTGAAGCCATCAGCGCCCTGATTGCTGAATCTGATTTTTCCGATCTCCTTAATGGCGGCGTGCCGGCGATTGATATTCTCAATATTGCCCGGCTCACGGTGATCGGTCGCGCCGCCGCGGCTAATGGTGATCTCGCCACCGGCATCGAAGCCATGGAAGAGGCGGTCGCGCTGCAAGCAAGCTTGCCTTATACCGAGCCGCCTTATTGGTACTACTCTTCCAAACAAACGCTCGCCTCCATGGTGTTACGGGCCGGCCAGCCGGAACGCGCGGAACAATTATTTCTTGAAGCGCTCGTTGCATCACCAAACAACGCCTTTGTGCTTTACGGCCTTTCAGAAGCCTATAAAGCACAAGGTGATAGGAATGCCGCGAAATACGCCAAAGCCTTATTCAAGGATGCATGGCTCGGCGATAAAAAAGCAAAGCTGACGCTCAGCGCACTTTAATATTTCTGGCTTTCAAGCTTTCAGTCTTCAAGCGGGGCACCTCTCTGGTGCTCCGCTTTTTTACGCCTCCTTGCACATTCAACAACAATTGGAAGCATTATACGCCCTCCTGGGAGGGCGGGGATAACTATGCACCAAATATAGGTTTCCTGTAAGAATACCCTCTCTGGGTTGAATTTTCGAAGATGCGATTCCCGTTTATGGGGTGGGGTTTTCTGGGGGTTTACCCCCTCCATCTCGCTACGCTCGACACCTCCCCCATAAATGGGGGAAGTGCGCCGAAGGGGCGAAGGGGGGGCTGGGAAGGTATTCCGTGTACAGTATTAATTTCTCTAATTATTATTCTCAGCCTCTTCCAGCGCTTTGCGCAACTCTTCAATCTCCCGCTCTGTGGGCTCGTTCCTGTCGCGTCGCGCCCAACCTGGCTCAAATTCTGGCGGGCCAATATCTGGGCGATCGCCCTCAACACCTGCCGAAATATTATCATCAAGCGTATCGGCTATATTATTGACGCTTGGATCATTGCGACGGAAGTCATTCAAATCTTCAACCCGATTGAGATCACGCTGGCGACGAACAATATCTGCAACGGGCCCCGCAGACGGACCGGACCGTCCCCGTTCACGATCACGCTTTAACAGCTTGGTTGCACGCGACCAATCTTCGCCGCTATCGCCCGGCCGCCATCCAGAACGCAACTCGCGCCGCCCTGCGCATTCCTTGGCTTTATCGTCATCGGAAAATTCTTCAGGGCAAAAGATCGCCACAACCCCGGAAGATCCGGCTATGATTGGCGTATCTCCGAGGGGCAACTGAACCAGCGGGCGAACAAACCGGCGCCCTGAAAAACGGCCCCCAGAAAAGCTTGGCTCCATATCAAAGGCGTCATCATTTTGAGGCGGCGTCTCCTCAAGTTCTTCTTCCTGGTCCGCAGCCGCCTCTTCGCCAGACGCCTCGTCGCTATCAGCGTCTTCCTCGCCAATAAGCTCATCAAGTCCGGGTCTTTGGGCCTGTTCCGGCTCAACAGAAATCAGCGGCTCGGGGGCCTCCTCATCTGGAGCCTGCTCAACTACTTCCTCTTCAAGCTGGTCTTGGGCGCTATCATCATCCGCCCCTGCCGCCGGATCAATAATCAAGGGCTCTGGCGCATCGCCCGGCGGTGCGAATTCTGGCTCACCAAGATCGAGAATGAGTTCGGGTTCAGGTTCCGGCTCTGGAGCGGCGGGAGGTTCTGCGTCAGTAACCGGAACTGGTTCGGGCTCCGGCTCTGGTTCCAGCTCCTCGATCACTTCGGGTTCCGGGTCTTCCAGCTCAGGCTCTGTTTCGGCCTCTAGCTCGGGCGTAATTTCTGGGTCACGCAATTCCGGCAGTTCAGGGGTTTGCATCTCCACCAGGATGATTGAAATTGATCCTGTGGGGAAAACCGATGCTGGAATCTGCACCCGCCCAAATACAGCGAGCATCGTAATGACGATTACATTTATAGCGATCGCAAGCGATATAGAGGCAATGCGACGGCGGCGAGGATTTTCAGTAACCTTATCCAGAAGCCGCGCACTGGCTCGGTCAAAGGGCCCATAAACTCTACCCCATGTGCGCTTCACCCTGCTGAGAGCAGATATCTTCACAACAGCTTTTTGCTTATTTTGGGGGTGTTGGGTCATGCGGCGAGGCATTGATCCAGAAGCCTCATACGCTTAAACGCGACTGACTGATGAAGGAGAGAACTCAAGTGAAAGTCCTGTTGATCGGCGGCGGCGGACGAGAGCATGCGCTCGGGTGGAAAATTGCGCAAAGTCCGCAATTGTCCAAGCTTTATCTATTGCCGGGTAATCCCGGCCTCACCCCCCTCGGCGAAACGCTATCCTTAGCGGAGACTGACCCGGTTGCAATCACTGACTTTGCAAAATCTGAGGCTATTGACCTCGTAGTGGTCGGTCCAGAGGCTGTGTTGGCCACCGGGCTTGGAGATCTGCTGCGCGCAAGCGGCATCGCCTGTTTTGGCCCCGGCAAAGAGGCCGCCCAGCTAGAAACCTCGAAAAGCTTCATGAAAGACGTCTGTGCGACCGCCGGAGCGCCCACCGCCGCCTATGGCAAATTCTCTAACGCCGAGGACGCCAAGGCGTTCTTGCGCGAACAAACTGCTCCTTTCGTGATCAAGGCAGACGGGCTCGCCGCCGGTAAAGGCGTCATCATCACCCAAACCCTCGACGAGGCCGACGCCGCTGTGGACGACATGCTTGGCGGCCGGTTTGGCGACGCAGGCGCCGAGCTCATCATCGAAGAATTTATGGATGGCGAAGAGGCGAGCTTTTTTGCGGTCAGCGATGGCGAGACCATCATCTCGATGATCGCCGTTCAAGATCACAAGCGTGCCTATGATGGCGACAAGGGACCGAACACTGGCGGCATGGGCGCCTATTCCCCGGCGCCGGTTTTCACCCAAGCCGTTTATGAGCGCACCATGGATGAAATCATCAAGCCGGTGATCAAGGAAATGCGCCAGCGCGGCACGCCCTATATTGGCGTTCTTTATGCGGGATTGATGATCAAAAATGAACGCCCGCGCCTGATCGAAATCAATGCGCGCTTTGGCGATCCTGAATGCCAGATCATGATGTGCCGTATGAAGAGTGATTTTCTTCCCATTTTATACGCTGCTGCAACCGGCAATTTGGCAGGGCAAGAAATTACCTGGGACGATGGCGCCGCAGCGCTTGTGGTGATGGCGGCAGAGGGCTATCCGGGTGCATACAAAAAAGGCTCAGTGATCGAAGGGGTTGAGGCGGCAACCGCCCTGCCCGGTGTCACAGTCTTTCATGCAGGCACAAAGGAAGCTGACGGACGGCTTCTCTCTAATGGCGGACGGGTTCTCAATATCACCGCTACTGGCAGCGATATTAGTGAAGCCATTACCCGCGCCTATAAAGGTATTGATGCGATCAACTGGCCCGGCGGATTTTATCGCCGTGATATTGCCTGGCGCGCCCTGGAGCGTGACACCCCGGAACGCAACCCATGAAACCCCTCGAACAATGGTGTGAAGAGGCTCAATATTTTGAGGCGAATGGCTACAGTTACGCCTATTGGACAAGCGACAAGATAGATGATGCGAGGCCATGGCTGTTGCTTATCCATGGTTTTCCCACATCGAGTTGGGACTGGTCTGGCGTCTGGCCAGACCTGCATGAAAAATTCAACCTTGTCGCCATGGATATGCTGGGTTTTGGCCTGTCGGATAAGCCGAGCAATATCCGTTACGCCCTGATACATCAGGCCGATCTGCAAGAAGCGCTATTGGAGCGTCTCGGTATCAGCGAGGCCCATTTATTTGTCCATGATTATGGCAATAGCGTCGCTCAGGAGCTACTGGCCAGGCACAATGAAAATGCCCTCAGTTTTTCGGTTAAATCTGTATGCTTTCTAAATGGCGGCCTTTTCCCGGAACAACATCGTGCGCTGTCCATTCAAAAGCTTAGCCTGACGCCACTTGGGCCGATTGTTGGGATGTTATTATCACGGGATAAACTACACGCATCCTTCGATGGCATCTTTGGAGCCAAAACCAAGGCGAGCGACAAAGAAATCGACGGGCACTGGGCACTCTTAGAAAAGAGCGGCGGGAGAAAAATATTCCACAAGCTGCTGCAATATATTCCAGAACGCAAAGCCAATCGAGAACGCTGGGTCGGCGCGCTTACGAACGCTTCCGTTCCGTTACGCTTAATTGATGGCGGCATGGACCCCATTTCTGGAAAGCACATGTATGACTACTATCTTCAAATGATCCCCAATGCTGATGCTGTCCTGCTCGACGATATCGGTCATTATCCGCATACGGAAGCACCGACGCGTGTCTTGAGCACTTTTTTCGATTTCCACCACAACATCCGGACCCCCTTTCCATGACAGCATTTCTAACTGTATTCGTGACCGTCTTTCTCGCAGAGCTCGGGGACAAAACCCAGCTTGCCACGGTCTTGTTCGCCGCTGAAGGCAACAAGCCAAACTGGTTGGTTTTTGCAGGCGCCACAGCGGCGCTCGCCACCTCTACCGCTATTGCGGTCTTATTGGGCGCTGCCGCCGATCGTTGGCTGACAATGTTACCGCTCAAACTGCTCGCCGGGATCGGCTTTGTCGTCATCGGTGTGTTACTGATTGGCGAACACGCAAGAACCGCTTGAGGGAATTCACTTATGTCATCTGATCCTACCGCTGATTTCACTGGCGCCACAGAAACGCCCGACCATCTGAAATTTGATGAGGCGGGCCTTGCCGCATTCATGACGGCCCATGTTGAAAATTTCAGCGGGCCGATCTCGGTTAAAAAATTCAAAGGCGGTCAATCCAACCCAACCTATCTCATCGCAACGCCTGCCAAGAGTTATGTCCTGCGCCGTAAACCACCAGGCAAATTATTGCCGTCAGCTCACGCCGTTGATCGCGAATATAAGGTAATGACCGCACTCGGGCCACAAGGCTTTCCAGCCCCCAAAACATATGCGCTTTGTAACGATGCAGAAATTATTGGCACACCGTTTTTCATCATGGATTATGTAGAAGGACGGATCTTCTGGGACTCCAGCCTTCCTGAGGTGTCAAAGGAAGAACGCGCGCCTTTATACAACATGCTGGTGGATACGCTCGCCGACCTTCATATGATTGATTACAACGCCGTCGGTCTTGGCGATTTTGGCAAGCCGGGAAATTATTTCGGGCGCCAGATAGATCGCTGGTCAAAGCAATATAAAGCCGCCGAGACGACTGCGATCGATGAGATGGATGCGTTGATCGGATGGTTACCCGGCGCCATTCCAGCCGAAGACGCCACCAGCATCGTTCATGGCGACTTCCGATTCGACAATGTAATTATTCACCCGACAGAGCCAAAAGCCCTCGCGGTGCTCGATTGGGAATTATCAACGCTAGGTCATCCGCTTGCAGATTTTACTTACTTTTTGATGGCCTGGCACTTTCCGCCCAATGTACGCGGTGGACTTGCCGGCATGGACATCGCCGCCCTTGGCATCCCCTCCCTTGAAGACGCTGTCGCGCGCTATTCAAAGCGCACTGGCCGAGGGGAAATCACCGATCTCAATTTTTGTCTCGCCTATAATATGTTCCGCCTTGGCTCAATCGCACAGGGTGTTTACGCCCGCGCGCTGCAGGGCAATGCATCATCTCCGCAAGCCATAGAAATGGGAGCGCAGATCAAGCCCCTCGCAATGCTCGCATGGCAATATGCGCAAAAAGCCGGAGCTTAGCGCCGCGCGCCGAATCGATAACCGATGCCAATCCCGGCAACAATCGGATCAAGATCGATAGCAATCGTGTTGATCGAACCGCCAGTATTCAATGTGGCCGTCGTGTCAATTTGGATAAATTTTATATCGGCATTCACGAACCAGCGTTCCGATAGGTCAATATCAACACCAGCTTGATAAGCGACGCCAACAGTATCATCGACTGACACAGTTGTTGGTCCAATAGCGCCCACCAAAGAAGCCGACGCGTCTTCACTGTAAAAAATCGTGTAGTTGACGCCAACGCCTACATAGGGGCGAACTTTGCCCCGCGGATTAAAATGATACTGTACTGTAAGCGTTGGCGGCAATGCCATGACATCAGCAATCTCGCCGAGGGCTGCGAGAGTGCCTGTGCCTTCCAGGCTATGAGGACTAGTGGCCAGAATGAGTTCCGCACCAATATTATC
>JAADIH010000160.1 GCA_013151435.1 Alphaproteobacteria bacterium
GAAGGCTCCGTAAACGGAAAGAAATGCGGGCGGAAGCGTGTCTTGACGCTATCAATCTCAAAGAACGCTTTTGAAAAAGCTTCAAGCGTTCCTTTCAAGTGCCCCATATTGGTTTCTTTGTCGATCACAAGGCCTTCAACCTGGTGGAACATCGGCGTGTGGGTCTGGTCGCTGTCGCAACGATAGGTCCGTCCCGGAATAATAATCCGGATCGGCGGCGCTTGTTTTTTCATGGTGCGGATTTGCACTGGCGAGGTATGTGTCCGCAGCATCATGCGCGTGCCATCTTCCTTGGGCTCAAAGAAAAATGTGTCGTGCATATCGCGCGCCGGGTGATCGGGAGGAAAATTCAAAGCAGTGAAGTTATGAAAATCATCTTCAATGTCCGGGCCTTCAGCTACATCAAAACCCATGGCGGAAAAAATCGCGATGACTTCCTCCGTCACCTGGCTGACAGGATGGATCGTGCCTTTTAGCTGCGAGCGCACAGGAAGCGTGACATCGATTTTTTCCGACGCGAGGCGCGCATCAAGAGCCGCCGCCTCTAATGACGTCTTTTTCACCTCAATCGCTTTGGTTATGCGCGCCTTCAGCCCATTCAAGGCCGGACCCATTATTTTACGCTCTTCAGGGTTCATCTTGCCCAACGTTTTCATCCGCTCGGAGACTGCGCCCTTTTTACCGAGCGCTGCAACGCGCACCTCCTCAAGAGTAGCCTCTGTTGCCGCCGCATCAATTTTCGCGGTCAGGTCTTTTTCTAGTGAATCCAAATCGGACATTGCATCCCGCCCTCAATCTTTCTCGCCATCACGTTTCGACAGTAATTCGCGAACCGCATCCAATGGCAACGCCTCAATGCGTGAGGCCTCACCCGTATAAGTATTATAGCCTTCTACCGTTTTCGCCATGAAAAGCGAGTTCAAGATCGCTTCTTCTGTGGCCTCGATCACGGCTTGCGAAAGTGGAGAAAAGAGACTGTTGGGCAGGTCGTCAATCGCTGTGACTGCGCCGCGACGTTCTGGCGTACGCCTGACGGATGCCGCCGTGGAAAATGCGATCACATAATCACCTGATCCGTTGGTCATGGAAGCCCCGGTTCGCGCTAACCCCGCCAAAGCCCGGCGCGCCAGCCGCTCAAGATTGCGATCCGACAATGGGGCATCGGTGGCGACAACGATCATGATCGACCCGTCAGCATCGCCCATGTCTGCATGCTCTTTCAAATAATATTGCCCAAGCTCTTCGCCTACAGACACGCCATCGACAACCAACACCCCGCCAAAATTCGACTGCACCAGAACGCCAATCATATAGCCGCCCAGCGCATCAGGCAGGAGGCGCGAGCTCGTGCCGATGCCGCCCTTCCAGCCAAAAGTACGGGTGCCAGTTCCAGCACCCACCGCACCCTCTTCAACCGGGCCGCCTTTTGGCACGGGCAATCATCTTAGGGGTCAATGCGCGCTTGCGAATGTTATTAAGCCCGCCATCATTGGTCTCTCCAATGACTGCATTCACGGACCCGACGCGTTCATTGCCAGGCTGATGAAGCGTCCATTCGATCACGGCCACAGCCGCTTCGGGGACATTCAGCGTATTCGTCAAAACGATCGGGGCTTCGATCTCTCCAAGCTCAGCGACTTGGGTTATACCCATCAGCTTGCCGTAGCCATTACCCACGACAATCGCTGCGGGAACTTTATCCTGATAAAGATTACTGCCATGGGGTAGAATGGCAGTGGCGCCAGTGCGGATGTCTTTTCCTTTAATGCGCGTAATGTGCCCCACCAGCACGCCATCAACATCGGTGATCGCGTTTAGCGCCAGAATGCCCGGCGTGACACCCATGTCGCGCGCACGCATTCGGTCTTCTGCGAACGCAGGACCCGACGCCAATGAGGCGCAGCTCCCGACCAGTAAAAGAAAAAATTTCATTGCTGTAAACCCCACGACACTTGCTTATGCCCTCAAACATATGACGCTTTATCAGTATATGAATTTTGCGTCACCCGGATAGTGATCGGAGTTGCTTGTGAGGCGGAAAAGTCCACTTTACCTATATAAAACACCTATTTCTTGGCATAGAGCGGTCTGCTGGTTTTACCGCTTCGAGCGGACCAGTAGCGGTCCATAAACCACGACAAAACTCATAAATGCCAGGCTCCAAACCACGGCTGAAACTACCGTGATTGAAGGTTGAAGAGAGGCATCAAGGAAGGGCGTTGCAACCCTGAGGAACGCGGCGCCATTGATGAGAAGGTAGATGAGGATCGTTCCTGCCCCTGCGCTGAGGGCGTGCCCTGAATGGCCGAGCGTCGCGCGGGTCATCATTGCAAGGGTCATCACACCAATCGCACCCGCGCCAAGCGCATGAATGCCGGCCAGCCGGGGGAAAGTCAGCGGGTCCAGAACGCTGAGCCCGAGCAGCAAAAAGGCGAGACTCGCCCACGCATATCCCACATGAAGGATCAGGACGAGAGGCTCGACAAATGTCGCCCAAAAACGCCAGCGCACCAGACGCGCAAAGTTCATGACCCCAACAAAAATCATCACCATACCACTGGAGAGATGATTGGGGGAAATCACCCAAGCCGCAATAGCCAGAACCGAAAGAACAAGAACCACAGCATCAAAACGGCCATAGGCCACTGGTATTTTTGCACTACGCTGCTTCAGCCAGTTGCGTGTGTAAAGTTCGGCGTGCCCCGCCCGCCAATCAGGATGATAAGTATAAGGATCACTGCCATGCCAATATGCAATACCGTTTGAGGCATCAACGGCTGACCGTTTTGAGCGATGTGAAACCCAACATTAGCCGCAGCAAGCACGCTAACGGCGCCAGCGACTTTCAAGTTGCGCGTGCTTTTCCCGGCAATCACTTCCCGCCAGATCAGCGCCGCAAAACAAATGAGAAAAGCCGCATCAACACTTGCGCCAAACCAAGGCGGGCCAAGCTTACTGATCAGCGCAATCCGGCCTGCCACCCAAAGAGCCACAAGACCCGCGAGCATGGCGCCAGCAATCGGCGGTCGGCCTGTCCAGTTCGGAACTGCCGTTAAAAGAAAGCCCGCAATGATCGCGGCGCCATAGCCAAAGATCATCTCATGGGCATGCCAGGCAATCCCTGTCTCAAATGGAATTTCAGCCGGACCCAATAAATAAGTTGCAACCCATAACGGGACCGCGATAGCCGCCCACAAACTACCCAAAAGGAAAAATGGTCGAAAGCCCATACTGAAGAAAGGTGAGGCTTTATTGGTGAGGGTCGGTTCAGGTGTTGCCGTCATCTTCATCAGTCTTATGCCGCCAAAAAGCGATTAGCGCTGGATAAAACATCCAACGCTATGACTTAGACTTGCAACCGGTTTGGTTGTCGACCCCGCAAGGTAGCGGAGCGACAAATCCACACCGATATTGACGGGTATGACTTAAGCGGCGAGCGCCGCTTTGGCTTTTTCTGCCAGGGCCTTGAACGCTTCAGGCTCGTGAACCGCGAGATCAGCAAGCACCTTGCGGTCAACTTCGATCCCGGCGAGGTCGAGCCCATGAATGAAGCGACCATAAGTAATGTCGAGCGCACGCGCTGCAGCATTGATACGCTGGATCCACAAGGCGCGGAAAGTACGTTTTCTGACACGACGGTCGCGATAGGCATATTGGCCGGCCTTTTCCACAGCCTGATTGGCAATGCGGAAAGTATTTTTACGGCGACCATAATAGCCTTTGGCTTTGCCGATGATTTTCTTATGACGGGCGTGGGCAGTGACGCCTCTTTTTACACGTGACATGCTGGCGTTTCCTTACCGGTTATAGGGCATATATTTTTTGACGATCTTCGCATCGGGGGCCGAAAGCAAATCCATGCCGCGGTTCTGGCGGATTTGCTTCGACGTGCGTTTGATCATGCCGTGGCGTTTACCGGAGGGGCCGGCTTTGACTTTGCCGGTTGCCGTCATTTTAAAGCGCTTTTTCGCGCCTGACTTCGTCTTCATTTTGGGCATTTCGCTATTCCTAA
>JAADIH010000054.1 GCA_013151435.1 Alphaproteobacteria bacterium
AGGTCAACTGCACAAAGGTCAAATTTGCATAGAGTTTTAGGGCAAACTAGAATGAATCACTGCTGCACAATGAGGGTCATCGATGAACTTATCAGGCCAAACGCAAAGACTTAACGAAGCGTCCAACTCTCATATTACAGCCTTTCTTACCCATGGCATTTCGAAAGTATATGGCTCCGGTCCAGCAGCTGTTCACGCCCTGCGCGGTGTAGATCTAGAAATCCCCAACGGTGAACTGGTTGTTTTGCTTGGGCCTTCTGGAAGCGGAAAATCGACCTTGCTGAATATTCTCGGCGGTATTGACAGGGCGTCGAGCGGAACGGCCTTTTTTCAAGGGCAAGAATTGACCGCAATGAATGACCGAGGTCTGACCGCCTACCGACGGCGTCATGTCGGTTTTGTTTTTCAGTTTTATAATTTGATGCCGAGCCTGACGGCGCATGAAAATGTTGAACTGGTCTCAGAGATAGCACAAAATCCGATGCCCGCCGAAGAGGCGCTGGAGATGGTTGGCTTAAAAGATCGCGCCAGTCACTTTCCATCTGAATTGTCCGGCGGTGAACAACAACGCGTCGCCGTCGCGCGCGCGATTGTGAAAAATCCTACCGTACTCTTCTGCGATGAGCCGACGGGCGCCTTGGACAGCAAGACGGGGGTTGAGGTGTTAAGGGCTCAATGAAAACCTCGGAACGACCACGCTGATCATTACTCATGCAGCAGCGACTGCTGCGATGGCTGATCGCGTGATTCACTTTACGGACGGAAAAATTCGAAAAATTATTAGAAACGAAACCAAAGCCTCGCCTGATCAAATCAGTTGGTGACATACGTGCCGGTAAGCTTAAGCATACTTGATCGAAAGCTGTTGCGCGACCTCTGGCGCATCAAAGGGCAAGCCATTGCAATCGTCTTTGTCATCGCCGCTGGCATCGCTCTTCTGGTAATGTCCCGCGGTATGGTCATTTCACTCGATGAAACAATGCGTGCATATTATGAGCAAAACCGTTTTGCAGATGTCTTTGTACCTGTTAAACGCGCCCCGAACCATTTACTTGACAACATACGCGCCCTTGATGGCGTCAGCGATGTCGAAGGGCGCATCAATGGCGGCGGGTTGGTTGATTTACCAAATGTTGAAGCACCGATTAGTGCCCGTTTGGTTTCTTTAAAGCCAGACGCTGCAGGCATGATTAACGGCGCGCATCTTGCTGAAGGCCGAATGATCACTGCAGCGCAGGCTGATGAAATCCTGCTATTGAAGCCATTTGCTGACGCCCATGGTCTCAAGCCGGGGGATGCCATCGCCGTCACCATGAATGGGGTCAAACATAAATTCGCTATCGCAGGGCTCGCCCTCTCCCCAGAGTTTATTTACGCAATCCCGCCTGGTGAGTTCGTCATTGACGCCGGCCGCTATGCTATCATGTGGGTCGGTGAAGAGGTGATGGAAGCCGCCTATGATCTGGACGGGGCTTTCAACGAAGCTGTGCTCATTCTCTCTCGCGGGGCCAGCGAGAAAAGACTGCTCGACACTCTGGATAATCTGCTCGCACCATATGGGGCGACCGGCGCCTATGCCCGCGCTGATCAGATCTCCAACAAATATCTTGTCGAAGAGCTAAAACAATTAGACACCATGGGCCGGCTGATGACGCCTATTTTCCTGGGCGTTTCGATTTTTCTCCTCAATATCGTCATTACACGTCTTGTGCAGACGGAACGCGAACAAATCGGACTGTTGAAAGCTTTTGGCTACGCAGACCGGGATGTCGGCGCTCATTACTTCAAATTTGCTTTGATGATCGGCGTCGGCGGGGCCATTGTCGGATGGGGAGGGGGAGTATATTTGGGCCGGCTGATTTCTGGTATCTATCAAAATTATTTCCATTTTCCATTTCTGCTTTTCTCACCCGAATTTCGCATGCTTGGTGTTTCGTTCGCTATCAGCATCGCCGCCGCAACCCTTGGCGCCTTCGTCGCAGTGCGCGCCGCCATAAAGCTTTTACCGGCGGTCGCCATGCGCCCGCCCGCGCCGCCAAAATTTGATCACGGCGGCGTCTTTGGCCAAACCATAGAAAGCCTTCTTGATCAGCCTAGCCGGATGATCTTGCGCCGCATCGCGCGGCAACCCGCTCGCGCCGCCCTCACCGTCTTTGGCATTGGCGCAGCCATGGGCCTTTCGGTGATGATGCAATTCAACGTCAGCGCAACAGATTATATGCTCGATGTCAGCTTCAATGTTGTCGATCGAAGCGACGTTCTTGTCACTTTTACTGAACCGCTCTCGGAAAAAGCGCTGTTAGAACTATCCAGCATTGACGGTGTCTCCTTCGCAGAACCTTTTCGCTCCGCACCGGTCTTATTCTCTAACAAACGGATTGAACATCTGGGAGGAATAAACGGCTTAGCCGCCAATCCTGTTCTCAATCGTGCAGTCGATGATAAGCTCCGCACAGTTCAAATCAGAGGCGGCGGTGTTGTTCTTTCGCAGCAGCTGGCGGATATACTCAAGATTTCTGTCGGTGAGCTCCTGGCTATTGAAGTTCGCCAAGGCCGCCGGCCACAGCTCGAGCTTCCCGTCACCGGTATTGTTGAATCTCTGATCGGAACGCCTGCATATATGACTATGGAGGCGCTGAACCGTCAGCTTAAAGAGCCCAATCGTATTTCAGGGGCTTATCTCAAGGTTGATCCATTAAGACGTTCTGAAGTTTACAACGAGCTTAAATCTATCCCCAGCATCGCCGGCGTCAGTCTTCGCCGTGAAGCTTATAGCAGTTTCAAGGAAATGATTGATGAAGGACCCGGAACATTCCGCACGATCATGACATTTTTTTCGATCATTATCGCGGCCGGAGTCGTTTATAACAGCGCCAGGATCGCCTATATCGAACGCGAACGCGATCTGGCGAGTTTGCGTGTTCTTGGTTTCACAAAGATTGATTGAAACGGGGTATGTGCTTTTGGGTGAGCTCAGCATCCTCGCCATTCTCGCATTGCCAATCGGTTCCATCATCGGTTATCTGCTCTGGTCCTATCTTGCTGGCGCGTTAAGCACAGACCTTTATCAGATACCCGTCATCTATAAAGAAAGCGGCCTGGGGATTGCGGCGTTGATTATTTTGCTTTCCACTGTTGTTTCCGGCGCGTTTGTTCAACGCGATGTCTCCAAGCTTGATATCGCATCCGCTTTAAAGACGGGAGAGTGATTACAATGAAAGGTTTTAAATCCCGCGCAACGGCCATTACCTTCGGCCTTTTACTTATTGTGCTCTTCCTTGCTTATGCCTTCTGGCCGCGCCCGCTCAACGTCGATATTGGGGCCGTCACGCGCGGCCAAATGATGGTAACCATCGATGAGGAAGCAAAAACCCGCGTGCGTGAGGCTTATATGGTGTCTGCGCCTGTAACCGGGCGGTTGTTGCGCATTGAGGTTGAGCCTGGCGACGTGGTCACTGGTAATGAGTCGATCATCGCGCGCATGTTGCCGACAAACCCAACCATGCTTGATGTCCGCACCGAAGAACAGGCGAAGGCGTCAATTGAAGCCGCCGAGGCGGCGCTCGCATTCGCAAAAGCCGAAGCCAAGAGGGCGGCGGCGGATGCTGATTACGCAACACTCGAAGTCACGCGCATGCGAAAGCTGTATAAGCAAGAGGCCGTTTCACAGGCTGTTCTTGATCGTGCGACACGCGCATGGCGCGCCGCCAGCGCCGCTCAGGAAACTGCGAAAGCCGCCGTCGCCATGCGCGAGGCCGATCTTGAGCGTGCGCGAACGATGCTGATGACATTTTCAGAAGCGGAAAAGATCGCATTAACGACCAATCCGCATCCGAAGGATTCTATTCCTATTCGCACGCCTATCTCCGGGCGCATTCTGCGGGTCTTGCAGGAAAGCGAAACAATCATTGCCGCCGGTGCGCCAATTCTCGAAATCGGCGATCCGAAAGGCGATTTGGAAATCGTCGCTGAGCTGTTATCGACTGACGCTGTGAAAGTGACGCCCGGCGACCGCGTGATCATAGAAAAATGGGGCGGCGATGTTTCGCTTCATGGCATTATTGAAAATGTCGAGCCTTGGGGGTTTACAAAATTTTCAGCGCTTGGCGTCGAAGAGCAACGGGTTAACGCGATCATCAAGATCACTGATAACCCTGAGGCGCGCTCAAGATTGGGACATGGATTTCGCGTTGAAGTGAAAATCATTACGTGGGAAGATGAAAATGCGCTCAAACTTGCATCAAGCGCCATCTTTCGATCAGATGGAAGCTGGGCCGTCTTTAAAGTAACGAACGGACGCGCTAGATTGACGACAATAGAGCCTGGATACAACAATGGCGTCGATGCGGAGGTCATTAAAGGCCTCGACGAAGGCGATGCAGTCGTGCTTTATCCTGGCAACAGAATCTTCGATGGCGCTCGCGTCAAACAACGCGCCATCAATCAATAGGTGTAAAAATATCCCACAAACTGCTTTTGGTGACTGTACGTAACATACAACACGACGGCGAGGCATCACCAGCGTACGAGACGCTCTTTAAAATATTCAAAAAGTTCCTGATCCGGCATATTGGTAAGGTCCTTATCAAAAACCCCGACTAAGCTTGAAGTAATGTCTGTGGAAAGGCGTTTGCGAAACTCACCTAACGCACCCGGCGGCGCAGCCAGCACAAGCTGGTCAAAAGATTTCTCGAGCAGACCAGAATTCAGAAAATTCGTACACTCGTGAATAAATGATATTTCCGCCTTATCATGTTCGGATTTCACATCGACAGCATAGCGCCCGCCGGAGCCAATTTTTCTTCCGCGAACCGGGGGAGCGCCTCCAAGCTCCCGCGCTGGTGTGCGGGCGGCGGCGTCGCTCCACTCATTGATAAGTTCCCACCGGTCGCGCGGCCCGAAACTTTGAAACAGCTTCGCTTTGGCGCCGTCGGCGACCATGAACCAGGTTTTTTGTTTTGGTGTATACATGACGCCTCGATATGGGTTTGTACTGAACAGGTTGACTTTAATTCATCATCGCCAAATTGAATTGACCTGTATCAAGGGGTTGAGACGTCCATCGTCTACTATCTAAACACAGCGATAAGAATTTTTTTGCACTCAGCCGTAAGACCGTTGAATAAGCAAGAGCCTACGATTAGGAGGCCTAAAATGCAGAAAAATATCTGCTTGATACAAGGACATCCCCATAACGACCCCGCGCATTTTTGCCACGCGCTCGCCGCCGCCTATCAAGACGGTGCTCAGGGGGCCGGTTCGAGCATCCAGCGCCTTGATCTGGCGGCCATGGACATCTCATTTCTTCGCGATCCGGATGACTTCACCAAACCGCCGCCCAGAGAGATTCTCGACGCACAAGAGGCCGTCCGAAACGCCGATCATCTCTTCATCATCTATCCCTTGTGGCTGGGCACGATGCCGGCTTTGGTCAAAGCCTTCTTCGAGCAATTATCGCGAAACGAGTTTGCTATTGCTGAAAACACCGACGGCGGCTGGCCGCGAAAAATGCTAAAGGGAAAATCTGCGCGGGTTGTCGTAACGATGGGTATGCCGAGCGCCGCCTATAGAATTTTCTTCGGAGCCCATGGCGTCAAAGGTTTTGAAAGTGGAATTCTCGGGATATCGGGTTTTAAACCGATAAGGGAAAGTCTGATTGGCGGCGTCGGCGGCCTCAGTGAAAAGCAGTCGGAACGCCATCTTGCACGCATGCGATCATTCGGCGCCCGGGCAGAATAATCTTCTAGAGTTTACTCCTGACACTTTTTCGCAGCGCTACCAAAGGCCCCTATCCAAGCACATGCCAAATGCCGATCTCAATATAATTTATGTCCTCGCGCTTTCATTAGCGCTCGGCCTCATCATCGGGGTCGAGCGGGAATGGCGCGAGCGCGATTATGAAGGCGGAGTTCGTCCGGCGGGTGTGCGTACATTCGGACTGATCAGTCTATCCGGCGGGGTCGCAGGCGTTTTAGGCGGACAGTTCCCCGTTCTTCCGCCCACTGGCCTTGCCTTGACGATTGTCATCATGACGATGGCCTATTGGCGGCGCTCGCGCGACAAAGATTTTATGGGTGTCACAACTATATTTGCTGCATTCATAGCATATGGATGCGGCGCCCTTGCCGTTGCCGGCTATCATGTGGCGGCAACAGCCGTAGCAGTTACGGTCGCGATCATCCTTGGCGCAAAGGAACGGCTGCATAGGTTTGTTAGCGAACTGGATCAAAAAGAAATCTTTGCAGCCCTGCAATTTCTGCTGATCGCCGGCGTTATTCTGCCATTGGCGCCCAATCAGCGCTTCGGCCCCTATGATGCCATTAATCCATTCGAGATCTGGCTTATGGTTGTCCTCATCAGCGGAATATCGTTTTTGGGATATATCAGCGCGCGCGTTCTGAGCGCAAAACGCGGCATCCTGAGTACGGCCATTCTCGGCGGGTTCGTTTCTTCCACCGCAGTGACGCTTTCTTTTGCACGCATGGGGCGACGTCAACCCCATCTTCAGCGTATTCTCGCCAACGGCATCGTTATCGCGGCGACGATCATGATGGCGCGCGTCGCTGTCATTGCCGGTATTATCTGGCCGCCGCTCTTGGCGCCTCTTGCTCCTGTGATTCTAGTGATGATTATAACAGCAACGCTCCTATGCGCCATTCAGATGAGGCGTCAACATGACAGCGTGACGGAAACGCCAACCGTATCAAACCCACTGGAAATTCTACCAGCGCTCTTATTCGCCGGACTGCTGGCGGTCATTATGCTCGTGTCACATTGGCTGGAGGCGGCTTTTGGAGCTCAGGGCATTTACGCCATCGCTGTAGTTTCAGGGGTCGCCGACGTTGACGCAATCACACTATCACTCAGCAACTTTGCGAGAGACGGCCTTGATGTTTCGGTCGCCGCAATCGGAATTTTTGCGGCCGCAATCACCAATACGGTCTTTAAAATCTTTTTGACCGCAACTGTGGGCGGCGCGGTGATGACTCGTTTTGTATTGGCCGCCCTGTCGGTTACAATTGCAAGCGGTCTTGGCGTCGCCTTCATAACGCTTTTTTAGCGCTGGCTTGCTCTATTTCATCAGAACACGGTTAGCCTGGCGTTTCGAAGCCCATGGCAAAATGCCTATATGGAGCGAGTGATCGGTTCAATCCGAAGAGCCCGTTCGCGAAGGCGAACAAATCTAGAATATCTGGATCATATTATTGTCTTGAATGCCGCCCACTTGCGCCGGGTGCTGAAAGCCTATGTCAATTATTACAATTCAGCACGCACACATCTCTCATTGGATAACAATGCGCCTCTTCCGAGGTCTGTTAAGTCATCCGGCATCGTTAGAGCACGGTCGCACTTGGGTGCGATTGCATCATGAATACAATAGAATCAAGTAATTGGTAGGGACACGGCTGCCCAGTATTTTTTTGCGCATGTTCCCGAGACTGTCATAGGTGGAAGCACGGTTCGGCCAGGCCAAAGCGGCGGGTCAAGACCCGCCCTACACGGATCATATAATTCGTGCTGCTTTAATGGCGGGCAAATGCCCGCCCTACGCCGAAGGCGTTACTGATGCAGACAGGAAGTCGATGTTCCTTTTATTCGTGCGATCGTCCGGCCGCCGCGCTTAGATAGCTATTTACTGCGTAGAACGTTTATCGCTGCAAGCAGCCCAAGGAAAACAGCGGCACTGCCAATGATAAATGGATCATTCTGGGTCATAGGCAACAAGTACGCCAATAGCGATATCACCACGAAAAAAAGTACGCCTCCACCCATACCTACAGCTAATGCCCGCAAAATTTTGCTCACAATGTTCACCTCATTCGTTATACTCATCATTCACAAGCGCTTTCTTGTGTGCAAGGGTCTACATTGGCCGACAGATCATCGTTGCTCAAATTGCCAACGATATTTCCTGCCGTAACTGCCCCCGCTGTAAAACCTGGCGAAAGTGTGCCAGGTTTGCCACCAACAGCACTTACCGCAGCACCGGCAGTAACTAAATCTCCAACAACAGATCCTGCTGCTCCAAATGCCGCGCCTGTTAGAGCAGCCGATCCAGCGCCTTCCAGAACCGAACCATTTGCAATCGCTGCTCCAGCGGCTCCAATTCCGCCATCGATTGCAACTTCTGCGGTATTGACCGAAACTTGCCCAGCTGCAGAGGCTGCACCGCCTACCACTGAATTTTTAGCGGCATTAGATGCAATCGTTTTTGCTGCTTGTTTAACACCTGCACCAACTACAGATTTCGAAATGGCACCTCCGACTCCACCGGTAACGGCACCGACCGCCGCAGAACCAGCGATCCGCGCTACAGCTTTAAGGCGAGTTTTTGTGGATGTGCCTTTCTTAAATGCGCCGCCCCTAACTTCTCGAATTGCTTGAAGCATGCGGCTATCGCCGCGTAGGGCGGGCATTTGCCCGCCATTTATTTGCGCTCGCCAGAGTGGAGCGGATTCCAATCCTCAGGCGGAATATTGATTGGCCGTCCATCCTCAGCTTTCCATTTTGCCCATGTCGAATACGGCCAGTCGCCGGGATCATCAACAAACCCATGTTTGACCGCGTTCCAGTGAATATAATCGATGTGACGCGCAAGGTCATCATCGTCTTTAATGCAATGCTCCCAATACCGCGATTGCCAAACGCCGCGTTCACGCCTGCGCCTGCGGCCTTTCCCGCATTCCGGCAACCGGCGCGTGAAACCCGCTTTTAGTTGCGCCATGCGGGTGGGAAAATCGTGATCCTCATCGGGAAGACGCCACAAAAAATGCATGTGGTCAGGCAAAACAACGGCGGCGATTGTCTCGAACGGCCGCGCCGCAGCAACATCGCGCCATGACGCTCGTAGCAAGCCAATTTCGCGGATCAAAAGTTTGCTCCTCCGGTCATTGAGGCACGCGGTCAAAAAATATGTTCCGCCATCGGCGTAAAGGCGACGATAATCCGGCATGAACGGATTGAACCATGAACAGCCGTTAACACCAAGCGGCAAGCCAAAGATGGCGGGCAAATGCCCGCCCTACTGGCCATTGGGGAGATAGGTGAAACCATAAGCCAGCTCCGGCGCGCCGGCATTGCAATTGGCTGGCGTGGCGCCTGATGCATTTTTCATTGTTCGCGTTCAACGTGGTAGTGTGCCAATAATCGGTCCAAAAACTGTCGAGCCCAATTTCGGACAACCTGGTGGAGGAATACAATTTCAGTTTCCAGATGGTACGCTTCCTGGAACAGTTGGTAATCCAAACCCGATCCCAGAATGTTAAGAAAGATATATTTATGAACACCACAATTTTGGTTCATCCTATTTTTGGATTTGGTTGGCGACAAGATGGCCATCATTTTGAAGAGCCGTCGGACTTTTGTTTGAATGTACGAGAACCTAAAGAGGTGTCAATAAGTGCTCGATATATAATTGGTATAGCAACTCAAAAAGGACACGTATTAGACGGGATGTACATCCTTTTGACGGCACGCACGAAACCAAGTGAAGATACTAGCTATAATCTTTTCGTTTTAAATAATTGCCCTTCACTTAGTGAAATAATAGCGGCAAAGGAACTGCCCCAAGCCAATATTACGGGCTTTGCATTAGTTCGTGATATTTGAAAATTTCTGATCTTGCCTCGACTATGACTGGGCGCAAGGTTCAGACTTTAGTGACTACTATACGGATAATGGTCTGAATCAGATCGAGACCGCCGGGGGCGGCTCGGTGACCAATGAGGCCCGGGCCAATGTGACGGCGATCGGCGCTGACGATTACGGTTATGATCACCGCAACCGCCTGACCGACAAGGATACAGACGATACGCTGGCCTATGATCCTTCGGGGCGGTTGCTTGAAGAAGACGGCTCGGCGGTGACCTGGTTCACCTATGCGGGCAGTCAGATGATTGCCGAGCGGACCACCTCCGGCACGGTGCTGCGGCGCTATGTGCATGGCCCTGGCGTTGATGAGCCGCTGGTGTGGTTCGAGGGCTCGGCTACAGGAACGCTCAACCGGCATCATCTGGCGGCGGATGAACGGGGTTCGATCATTGCGGTGATGGATTTTGTTGATAATGAGATCAATAATTATACGCCTTCTGATGGCGGTTTGGCGGCACAAGCCGAAAACAAAAGTGATCATCCATTCCGATCAGGGTTCACAGTTTACCAGCCATGAGTGGCAATCATTTTTGTCAGCGCACAATCTGGAGCCGTGCACGAGCCGCCGGGGCAACTGTTATGATAATGCGGTCGCCGAAAGCTTTTTTCATCTGCTCAAGACCCAACGGATCAGGCGGAAAACCTATAAAACCCGCGAAGCGACAAGGCAGGATATTTTCGATTACATCGAATTATTCTACAATCCGAAACGCAAGCATGGTAACAATCTCATGCTGTCACCCGTCGAGTTCGAGCGCCAGCACAAAATGAAGCTGCAGGGCGTCTAGGAAACCTGGGGCGTATCATACATTCCTACAGCTCCAAGTGCAGTTTAGGAAGCAAGGTCAACACCCACACCAATTCCCCCTACGGAGCATCCGGTTCCGAAGGCGACGCCGGCTACCCGTTCCGCGCTTCATCGGACAGAAACACGGCGCAACGAACTACCGCAAACGGCTGCAGACAAAAGGATTAGGCACTATCACGATCAAAAAATAATTGTGGGATAAAATGTGGGATGTGAATACTCTTATTCCTAAACATCTATAATTATCAATTAGTTATGACCTAAGCTGGCGGTGGATGTGACTGTGATCGAACCGGTCTCCGCGCAAATTCCCGTGTATCAGGGAACTTTACAGGGAATTTTTCTTTTTTTGCGGCATTCCGAGCAATTAGCCTCCCATTCATCACGCTAATTCAAATGTTTAGCGGTGAATTCCCTAAACAAACTATCAAGGAATATTTTTTGCGGAACAGGGAATAAAAATTGGATATCAGTGAAATGAGATCGGCCATAGAAACTTAAGAATTCACGAAAATCTAGTTTTTGGTAGGGACAATGATGGGCCAACACATCTGATCCGGGATAATGAGGCCATCTTTGGCGCGACATTCAAAAACAACTTATCGCCATGGGCATTCGCGATGGCCCGGCAGCGTTTCGAACGCCCATGGCAAAATTCCTTTGTGGAGCAAGTGATCGGTTCCACACGCAGAGAGTGCCTAGATCACATCATTATCCTCACTCAACGCGGCTCATTTGCATCGGACGTTGAAAGCCTATGACAATTATTACAATTCAGCGCATACGCATCTCTCCTAGAGATAAAAATGCGCCTCCTTCGAAGCCCATAAACACCGCACTTAGGCACCTTGCATTATGAGTACGATAGAATCGAGTAACTGGTAAGGACAAGGGACACCCGTCCTGTAGGGTTAGATAGCCATATTGTTCAAAAACTTCGTCGGATTGCTACATAGATATTATTGTTGTTTCGAAACTGAGAAAAGAAGGTATGATTTTCTTTGCCATAAAAAAAGTTACCGCCGGCTTCGACGCGTAATTCGTCCGATATTTTATAAGATGTGTTGAAGCGAATATAACCGTCTTTGTCTGAGGGCGAGTAAAAGTTGAATATGGATAGTTCTAAATTTTGCCTCAGCGCTAGTTTTGTGAGGCCTAGCGTCACTAAATGCTTGTCATGATTATCCGGTAAGGCGCCCGGTGGCAGCGCGTTTAAATATCCGTCATAGTCAAGTTTGCGCACGAGATTGTACTGGATGCTCGCAGTCAATTCGGTTGCAATTTCTTTTTCGAACCCGGCGAGAAAGCGCAGTTCGCTGTTTCGGATGAGGGGGTCTGATGCCGCACCAGTTGCGCTATCATAGTAGCCGGCCTCAACCCAGGCGATGCCTCCAGCCAGCGGCCCTCTGAAACTTACTCCATAAACGCTCAATTTTGGAAAGCTCGCCCGCCCATCCAAGGCGTTTTGTCCGGTCGGGCTCTTCCAAAATCCGTTGTAATAATAAACAGCAGCTTCAACAGCGCCAATGGAACGATAGGCGCGCGCTGCGACCTCATCATCGTCAAACCACTCATTTGGCCGGTCAAACAGGAGAGGGTCGCCTCGCCCGCGAAATTCATTGGTTGTGCGATTATAGAACGAGACTCTGCGCCCATCAACAAACCGGTCTGCGCCAAATTTTGGCGTGTAGACGACATCAATGTTGAGCGCGTCAAAGAAAAATGATGTTTTTACGGCGTCAACAGGCGCCTTTAGATATTCTACGTCGCGCCCAAGAAAGAATGAATCCCAGTCTTTTGCGAATAAATCATTGATGAAGATGAAATCACCCGCGCCCCAGGTGAGGATTTGCCGGCCGAGTTTTACATCGATGAAACTGGCCGGACTAAATTCCACATTGATCCGGCGAGGGTCGATGGCGCCGT
>JAADIH010000016.1 GCA_013151435.1 Alphaproteobacteria bacterium
GTTTGGAATTTCCGTCTCGTACAGTCTCCTGCGTATTGTTGATCGGCGAGCAGGGCGAGATTTCTGCGGCAGATATCGCCAAAACTCTTTCTCAACCACACCAACTCGTCACTCAACGGATCGATTTACTTGACAAATTGGGTATCGTTGAACGCCTCGCTGATCCTGCAGATAAAAGACGCAAAACACTCACGCTCACCCCTAAAGGTGTCATTCAATTCGAACGCTTGAAACCGCGCCTGGCGGAAGCGGATATGGCTTTCACCACATTATTCGCAGAAATTGACTGTGATCTCCCGACCATTGCATTGCGAATGCTGGACGCTCTGACAACCACACCAATATTAGATCGCGTGAAAGCGGCCCAAACCTCTTCTGACAAAAGCTGATAGCCCTATCATGAAAAGAGTACAAAAATGATTTATAGAAAAGCAATTTTACTCAGTGTCATCACTATTTTTAGTATCACCGCCTGCGAATCATCTGACGTAAGTTCGACACAGTCATCAACATCACTATTTTCCGAGCCTTGGAATAGCGGCCTGGATGCTGCAGAGGCGGATTTCCAAATCCAACAGATAGACCCAAACACCTTTGCCATTCGCCAATCGCTCCATACGACCTTCGAGGCGCCGTTTCTCTACCTCATCTTTGGAGCCGACAAGGTGATCCTGATTGATACCGGCGTTGAGGGTGTTGACCTCAGATCAATAGTTGATCAGCAAATAGAAGATTGGCTGTTGGAAAATGACAAAGAGAAAATTTCGCTCATCGTCGCTCATTCTCATGCCCATGGTGACCATGTGGGCGGGGATGATGGGTTTTCCGATCGTCCTGACACAGTCGTTGTCGGCCATAAAATGGAAGATATAGCGGAATTTTTTGAAATCGATGCCTGGCCAGTTAATACAAAAGCCGTAGATTTAGGCGATCGCGTGGTGGATATACTCCCCACTCCAGGCCATCATGACTCGCATATTATGATCTATGATCGCACTACTGATATTTTATTTAGTGGGGATACCATTTATCCCGGCCGCATATATTTTCGATGTGGCAATACAGCCGAACTCAAAGCTAGCATCGATCGGATTGCCAATTTTTCCAAAACCAACAATATTCGCTGGGTTCTGGGCGCCCATATTGAAATGACTACAGAACCAGGACAATCATTTCAATCTGAGGATCGCGCCCGACAAAATGAACATGCTTTAGAATTGCAGCCTGGCATCATCAATGAAATGCATGCCGCTCTTGGAGCAATGATCGACGCCCCCCGCGTTGAGTCGTTTGATGAATTTGTTCTGTTTCCTATTCCCGCAGACCCACGCGGAAAAACTCCACCAGATTGGTGCAAAGCAGACAATGCGTCCGAGTAAAACTTAGCGCTTCTGGTCCTTCACCACATCGTCAAAGAGGTCGTGCAATTTCGCCGCTTCCTTGTCCACATCATGGCCTTGCTCAATACGCGCGCGGCCCTCGGCGCCTTTTGCAGCCAACGCTTCTGGCGAGGCGGACATCGCCTCGCGCATGGCGCCAACCAGCGCATCATGCGAGCCCGCCGGAATAATCCAGCCGCAACCCGCATCAACAAGCTCGGGGATGCCTGCAATATAGGTGGAGATCACCGGGCGCTCCAATGCCAGCGCTTCCATAATGACAACCGGCAACCCTTCCGCGTAGCTCGGCAACAACAACACCCGCGCATCAATTACCATCTGACGGACTTCATTGTTGTCACACCAGCCTTTGATCTCAATCTGGTTGGCAACACCGCAGCGCATGATTTCTGCTTCTACCTCTTTGCGGCTTTCCCCATCGCCAACAAGAATGACTTTTAACCTCGGAAACTCATCACGCAGCTCAGCCACCGCTTGCGGGATTTGCACCTGACCTTTTTGCGGGCACAATCTTCCCACACACACAAATGTCTGATTGGCGTTGTCGATGGGAGAGCGGTCGTTAAAGTCGCGCAAGTCCAACGCGCAATGAACGATTTTTATCTTCTCAGAAAACTCTATAGAGCTGAACCGAATCAATTGCGATTGGCAAAAACTCGTAATCGCCGCAATGAAGGACGCATGCTGAATTTTCGCCGGAAAATCCAGCAATGGCGCATCGGTTAACTCATCGGGGCCATGAACGGTTGCGCTATAGGTGGGACCACCCATGATCCGCGCCAGCATAGCGACCGCCGTGGAATTAGTAAGAAAATGCACATGCACATGGTCGATGCCATCTGTGGCGGCGCGTTGACGAAAATAGATCGCTTCAATCAGATAAGCCACATGACGCACAAACCCACCACGTGCATTGCGCAGCAATGACCACCAGGGCCCTAACGCCTTCAGCAGCCCAACCGGGTTGATGAAAAGCTCCTTGCAGAATGAAAGGATCAGCCCGCCTGCATTCCCCGAGAGTATATAATGGGTCCGCGCCAGCTCGTCCTCATCCGCAGGATCAACCAAATCTCCACCCCAGCGGCGCAAGGCATATCGCTTGATATCCAGCCCGCGCCGTTCCAACGCATGAATTTCACGCCGGATAAACGTCGTCGACGGCAACGGATAGGTGTTCATCAAATAGGCGATATTCACGAGTTAGCCATCCGTTCACTGCGGTTAATGCGTATCATCAACACATGCCACAATCTATGTGCCACGCTCCGGTGAACAAATTCTTTGTTTTCGCGCTTCCAGGAGTATTTCCGAGCGAAGTGGAGCCCGGTTCGCGTTCAAGGAAATGCGACAAAAAAACTCAAGAGCCGTTTCGTAAGCCAATAAAACCGGAACAGCTCTTAACCTTACGCCTCAGACTTGAAAGTCACGATCTTGGTTGGCGATGCCGGGGGCTCGCCCTTTTGGGCCGCATCCACATGCTCCATGCCCTCAACGACCTTGCCCCAAACCGTATATTGGGTGTCGAGGAAAGATGCGTCATCCAAACAGATAAAGAATTGGCTGTTGGCGCTATCGGGGCTTTGCGCACGCGCCATGGAGCAAACACCACGTGCGTGGTTGATGTCGTTAAACTCCGCCGCCAGATTTGGTTCTTCCGAGCCACCCGTTCCCGTACCCTTTGGGCAACCCATCTGCGCCATGAAGCCGTCAATCACCCGATGCAATTTGAGGCCGTCATAAAACCCACTATCGGCAAGTTTCTTGATACGCGCTACGTGGTTTGGCGCTTGCTCTGAAAATGTCTCTATCGTCACAACGCCTGTGTCGAGTTCCAAGATTAGCTTCTCACTCATCCTTCAATGACTCCATCTACTTTAATTGGCACACGAATGTTGCAAATTTCTCTAACGTAACCCGTTTCATCCACTTCACCTGTAGCCTTCAAATATTCCTTGAAGGTCTCACTTGCAGTTCGTAGAATCATGATCGACGCGCGTTCTTTTTCGGGAACATCAGTCCCGACACGTATGCGGATCATCGGTGTTGGACGCTTGGGCGGCTCGCCCCGCTCAATCCGCCGCGTCGCCTCAAAGCCGTCAACAATCCATCCCCATGCGGTGTAACGCCGGTCAAGATTGACGCGGCTGTCGCCAATCATCAAAAAGAACTGGCTATTGGCGCTGTTCGGGTCTCCGGCGCGCGCCATAGACATCACGCCTGGGCAATGGACAGGCCACACTGCAACGCTACGATCCGTTTTGAAGGTGCGAAGCGCTTCGGGTTGCGCCGCAAAGGGCATACCGTCGATATAGCCAATCCGGGGCGCCATGCGATCGCGCCCGATTTCTACAAAATCATCGACTTCCTTAGAATCTCGAAAAAATTCAGCTTGAAGATTTGGCTTGTCTGAACCACCCGTGCCGTCGCCTTTGGGGTCGCCCCCTTGCGCCATAAAGCCTTCAATCACACGGTGGAAATAGAGCCCGTCATAAAACCCTTCCCGAGCCAGCTCTTTAATGCGCTGCGTATGACCCGGTGCAAAATCTGGCCGCAACTCAATCACCACCATGCCAGCAGGAAGATTCATATATAATGTGTTCTCAGGGTCGAGGGGGCGCCATGCATCATCCGGCGCATTGACGAGAATCTCCGCTGGAGTCGGGCCGACCTTATCCTTATCTTTTGCAAACGCAAAAATGGGTGCACCCAATAACGCCGCAGCGGCAACTATACTTACTAAAATCCGCATCGAAAAAAGTCTCCTTGATCGCCTAGCCATGGTCAGCAGTTAAAATGAGTAAAACAAAATTAAGCGGCGGTAAAACGTGACCTTAGTTTTACAGCCACCTTATCGGGCACGAAGGACGAAATATCACCACCAAGCCGGGCGATTTCCTTCACAAGGCGCGAGGCAATCGATTGATAGCGCGCATCCGCCATCAGAAACACTGTCTCGATCTCGTCATTCAGCGCCTGGTTCATACCCACCATTTGATATTCATATTCAAAATCCGAGATCGCCCTAAGCCCGCGAATTACAATCGAGGCCCCCACCTCTTCGGCAAATTTCATCAGCAATGTCTCGAAAGGAACAACACGGATGGTGACGCCGCTGTTTTTGGATATGCGCGCCACCTCTTCTTCAACCATGGCAACGCGCTCTTCCAGCGTGAAAAGCGGTCCCTTATCGCGATTGATCGCAACGCCAATGACCAGCTCATCCACCAGTTTCACGGCGCGCTCAACCAGATCCACATGACCACGGGTCAGCGGATCAAACGTACCGGGATAGAGGCCTATGCGTTTTGTCACTCGGTGTTCTCTTCCTCAGTCACATCGCCAATATCGTCATCACCGTCCACATCTTCAACCCGACCAACGGAGACAACTTTCTCTCTCTCACGGGTGCGGAAGATCGTAACCCCTTGGGTGTTGCGCCCGGCAACCCGAATTCCGGTAACTGGCGTGCGGATCAACTGTCCACCATCGGTTACCAGCATGATCTGATCGGTATCTTCTACGGGGAACGAGGCAACCACCCTGCCATTGCGGCTCGACGTCTGTATCGCGATGATGCCTTTACCGCCGCGCCCGGAAATCCGGTATTCGTAAGACGACGTGCGCTTGCCATAGCCATTTTCAGTGACCGTCAGGACAAACTGTTCATAGGCGCCAAGTTCTGCGAGGCGTTCCGTGGTGATCGCCACGTCTGCCACGCCCTTATCCTCTGGCTCATCACCATCAGACGCATCCGCCTCACCTGCAGCGCGGCGCATGGCGGTGGCATGTTTAAGATAGGCCTTAGATTCTTCGGACGTTGTATTCACATGCCGCAAGATCGCCATGGAGATCACAGTATTACCCTCATCAAGCCTGATGCCGCGAACGCCAGTTGAGGTTCTCCCTGCAAACACCCGCACCCGATCCACAGGGAAGCGAATACAGACGCCCGCCGCCGAGGTCAGCAAGACATCTTCGTCCTCGCGGCAAACTTGCACGCCAATGATCGCATCCCCTTCATCAAGCTTCATGGCGATCTTGCCATTGCGGTTGATCCGCTGGAAGTCCGAGAGTTTGTTCCGGCGAACACCGCCTGAACGCGTGGCAAACATGACGTTCAGTTGTTCCCAGGCTTCCTCGTCTTCAGGAAGCGGGAGAATATTCGTGACGCGCTCATCGGGACCGAGCGGCAGTAAATTCACAAAAGCCTTACCACGTGAATTCGGCGCGCCAACCGGCAAGCGCCAGAGTTTCAACTTATAAGCCATGCCCGTGGAGGTGAAAAACAACAGCGGCGTATGCGTGTTGCCAACAAAAAGCTGGGCGACGAAATCTTCGTCCTTAAACTTCATACCGGCGCGGCCTTTGCCGCCGCGCTTTTGCGCGCGATAGGTCGAAAGCGGCGTGCGCTTCACATAGCCAGAATGGGTTACGGTCACGACCATGTCTTCGCGGGCGATCAGATCTTCGTCTTCAACCTCCCCTTCAGCATCAATGATTTGAGTTTTACGTGGTGTGGCGAATTCGTCTCTGACGGCAACCAACTCATCCGTAATGATCGTCATCACGCGATCGCGACGACGAAGGATATCGAGATAGTCGGCGATTTTTTCCGCCAGGATTTTTAATTCGTCACCGATCTCATCGCGCCCGAGTGCGGTCAGGCGTTGCAACCTTAATTCAAGAATAGATTTTGCCTGATCTTCCGAGAGCCGCAGCGTATTGCCATCGCTCATCATATGCCGAGGGTCCGCGACCAGCAGCACCAACGACGCCAGATCTTTTGCCGGCCAGTCACGGGCCATCAACTGTTCTTTGGCGGTGGCGGGATCGGGCGCTTTGCGGATCAGAGCGACAATTTCATCAATATTGGCCACAGCAATCGCAAGCCCCACCAGGGCATGGGCCCGGTCGCGCGCTTTATTGAGTTCGAATTTGGTGCGCCGTGTGACGACTTCTTCACGGAAAACAATGAAGGACGAGAGCACGTCGCGCAGATTCATCACTTGTGGTCGGCCGCCATTCAGCGCCAGCAGGTTCACACCAAAACTCGTCTGAAGTTGCGAGTGCTTATAAAGCTGGTTCAAGACCACATCCGGGGTTGCGTCCCGGCGCAGCTCAATCACCACGCGGATACCATGACGGTTCGATTCGTCACGAATATCTGAAATACCTTCAATTTTTTTGTCGCGAACAAGCATAGCAATGCGCTCAATCATCAGCGACTTATTTACCTGAAAGGGTATTTCCGTGATGACAACGCCGTAACGATCTTTGCGTACTTCTTCGATGGTCGCGCAGCCGCGCATCACTACCGAGCCGCGCCCCGTCAATAGCGCCGAGCGCGAACCAACCCGCCCAAGGATCAACCCGCCGGTTGGAAAATCGGGGCCCGGGACAATTTCAATCAACCGCTCATCAGTGATCTCCGGGTTTTCAATCATCTCTATGGTTGCGGTCACAACCTCGCCGAGATTATGTGGCGGGATATTCGTCGCCATGCCAACCGCAATACCTGATGATCCATTGACCAAAAGATTTGGAAACTTTGCTGGCAGAACCGACGGCTCCATTTTACGCCCGTCATAATTCGGCGTGAACAGCACCGTGTCTTTTTCGGTGTCTTCGAGCAGCGCATTAGTGACTTTTTGCAGCTTACATTCCGTATAACGCATCGCCGCTGGAGGATCGCCATCGATGGAACCAAAGTTGCCCTGTCCATGGACAAGCATCAGACGCATGGAGAAATCCTGCGCCATTCGCACCAGGGAATCATAGATGGCCTGATCGCCGTGCGGGTGGAAGTTACCCATGGTCTCGCCGACCACACCAGCGGATTTTCGAAAGCCCTTATTCGAGGCTAGGCCCATCTCGTGCATCGCCCAAAGAATACGTCGATGCACAGGCTTCAGCCCGTCGCGCGCATCCGGAATAGCACGGCTCACAATGACGCTCATGGCATAATCGAGATACGATTTGCGCATTTCGTCTTCGATAAAGATCGTGGTTACCCCCTGGTCTGAGGGGGGTGTATGATCGTTAGAATCTCGGGGTTCGTTGTTGTCGTCCGCCACGCGGCCTGCCTTCCGGAATCAGTGGGAAATATAGAGGCCGTACTTAGCATTCGCCCCCCGCAAAGCCAAGCATTCCCGCGATTTTTGGCTTGGTTTATTCATCTCCTTTCTTGGGCTAGGATGAGGCCAAGGTTTCAATGAGGGAGCATCTGATGAATGCCGCAAAAATCCTAACTATTTCCAGCGTTTGCATGGCATTGTTGTCCGCCTGTGGAGAACCCGACAGCACCTCGCGGCAATCGCAGAATGCACCCCCCATGCTCGATCAACTGGCTCCCACAGGCTGGGCTGATGCCGCTGCTAAGTTTGTCAGCCCCTCTGGCGAGGACAAAGGCTATGTGGTGTTCAAAAACACCCCCGGCGCAGGGGTCATCATGCGGATAGATTTACAAGGATTGAGTGAGGGGTGGCACGGTATTCATCTTCATCAGACCGGTGATTGCAGTGATGGCGCTGATGGCTTCAAGGCGTCGGGCGGACATATCGACCCCGATGATCACGAGCACGGATTGTTAAATCCTGAAGGCGCTGAGCGCGCGGATCTACCGAATATCTATGCCGGCGCTGATGGCCGCGCGACAGCGGAAATTTTTAATGGGTTGGTGGCGCTCTATCCAAGTGAAGCCGCAAGCGCCGAGGCGGGCCCCTTTCCATTGATGGATGAAGACGGGTTTGCGGTGGTCATTCACACCAGCCCTGACGACCATATGACACAGCCCATTGGCGGGGCCGGCAAGCGCGTTGCATGTGCGGCCATCGCGTCAACTGACTAGACGAAGATATATGTACACATTGCGTAGGGGATCAGAGAAATGAAAGCACTTAATCGTCGTTCAGTTTTATTGGGTGGCGGCGCCATCACCGCATCGGTTGCAATCGGCGCCCAAGCACATGAGTCTGGTCCCACCGGCGCCTGGACGCCGCTAGCTGATATGCCTTTTCCGGTGCAGGAAATTTATCCGGCGCCCTTCTGGAAACAGCGAGACGGCGCACAGAGCTTGAAACCGAAGCCTTATAATATCATCGTCAATGCGGGTGGTCTGACGCCGAGTGGGCCCAATAATGTCACCGACAAGGTCACCTTCTACGATCCGCTCTATGACGCCTGGGGTTATGGAGAAGATCTACCTGAAGCGCGCCACCACATCGCCTTGGTCAATAATAATGGCTATCTTTACGGCGTTGGCGGCTTTGCCCGCGACGCAAACGGCGGCTGGCAGATGCGCTCCAATTGCTGGCGCATCGGCGCCATCGATGAGCAATGGGATGAGATGCGCCCAATGCCCCACCCAAAAGCCGAAATGGTTTGCGCATCGCTAAACGGATTGATTCATGTGGTCGGCGGGCGGGCGCCCTATGGCAGCCAGAATAGTGAATGGTCCCATCATATCGATACCGATGAACATTGGATTTATGACGCTGCGGCAGATCGCTGGCATACGCTTGCCCCCCTGCCCACCCCGCGTAATTCATCAGCTGGCGCAGTCGTCAATGGCGTCCTCTATGTTATTGGCGGGCGGACCGTCAATGACGGCAACTCCGCAGTGGTCGAAGTCTATGACAGCCTGTCCGATCGGTGGAACCGCGCGGCCCCTATGCCAAAGGCGCAAGGCGGTCTCGCCGCCGCCGTCATGAACGGCAAAATATATGCCTTTGGCGGAGAATATTTCTCACCTGGCTCCGGTGGGGTTTTTGCCGAAGCCTGGGAGTATAACCCACGCACCGATCACTGGCGTGCAGTTGCCGCCATGCCAAGACGCCGCCATGGCCTTGGCGCTGTTACTATCGATAATGCGATCTATGTGATGGGCGGCGCGGCAAATGTGAGCGGTGGCAATACAAGCGCCGCACTCGACAAGTTTGAGATTTAAGCGCGCCCTTCGATAAATGAGATTCACCTATCCTTAGAAATGCCGCTCATCCCGGCGAAGGCCGGGATCTCATCCTACTTGGATGTTGGTATTTAAAGATCCCGGCCTTCGCCGGGATGAGCGGCTAGTCTTCACGCGGGCGTGAACGGATTTTGCGCCAAACCGCCCTGCCCTTGCGCCGGATGGATTCGTAATCCCGTCAAGCCACACTAGATATACACCGTACACAGCGAGAGTAACCAAACCCAGACACATTTAATGCCTGGTTGTAGCGTAAAAACCAATTCAGAGGGCTTCATAGGAATAAACCAAAGAAGAGCCCCGGAAACAGCCAAACTGGAGAGAAAAGAATGAACACCACACTGATCAAAACCGCCGCCGTAGTTTTCGTTGCCGCATTTGCCGCCAATGGCAGTGCATTCGCTCAGAGTTCCACAGTGGATGAAAACATCTACACTGAAATCACCGCAAGCCAGGAGAAAATATTCAACCTGGTGAGCGCATCAACGGAAGAGCGTATCGCCGAACTACAGGTAAAAGACGACCAGACGGAAGCCGGGGAATCTGCACAAAACCAAGTCCCCGCAACCAGCTAAGAATTTTTGAGGAGCATCTTCCATTGCGATTAAGCGTTAGTGGGAGATGCGTCCTCTGACGCCAGGAATTTTTCAACTTCCAGGGCCGCCATACAGCCCATTCCCGCAGCAGTGACTGCTTGACGGTAAATATCGTCAGTCACATCACCCGCCGCATAAACCCCCGGAATATTGGTGGCGGTCGAATCCGGCGTAGTTAAAAGATAGCCGTGATCCTTCATGGGCAGTTTATCCACAAAAAGCTCAGTCGAGGGCTTGTGGCCAATGGCGATAAAAACCCCGTCCGCAGCAATCTCTTGTGTCTCGCCGGTCTTGGCGTGTTTAAGGCGGGCACCGGTCACCCCCAGCGGGTCTTTGGTCCCGAGGACCTCATCGAGCCCGTGATCCCAGATGATCTCAATATTCTCTTTGTTGAAGAGACGCGTCTGCAGGATCTTCTCGGCGCGCAGCTCATCACGGCGATGAACCAGCGTTACTTTCTTGGCGAGCCCCGATAGATAAAGCGCTTCTTCGACGGCCGTATTACCGCCGCCCACCACGATCACATCCTTGCCGCGATAGAAAAACCCGTCGCATGTCGCGCAAGCTGAAACTCCAAAGCCTTGGAATGTTTCTTCAGAAGGAAGACCAAGCCATTTGGCTTGCGCGCCGGTGGCGATAATCAGCGCCTCAGCTTCATAGACCTCACCGCCATCGCCTTTGAGGGTGAACGGGCGTTTGGATAAATCAACATCGGTAATGAGATCACTGATAAATTCTGTGCCCACGGCCTCGGCTTGTTTTTGCATTTGCTCCATCAGCCAGGGCCCCTGAACGACATCGGCAAAACCCGGATAGTTTTCGACATCCGTCGTGATGGTCATTTGCCCGCCGGGTTGGAGACCGTGCACCAGAACCGGTTTAAGGCCAGCGCGGGCCGCGTAAATTGCGGCGGTCAGACCAGCCGGACCGGAGCCTAGAATCAACAATCTGGTTTTCTTCACTTTTAATCCTCGTTTCGTCTTGTCGATCGAAATCAAATGGGCGAGCCAGCGCTCTGGCGCAAGGCATATCCGGCGCCAATCGCGCAGGCGTTACCAAAGCCGGGGACGAAGGGAAAGAACAGCTTTTCCCCGCTAGAGGCCAGATGAGTTGCCGCTGTGAAACCGCGATGCTAACCCATATGTCGAATTTCATCAGAAAAATCGCAAAATCACACGCATATGCCCCGAACTCAGCACCCTGATCCGGAAAGTCTCTGCTGCCAGTCCATGCAGGCTGCGCTCGAGATGAATTGCCACACCCATGACGATCCCTTTGACTGCCCCGATAGCCTCATCGCCTATAATGAGGCCTTCAACCAGTTTGGCTTGATCATCCATGATGGTGGGCGCGACGTAGTGGTCTTCCGTCATTGCCCGTGGTGCGGCGCGGCGTTAGGGTTGTCCCCGAAAATAAATATCTGAATTGTCTTGCACCACTACAACACGCGCTAGAAGCCAAAAGGAACCGGAATGAAACTCGCCTCTTTGAAAAACGGCCGCGACGGCAAGCTTGTGGTCGTCTCAAAAGATTTAACCCGCTACGCAGATGCGAGCGTCGTCATCCCAACACTTCAGGCCGCGCTTGATGATTGGGAAAGACTCGCGCCGGAATTGACTGCGCTTGCCCAAGGGCTGGAGGCCGGCTCCGTACCTGTCGAGCGCTTTCATGAACGCGAATGCGCCTCGCCCCTACCACGCGCCTATCAGTGGGCGGATGGTTCTGCCTATATCAATCATGTGGAGCTGGTGCGCAAAGCCCGCGGCGCCGAGGTGCCCAAAAGCTTTTATGAAGACCCGTTGATGTATCAAGGCGGCTCTGATTCATTTTTGGGTCCACGTGACGATATCTCCATGCCCACCGATGACGGCTGGGGCATCGATATGGAGGGCGAGGTTGCGGTTATCACCGGCGACGTTCCCCTCGGAGTCCCTGTTGATGAGGCGGCCAATTACATCCGCCTGATCATGCTGGTGAATGATGTTTCCTTACGTGGTCTTATTCCCGGTGAGCTGGCTAAAGGGTTTGGCTTCTTTCAATCTAAGCCTTCATCGGCCTTCAGCCCTGTTGCTGTGACCCCTGACGAGTTGGGTGATGCCTGGGACGGCGCGGCGTTACACCTTCCGCTTCTTGTACGTTATAATGGTGAGCCGTTTGGCAAAGCCAATACCGGCATTGATCTGACATTCAATTTTGCACAGCTGATCGCTCATGCGGCCAAATCCCGGCCGCTTTGCGCCGGAACCATCATCGGCTCAGGCACAGTTTCCAATAAGCTTGATGGCGGGCCTGGTATATCGATTGCCGAGGGCGGCGATGGCTTTTCCTGTATCGCGGAAATCCGTATGATCGAAACTATTGAGGACGGCGCCGCAAAAACCCCCTTCATGAAGTTCGGCGACACGGTCGAGATCAAAATGAAAGACAAGGATGGTCATTCGATTTTTGGCGCGATTAAGCAAAAGGTGACGCAAATCGAGAAATAGGTTGTCCTGCTTTGATAGAGCACTGGAAAATACATCCAGACAACATCACGAATGCATTGATTATCCTCGATTAGATCAAAAATAATTCATTCTTTCGAGTGCGGGTCAATATGCAGTTGTCAGATCAACAAGCATGTGAATACTGACTGGGAATTGGTAACAGGGGTTAGTTTTGTACAAGAGTATTTTTCCATGGGTG
>JAADIH010000245.1 GCA_013151435.1 Alphaproteobacteria bacterium
GCTTTTGGCGTCATGGCGCGCGCCCTTGGCTGGGGGAAAAAGGTTGGCGTTGTCCAGTTCATCAAGGGTCCGTGGGAGACCGGCGAGCGTCAGTTTTTTGATAGGTTCCCGGATGATCTTGTTTGGCACACCATGGGGGAGGGTTTCACCTGGGACACCCAAGACCGCAGCCGCGATATTGCAACCGCAACTACCGCCTTTGCAAAAGCCCGCGAGATGATGGTGAGCGGTGAGTTAGATTTACTCGTGCTGGATGAAATCAATATTGCGCTGCACTTTGATTATCTAACGTGCAAGGATGTTCTTGAGGGACTGAAGGCGCGTTCGGAGCGCACCAGCATCATCCTCACCGGGCGCGACGCCAAGAAAGAGCTGATGGATTACGCCGATCTCGTCACTGAGATGAAGGAAATAAAGCACCCTTTTCAGACCGGGATTAAGGCCCAACGGGGTATCGACTTTTAGTCGCGCAATTGACAGGCCCCACCATTTACCCGATAGAATGATCATAGATGGTGCCGTCCAAAATGGCGGCTAAGAGGGAACTCGGTGTAAATCCGGGGCTGTACCCGCAACTGTCAGCCGGGAGTTGACGGCCAAAAAGCCACTGTGATGCGCTTCTTCGAAGCGTGAAGATGTCACGGGAAGGCGGCCAGAAACGATAATCGGCGAGCCAGGAAACCTGCCATCGCGTCGTTCGTCCGGAGACCGGGGAAAGTTCTCTGCGGGCGGGAAGGTAATTCCCTTGAAACGACATCTGAAAATGGGCCTGCCGTTGCGCTTGATTTAAGCGGGGTCTTTTGTCGTTTGAATGCGCCTGGTTTCCCAAACATTTGGGAGTAACGGTAAGGGCGCAAGACTATGAGGGAATCGCCAAAGATGGCGCGTAATCAAAATATAGCTCGCAAATTATTTTCCATAATAACTGTGATGATGGCTGCACTTTGCGCTCAGCTCTCCGGTTGGACTGCGCACGCCCAAGCGGTTAGTGACGCCGATATTGTTATTGTCACGGGAACACGTTTTCCAACGCCGCTGGATCAGGTTGGTCGTTCGGTCAGCATCGTTACTGCAGATGAGATCGCAATTAGGCAGCAACGATATTTATATGAAGCATTGCAATCGGTTCCCGGTGTTCATCTCACTGGCACGGGTAGCGTCGGCTCGCTCGCAACAATTTCGCTGCGTGGCTTGCCCAGTAAACAAACACTTGTTGTTCAAGACGGCATCGTCCTCAACAACCCGTCATCTTTTGGTAATGGCTTTAATTTTGCCAATTTCGACACAACGGATATTGAGCGCATAGAAATTCTGCGTGGCGCTCAATCGACGCTTTATGGCTCTGACGCCATTGGCGGGGTGATCAATATCATCACCAAGGATGGCCGCGACGGGTTTGGCGGTTCAGCCTATATTGAGGGGGGCTCATTCGATACGGCGCGCGGCGCCGCAAGCCTTTATGGTGGCGACCAACAATTCTCGGGGCGCCTCAGCATCAGCGCTGTCACCACCAATGGATTTTCTTCGGCTGATGAGGCGAATGGCAATACCGAAGATGATGGATTTGACAATATTACCCTGTCATCAAAGTTGCGGTTTGTACCGGTTAAAAACTTTACCTTTGAGGTCGTCGCACGATATCAGGATTCAGAAAATGAATTTGACGGGTTTTCGTTTGGCGTCGGCCCGGTCGATGGAGATGAAATTGGCCAAACCGAGGAGCTGTCGCTCGCCGGGTTTGCAACCCACACCATGTTGGATGGCGCTCTCGAAAACCGCTTGTCGATTACGTATCTGCGGATTGATCAAGTGAATCTCACCAATGGCGCGCCCTCATTTGACGCGGTTGGAACCCGCGTCGCCTACGAATATCAGGCCACCATCAAACCCATCGAGCCGATCGCAATCATTGTGGGCGCCGAACTTGATGACCAGGAATCTGTTGTAACCGTAGGGTTTGGCGGCAATCAGAAAATCCGGACGATCTCCGGTTATGGGCTCATTCAGGCAAAGCCCTTTCCGTTTATGACCATCAATGCCGGTATTCGTCATGACGACACGGACACATTCGGGGCGGAGACAAGCTTTAGCGTATCAAGCGCCATCGAGATTCCCCAAACAGGAACAATTTTCCGGGGCAGCTACGCTGAAGGGTTTCGGGCGCCAACGGCTGGTGAGCTTGGGTTTAACGCCAACCTCTTTGCTGAGTTTAGTGATGGCTTGGATGTCAGCATCGAGCAGGGTTTCTTAGATGGGCGGTTCAAATTGCAAGCAACATATTTCGATCAGAAGATTGACGATCTTATTGCTTTTGATTTAGCGGCATTCACTTTCGTCAATGTTCAGGAGTTCTCATCCAGGGGCGTTGAAGTTTCCGCCAATGCGCAAATTGCTGACTGGCTGTCGGTCTTTGCGGCTTACACTTATGTGGATGCGGTCAATCTCTCGACGACGCTTGCAGCGGGAAACCAGCCAAAACACCGCTTCAACATTGAGCTGGATTTACGGCCGACGCCAAGACTCTCGTTATCTGCTGGGATCAATGTCAACGGATCAGAGATTGACGGGGCTAAGACGCTTGATAGCTTTACAGTGGTGACGCTTCGTGCAGCCTATGAAATCAACGACAGTTTCGAAGTCTTCACCCGTGTTGGAAATGTGTTAGATGCCGATTACCAGGATAATAACTTTGGCTACGGGACGGCGCCTATCTCTGCTTTTGGCGGTGTACGTGCTCACTTCTAGGGAGTTATCTTGACAAAATTATACCTTCTCTGCCTTGCAGCTGTTCTCATGCTTATCGCGTGTGAGCAGCCAAGTGCTGTGGAGTATATGAGCCGAGAACCACTCCACCGAGCTCAGCGTGTTGTGAGCCTTGACTATTGCGCTGACCAATATGTGTTGAAACTTCTCGACCGTGATCAGATCTTAGCGGTTTCTCCTTATGCCGACAGCACTTCTTCTTACATGCGCGAGGCCGCCAAAGGTATTGCGCAAGTTAGATCACTCGCAGAAGACGTGCTTGTCTTAAAACCTGATCTTATTGTTCGCTCTTATGGAGGCGGGCAGAATGCACAAATCTTTTTTGAAAAAGCGGGTATCCCGGTTGTGCAATTAGGCTATGCCGGTGATATAGATGGTATACGAACTGTCTTGCGGGAGGCGGCAGTAGGTCTTAATGCGGTGGATCGCGCCGAGACCATCATTTCAGAAATGGACCAGCGCCTTTTGGTCCTTAAACAAAGCGCCGACGATAAAACTGCGCTCTATATGACACCGGGCGGGGTGACCAGCGGGCCAGGCTCTCTCATTCATGAAATGTTGATTGCGGCGGGGCTCTCAAATTTTCAGCAAGAGCCGGGTTGGCGCGCCTTACCGTTGGAGCGCCTTGCCTATGAACAACCGGATATGATTGCGGCTGCATTTTTCGATTCAAAGGCCAATAATGTGGACGCATGGACGGCTGCCAGGCATCCGATCGCACGCAAGCAAATGGCTGAACTTGAAACCGTATATCTGCAAGGGGCATGGACGGCATGCGGGGGGTGGTTCTTGGTGGATGCCATAGAGGCGTTGGCAGTAGTCGATAAGTTGGAGACAGCGCCATGACCAAACGCATCTCACCAGCGATGCTTATTGGCGCTCTTATTGTGGCAAGCCTCGTCGCGATTTTCTTCGCCTGTCTTCTTGGGTCAACGCCCATGTCGCCGGGACGCGTCTTAGCCGTGCTTTTTGGCGGCGGTTCAGTCGGGGATCAAATTGTTATCTGGCAAATTCGTTTACCGCGGGCGCTGGCTGCATTTATCGTTGGCGCAGCGCTGGGGGCCAGCGGCGCGAGCCTTCAGGGGTTGTTGCGAAATCCGTTAGCGGAACCTGGCATCCTTGGGGTTTCGGCGATGGCCTCTCTCGGGGCGACATTCTCACTCTATTATGGGCTCACAACAATCTGGACGTATGCGTTGCCGTTCGCCGCAATTACCGGCGCCCTTGGCGCCACGGCGCTGATCACGTTCGCCGCCATCCGTACGCAATCGGTTGTGACCTTGATCCTTGTCGGGGTGGGGCTTTCCAGTTTCGCAGGCGCTGTCATGGCGCTGATGATGAACCTCGCGCCCAACCCATTTTCGCTTTCCGATATGGTGAACTGGATGCTTGGATCTGTCGCCAATCGCAGCTTTGATGATATCGCCATGGCGGCGCCATTCCTGATCACCGGGCTCGTTATTTTATTTACCCACCGACGCGGGCTATCGGCGCTGACCCTCGGGGATGAAGCGGCTAATGGTATTGGGCTTGATTTGCGCCGTCAAAGAATTGCAGTCGTTGCCGGGGCAGGGCTTGCTACGGGCGGCGCGGTCGCTCTGGCTGGCGCCATCGGTTTTGTCGGCATTGTCGCTCCGCATCTTGTTCGCCCCTTTGTCGCCCATGACCCAGCGCGGAGCCTTCTGCCATCTGCATTGCTCGCCGGTGTAATTTTAGTGATTGCGGATATCTTCATCCGCATTGCGCCAACCAGTTCAGAGTTAAAACTCGGGGTTGTTGCGGCGCTCATTGGCGCGCCGGCCTTTGTCTGGATCGCCATGCGCAGGAGAGCGGTTCATGACTAGCCTACCACAAACCAAACTATGCTTGGAGAACTTGGGTGTTTCTATCGGCGATGTGCAGTTGGTGAGTGATATTTCCTTTAGCCTTGAGCGCGGCCAGTTTGTCGTTCTCTTGGGGCCTAATGGCGCTGGAAAAACGACTATGCTGCGCGCAGCACTCGGGCTGATTAACCCAACGGAAGGATCAGCAAAGCTCGATGGCGTGTCGACCAATACTCTCTTACCTTTAATCCGTGCACGCAACATAGCATATTTGCCGCAAATGCGCCCGCTCGCCTGGCCAACATTAGTACGCGATCTTGTCAGTCTTGGACGCTTTGCCCATGGAGCTGCTCTTGGACGACTTGGCGCCGAAGATGCTGCGGCCGTTGATCACGCTCTTGCGGCGTGTGATTTGCTCGGCTTAAAAGAGCGTAGCGCCGACACTTTATCCGGCGGAGAGCTGGCGCGCGTGCACTGCGCCAGAGCATTCGCGGCGCAAACGCCGCTGCTTATTGCGGATGAGCCGGTCGCCGCTCTTGATCCACGCCACCAGCATCAAGTGATGGGGCTTATCCGAAGCTATGTGGATGAAGGAGAGGGGGGTGCGCTTTGTGTTCTCCATGATATTGCACTTGCCGCAAAATATGCCGACCGGCTGTTGTGGATGAAAGATGGGAAGTTGATAGCTGACGGCGCACCGGCGGAAACCATCACCCCGGAACGCTTAAAAAGCGTTTATGGTGTTACAGCGCGCCTTAACCCGAATAATTTCGGCGGCATTGATATCCAGATAGATGGCGCCGCATGATACAGCTTCAGTTTTAATCTGATGGGGATTGTGAAAAATTATCAATCAGGGGTGCAAATCTTGCGATTGAATTCAAATTTTCTGCTGATTCAATCGTGATGTTGGGCCCCGCCACTCCCACTCCACTTCGGCGCAATGTTGAAAAGGCGCGGGACAAGTTTTCTGGAGTCATCCCTAACATTGACGCCAGGGTTTTTTTATCAATAGGAAGCACCAGTTTTCCATTTGCTCCCTGGCGGGAATGTTGATGGGCAAGGTAACTCGCCAGACGTTCAACGCCGGTGCGCAGCTTAAGATTTTTGTGATTGCGTACAACGCCGCCATAACAAGTGGCGAGTTCCTCGACAATCGAATGTGCAAAAGCACTGTCTTCATCCATGGCTTCGCGAATGTTTTGAGCCGGAATCATTAAGATGCGTGACGGCGCGCGGGTCCGAGCAGACATCAGATAAGGTGTGTCTTTGAGCACCGCCGCAAGCACAAATGATGAGACCGGGGATAGGACGGTCATGGTGCTTTCGCGCTTATCGAGTGTTGCAAAAAGCTCCACGCTTCCGTCAATCACAACATGCAGGAAATCCGCTGGGTCGCCTTCCTGGATCAAGATGACACGCTCAGGAAAGCGCTGCAGAAAAGCAGCATTTAAAAGCCCTTCGAATCGTTCCTCGTCCATGTTGCTAAACAAGTCCAACTCACGAACGATTTTTCGGTCTTCGTCGCGCAATTTATTCTCCAAATATCATCTTGATAGAGCCCATGACATTCTTGCCTATGCGTCTTGATAAATGTCAAGGCAAAAACCGCTGTTTTGAACTCCTGGAGCACCAAAAGGCAAATGCGAGCGAGGTTTTAGTATGTCCGGGTCGGCGAAATATCAATCAGGGAATCCGTGACGAGACGCCAGATTTTAAGAGCGGAAGTTTCACTTCATAAGGCTGTCAATGAGGTGAAATCATGAATGAACTAGAACACGTAACGCACGGCCAACAAAATCGCGCCTTGGGCATGAGCACATTTTCTTTTACTGTTTGCTTTGCCGTCTGGACAATTTTCTCGATCATCGGCCTTAAGATCAAAATGGATCTTGGGCTCTCCGATACACAGTTTGGTATTCTCGTAGCAACGCCGATCCTCACTGGATCGCTGAGCCGTATATTCCTCGGCATCTGGACAGATCAGTTTGGCGGGCGACGTGTTTTCACCATTGTCATGCTGTTGACATCGGTTGCAGTATATCTGCTTTCAACAGTTTCAACCTACCCAATGTTTCTAGTTGCCGCGCTTGGTGTTGGCCTTGCGGGCGGGTCATTTGCTGTCGGCATCGCCTACACATCCAAATGGTATGACAAGGAGCACCAGGGAACGGCGCTCGGCATCTTTGGTATGGGCAATGTTGGCGCGGCAGTTACCACTTTCGGGGCGCCGTTTCTACTGGTTGCAATGGGTTGGGAAAAAACTGCGCAAGTCTATGCGGTGATCCTGTTCGTAACAGCCATTACGTTCTACCTGTTTACCAAAGAAGACCCAGCAACGGCAGCACGCAAGGCCAAGGGAGAAAAACCACGTGGCGCCTGGATGCAACTGGAGCCTTTGAAAAACCCGCAAGTTTGGCGGTTCTCACTCTATTATTTCTTCGTCTTCGGAGCCTTCGTCTCGCTCGCACTTTGGCTGCCGCGTTATTATGTAGGCGTCTATGGTTTAGAGATCACCACTGCGGGCATGCTGACCGCAGCCTATGCCTTACCAGGCAGTGTTTTCCGAGCGCTTGGCGGCTGGATGTCTGATAAATACGGCGCCCGTTCGGTGATGTATTGGACATTTACGGCCTGCGTCGTGATCTGCTTCTTTCTCAGCTATCCAGAGACGAGTTATATCGTACAAGGAATAAATGCTCCAATTGAATTCGACATTGCCATCAGCCTGCCTGTCTTTGTAACGCTGACCGTCATACTTGGTTTCTTCATGTCCCTCGGTAAGGCTGCCGTCTATAAGCACATACCGGTTTATTATCCGGACCATGTGGGTTCTGTCGGTGGTCTTGTGGGTATGATCGGCGGCCTTGGCGGATTCGTTTTGCCTATCAGTTACGGCGTCATGAACGATATGATCGGCGTCTGGACCAGCTGTTTCATGCTGCTCTTTGTGCTCGTCGGTACAGCCCTGATCTGGATGCACTTTACCATCAAGCGCATGGAAGCCCGTGCCGATGACACGCGGAACCTACCAGAATTTCCAGAGATGGAAGGCCTCCACCCACCCAAAAAGGCGGCGGTCCCCGTCGCCAATGATGTATCGTCAACGCTAGCTCAAACTGGCGGCGGCGCCATGCCAAATCCTGCCACTTAAACCTAACCGGGAGACGAAACTGCTATGGGCAAAGATCTAAAAAACTGGAACCCGGAAGACCCGGAACAATGGGCCGCCACCGGCAAAGCCATCGCCAATAGAAACTTGTGGATTTCAATTCCAGCATTGCTTTGCGGATTTGCGGTCTGGCTCTATTGGGGGATCATCACAGTTCAGATGATCAACCTGGGCTTTGCCTTCGAGCAATCCGAACTGTTTACGCTCGCAGCGATTGCTGGCCTTACCGGCGCCACATTGCGCATCCCGTCTACATTCTTCATTCGTATGGCTGGTGGGCGCAATACGATTTTCCTGACCACCTTACTTCTTATCTTTCCAGCCGCGGGCACTGGTATGTTGCTGCAAAACCCTGATACGCCACTCTGGCAGTTCCAGATTATGGCGTTGCTTTCGGGCTTTGGCGGCGGCAACTTTGCCTCTTCAATGTCGAATATCAGCTTTTTCTTCCCGAAAAAGATGGCTGGCTATTCGCTTGGTATGAATGCAGGGCTTGGTAATTTTGGTGTGACCACCATGCAGGTCCTAATCCCACTGGTGATGACCGCAGCGGTGTTTGGCGGCGCGCCAATGATTTTGGAAACCACGTCCGGCACACTGATCGGCAAAATTCCGGCAGGGACAGAAACCTATCTCCATAATGCCGGTTTCATCTGGGTCGCTATCTTGGTCCCGATCGTTGTCGCCGCCTGGTTTGGGATGAACAACATTGTTGATGAACATGTCTCGCCAAATATCGGCTCGCCTTTTTCGGCATTCGCTAAAATTCTTGGCATGCTGTTTATCGGACTTGTCACTGCGTCCGCCGGTCTGTGGCTGATGCTTCCTGCCAATGCGGGCGGATCTGGCTGGGAGATCTCCAAATGGATTGTGCTCCCGCTGGTGATTGTCGCAACGGTTTATGCGCTGAAATTGATTCCTGGCGCTATCCGCAAAAGTCTCAATCATCAGTATAAGATATTCAACAACAAACACACATGGGCGATGACTGTTATCTATACGATGACATTTGGATCGTTCATTGGTTATGCGGCGGCGTTTGGCCTTGCGATCAAAGTCATCTTCGGATTTCAGCATGTCATGGTCGACGGCGTCATGACCCATGATCTGGCCAACCCCAACGGGCCTAGCGCCTTGATGTTCGCCTGGACCGGCCCCTTTATCGGCGCGCTCATCCGGCCATTTGGCGGCATGATTGCGGATAAAATAGGCGGCGCAAAAGTCACACAGATTATCTCGGTTGTGATGGTCGCGAGTGCGCTTGGTGTCGCTTATTATATGAAGCAGGCATATGGGTCAGCCACACCGGAAGTATATTTTGTACCCTTCCTAGGGTTGTTCCTGGTTCTCTTTGCCGCGACAGGTATTGGTAACGGATCCACCTTCCGCACCATTGCGATGGTGTTCGATAAGGAGCAGGCTGGCCCCGTACTCGGTTGGACATCCGCTGTCGCAGCATATGGCGCCTTTATCATCCCCAAAGTCTTTGGCGAACAGATCAAAGCCACAACGCCGGAATATGCACTCTATGGTTTTGCGGCCTTCTATCTCATCTGCATTGTAATTAACTGGTGGTTCTACTTGCGCAAAGACGCGTATGTAAAAAACCCATAAGCCTCGCGTACAATCTGCGTCTCGAATAATCCGCTTAGCAACCATGTTACCCAGGAACAAAACATGAGCCATATTCTCGATCGCCTTACTTACTTCAAGAACCGGGTCAGTGAATTTTCTGACGGTCACGGTGTCGTCACCAAAGAAGATCGCACATGGGAGGATGCCTACCGCAAGCGTTGGCAGCACGATAAGATCGTGCGCTCCACTCATGGAGTGAACTGTACTGGCTCGTGTAGTTGGAAGATCTATGTCAAAGGCGGCATCGTCACCTGGGAAACACAGCAGACGGATTACCCAAGAACGCGCCCGGATATGCCAAATCACGAACCGCGCGGTTGCTCGCGCGGCGCCAGCTACAGTTGGTATCTATATAGCGGTAATCGGTTGAAGCACCCGCTGATCCGTAGTCGCTTGCTGAAAGCCTGGCGTGAGGCGCGGGCGGTAAGAGAGCCGGTCGCGGCTTGGGCCTCGATCGTTGAGAACCCAGAGAAGCGTGCTTCCTATGTAAAAGTGCGCGGCAAAGGCGGGTTTCTTCGCGCAACTTGGTCCGAAGTTAACGAGATCATTGCCGCCGCGAACGCCTATACCGCAAAGAAATATGGTCCCGATCGGGTCATCGGTTTCTCGCCGATCCCGGCAATGTCCATGGTCTCTTACGCGGCGGGCTCGCGCTACCTCTCGCTCATGGGCGGGACGTGCATGAGTTTTTATGACTGGTATTGTGATTTGCCGCCAGCAAGTCCCATGACCTGGGGTGAGCAAACTGACGTGCCGGAAAGCGCCGACTGGTATAATTCCGGATTTATCATGTTATGGGGCTCGAACGTACCCCAAACCAGAACACCCGACGCGCACTTCTTTACGGAAGTTCGCTACAAGGGCGCCAAAGCCGTTACGATTTCGCCGGACTATTCTGAGGCGTCGAAATTCGGCGATATATGGTTGTCACCAAAGCAGGGGACAGATGCGGCGCTTGCGATGGCGTTCGGCCATGTCATCCTCAAAGAGTTTTATCTCGATCGGCAAGTCCCATATTTTATGGAATATGCGCGGCAATATACAGACATGCCGATGCTGGTGCGGCTGATCAAAAAAGACGGACGGCTTGTGCCAGACCGGTTGTTGCGCGCTTCTGATTTCGACGACAGCCTGCGGGAAGAAAACAACCCCGAATGGAAGACCATCGCTTATGATAAAAAAGCCGGTCGGGTGGTTTGCCCGCGGGGGTCGATTGGCTTTCGCTGGGGCGAATCTGGCAAATGGAATCTCGAAGAAAAAACCGCCAGCGGTGATGACACGGATCTAACCATCTCACTGATCGATATGCATGATGATGCAGTGGATGTGGCATTCCCGTATTTTGGCAATCGCCAGCATGACTTTTTCCACGGCACGGACCACCCGGACGTGCTTGAGCGCCGCGTGCCCGTGAAGCGTCTCGTCCTGAAAGATGGTGAAACGCTGGTTGCTACGGTGTTTGATTTAATGTGCGCCAATTACGGCCTTGATCGCGGACTTGGCGGCGAGTGGGTGGCGAAGTCGTATGACGATGACACCCCCTATACGCCAGGCTGGCAGGAAAAGATTACCGGTGTTGCGCCAGAGCAAGTGATTGCCGTTGCGCGCGGCTTTGCTGACAACGCAGAAAAAACCCGTGGCAAGAGCATGATCATCGTCGGGGCCGGTTTGAACCACTGGTACCATATGGACATGAATTATCGCGGCATCATCAATATGCTAGTGATGTGCGGTTGTGTTGGTCAGTCGGGTGGAGGTTGGTCCCACTATGTGGGTCAGGAAAAATTACGCCCACAAACCGGTTGGCAGCCGCTGGCCTTTGGCCTCGACTGGAGCCGTCCACCGCGTCAAATGAATTCGACTTCGTTTTTCTATGCGCATACTGATCAATGGCGTTATGAGACGCTCAATATTGACGAAATCATTTCTCCTGTGGCGCCAGAGGGCAAATGGAAAGGCTCTCTTATTGACTTTAACGTTCGCGCTGAGCGTATGGGGTGGCTTCCCTCGGCTCCCCAATTGCAGCGCAATCCGTTAGAAATTTCCAAAGACGCGGCGGCGGCGGGGATGAACGCCAAGGACTATGTGGTGCGGGAATTAAAATCCGGCGGCCTCAAAATGTCTTGTGAGGATCCGGATGATCCTGCGAACTGGCCACGCAACATGTTTGTCTGGCGTTCAAATCTGCTCGGTTCTTCTGGCAAGGGCCATGAATATTTCTTGAAGCACCTTCTCGGCACGTCGCACGGTATCCAGGGTAAAGAGCTTGGTGAAACCGGCGGTCAAAAACCCGAAGAGGTTCCCTGGCATGATGAAGCGCCAGAAGGAAAGCTTGATCTTCTCGTCACCATCGATTTCCGCATGTCGACGACATGCGTTTATTCGGATATCGCGCTGCCGACGGCGACCTGGTACGAAAAAAATGATCTCAACACGTCGGATATGCATCCCTTTATTCACCCGTTGCAAAACGCCATTGATCCGCTTTGGGAAAGCAAGAGCGACTGGGAGATTTTCAAAGGCATCGCGAAATCATTTTCAGAAGTCGCCCCCGAAGTATTGGGCGTTGAAAAAGATGTAGTGCTGGTCCCGACCCTCCACGATACGCCGGGAGAACTCTCTCAAGCGCT
>JAADIH010000176.1 GCA_013151435.1 Alphaproteobacteria bacterium
AAAAAATTTCTGGTGTTTCCGGCGGCTGACCTGCCGGAGATGTCTCGCGGCAAGGGCGTCGTTATGCAGAAATTCCAGAAGGGTGGTCTTTGCGATGCGAAGGTCTTTTCGAAAAAGCAAGGCCTCACCTGGGTCGACCGATCTGGCCGCACCCAGACGGTTGATGATTGGAAAAAATTTGTCGGCAAGCGCGCCCAGGCCGGTCGGATTGCGCCCAAAGGGTTTCCAACGTCAAAGAAATTTGGGGTGGAGTGAAGTTTACAGTCATATAGCTAAGGTTTTGCAACAGAGCTGTATCCATTTATTTTTGAAATACTCAACAAGAACAATATCCTGCATAGGATATTTCAAGCTTCTGCGTAGTGTCTCAGTTTGAAATCCCAGTGACCGTATTTCACATGATTTGCCATTCGAAACCGGGAAGTTAAATGTCCGATACTCGCCAATTGCCGCCGTCAACCTAGTATAAGCGAAAGGTCGTTTAGGTATCAGAAACCCCCTTTGATTTCGGCAATTCTGGTCAGGGGCGGACGAAAACGTAGCCGCACTTTTCGATCAGTTCTGCGTGCCTGTTCGCTATCTCGACCTCCGTTTCATCGTCGAAATACTGTGAGTAGTGAGTGCGTTCAGACCGATTTACATGCGGTAAAGGTATTTCTAATCCAAGAGCGTTACGTGCATCTCTGTCCAGAGTTTCGAATGCACACAGCGTATCGATTTTGACGTTCTCACCAGACAGAAAGAGATGCTCCCAAGGTGTGATCTGCGTATGATAGGCAACATATGCCTGAGGCGTTGTGAACTTGGTTGGATAATGAAGCCTTGTCGCTCCAGTCCAATCACCAAGGATGAAATCTCGAAATGTTGGCGGCTGCTCGTATGCGGGCATGCTTTCGGTCATATGCAAATAACCCGAGACTGTCCAATCCCATGGATTCCGAACAAAAGCGACGGTTCTATATTTGCTTAAAGGCTGGTCGAGCTGTTCAGAAAGTTGTTGTACGCATGGCCGCGCTACCGACATGTTCTGCACAGGGTAGGTTTTTGCGTCCGGCTCTGTGCGCAATAGCCTGCTGATCGATCCTCCTCCTGTTTTGGGAACATGCACGAATAGCAAGTTACGATCTTCAAGTAATACACTGACCATAGGTGACATTATCGCAGATCGGGAACGTATCCACAAATCGACGTTCACGACAGCTCCGATGCCGTAAGGAGACACTCGCTTAATGAGGCGACTTGTCGCGTTAGGGCCAATCCTTGCCGTATCTACCGATCACATCGTCGACCGGTAGGTGGCCAATAGCGGTCGGTCGGATTTCAAACTGAGACACTACCTATCATTGCGCGGTCTATGATATTTGCTGCTGGACGTGATATAGTCGTTCCAGTTGGAGTATGTGGGGATCAAAATGGCCAAGACTGAACTGCCCGAAGGTATCACGCCTGATAATAACAGCCGTTCATCCATGAGCGATGGAGAGTTTTTGGCGCCAGATATGGCGACGCCGCATTATTCTCATTCACTTCGTAAATTTATGCCCCGCATTGATGACGCTGTGGCCAACACAGCCACGCACCGCGCTGCGCAAGATGAGTATGATGAAGACGATGACGAAGTGATGAGTGTGCGCTCGAGGCCAGCATCAACACAAGGCAGCAGCAATTTTCTCATGATAGTGATCTTTATTATCGCTGTATTCGCCATGGGCGCTGGCGTCTTTATGATAAAAAACCAAAACACCCTGCCGCTTTGTTCATCGCAGCCGGATTGGAACCAGTTTAATTGCCGTGCTGGATAATGTATTAAGCGAAACTCGTATCCGTGGTTTAATCGGGGTGTGCAACGATGTTAGTCTTAAGCATTGCATGTTTTCATGCCGCTCATTCCCGCGAAAGCGGAAATCCAGAAAAATCACCTAGCAGGCTGCTGAAAAACTCCAAATTCAGCGCCGCCATCCTTCGCGATGCGAGCGATGCTCGCCCTCAGGATGAAGAAAATCAACACCTTATCTTTATACTGAGGAGGCCCGCAGGGCCGTCACGAAGTACCATTGGAATTTTTCAGCAGCCTGCTAGGACTGGATTCCCGCTTTCGCGGGAATGAGCGGAATCTCATCTAGGGTGTTCATGCCGCAGCGTTGCGTTCGCGCATTATTTTTCGATAGGCGTAGATGATTTTCTGCGTTGCTTTCGACGCCGCGATGGCAAGATCGTCATCAAGCCCTAGAGAGAGGCGACAGTATCCGGGTGGACCGCCTTGATGCGTGCATTAAATGCTGTGCGCAGCTCGTGATCACTAACCGTGGGAGAGACGCGCAAAACCTGGAAAGGATCGAAGGACTTTGGCGTTGATTTAGCGACGTCTTCTTTATCGGTATTACTTTGATCACTTTCGCGCTCTGAAATGGACGCGATTTGTGATTTGGCGACAATTTGAATGTCGCCCATCGATGTGCGTATGGGGATGAAGGCGCGCGGATCATTCAACAGATCCGTTATACGTTCACCATTAACGCAGAAAATGAAGGCTTCCGTAGGATCATCGCCGTTGAGCCGAAGCTGGACGGCAATTTCATTTCTGTGCCTGAAAGCGCCTGTTGCCTTATTGATCATCCCAGTTTCCCCATCGATACCCCGCCAGCCCCCGCTCGCTAAGTTCATATTGCTACGGTGGTTGCAACGGTGGCGCCAAACTAGTCCCGTTCTGGGCCAGAGTTGGGGGAAGGGGTTGCGGTTTTTGGTTCTGCGTTCATCCAGCCAATGAGATGCTTGGTGGGGAACGCCCAGGCGATGCCAGCCAACAGGTAAAATACGGCCTTCAATAGGTTGATGTCTGGTACATATTCGCCAAGCGCTGCCGCCGCGAAAAAATACAGGAGGAGCGTTGGCAGTAAAAACGCAGTGCCTATCAGCTTTTTTATCCGTGGCCGCATGGTCAATCTTGGTCCCTGGCGCCGCGACGTGGGGTCACGCGGCGGAGTTAGCGCAAATAGATTAGTAACGCGCTATGGCCACTAGCACTTTATCCGCGCCTCAGCAAAATGCCGGCGCTGCATCACCCCAATCGGCGCGGCGCCTCGCGCTCTGGCTGTTGTTCATGTGTGTGATTGTTGCCGCCATGGTGATTGTCGGCGGCGCGACGCGGCTCACCGATTCGGGGCTTTCGATCACCGAATGGCGTCCAGTGACCGGTGCGCTCCCGCCCATGAGCGAGGCGCAATGGATGTCGGAGTTTGAGAAATACAAAACCATCCCTGAATATAGCCAAGTGAATTACGGGATGAGCCTTGATCAGTTCAAAACCATTTATTGGTGGGAGTGGGGGCACCGATTGCTGGGCCGGGTCATTGGTATAGCTTTTTTGTTTCCGCTGATCTTCTTTGTTGTGACAAAACAGCTTCGCCGTCCCCTTGCCATAAAACTCTTTGGCCTGTTTCTTTTGGGGGGCATGCAAGGGGCGCTGGGTTGGTGGATGGTCTCGTCCGGGCTCGCTGATCGTGTGGACGTCAGCCAATACCGTCTTGCGGCGCATTTGGGGCTGGCGGTTGCGCTTTTTGTGCTGATGTTTTGGTTTGCGCTGGATCTTTGGCCGTCGATACGAATCAAGGTGCGCCGACAACTTTCCATTGGTGCGCTGGCGCTTGCTGGAGGCGTCTTTATGCAGATTATTCTCGGCGCCTTCGTGGCGGGTTTGCGCGCTGGGCGCACCTTCAACACCTGGCCGCTGATGGATGGTAAGTTCTTTCCCGACGGTTATTTTGCGGGCGCGCCGGGGGTCAACGATCTGTTCGAGACGATCGCCGCCGTACAGTTCAATCACCGTATTGGCGCCTATCTCGTCGCAGTTGGGGCGGTATGGTTTTATCTCGCCGCGCGCAAGACGGCTTTGGAGTCGCGTGCGCGATTAGTATTGGCGGCGGTGGGCTTGCAGGTCGTATTAGGCATTTGGACTTTATTGGCGGTTACGCCGATTGCTCTGGGGCTGTTGCATCAGGCCGGTGCACTCGGTGTGCTTTGCGCGGCGCTCTATGCGGCTCATGGAGCCCAGTCAGATCAGTCGCGCTGAAAATCAATATCAATCAGCAACCCGTCCTCCTCTGGCTCTGCCTCGCGCCCGCGAGGGTTTACCGGTTCGCTCTCAGGCAGGTCCAGCGTATTCTTCAATGCGTTCATCGGGATGAGGTGAATGACGGCTGGTTGTTCGGCTTCAGCATTGCCGACGCCAAGCGCGAGCACGCCATTGCGATAGAGACCGCCGAGATTGGCGCTTGCCGCGCCCATCACATCACCCGCATTGACCGCGATAAACTCGCCATATTCACTATCAGCATCCTCCGCCATCACCGTCATAACGCCGATAGCTTGCCCATCCTCACGGTTAAAAACATGGAGCCCGCCAGTTTCCCGATTAAGAGCTACGATCAATCCGCTTACGGATTGCGGGTCTGGTTCTGTGTTTTCGATCAGTAAAATTGCGACATCACCAATTTCGGTGATGTCCGTGCTCACCACCAGTTCGCCGGGGCCATCATCCGTCATCCGGTGAATCTCACCATTGCTGCGCGTGATTAGAACCGATCCGTCTATGCCATCGACTGTGCAAGACTGGGCATCTTCCGGGACCGATTGGGCGATGCCTGCGCTTGCCGTCAGAGCGTCTCCTTCAACCTCAATCGCGTAGTGGGTCATTTCACCTTTTTGCAGAGCGTAAAGCACCGGGTTTTGCCCGCCCGCAGCACGGCCAAAACAAAACCCGCGTAACGCGCCGCGGAAAGGGATTTCGCCATCCACAGCCTGAAAGCTGCGCGAGGCATTATCGATTGCGTTTATCTTGAAGACGCTGGCATCGATGTCTAAAAATGCGAGAAGCCCGCGTGCTTGCGCTCCTAGCCCGAGATAGCTGACGGCGGCGCCTTGTGCGTTGACGGCTGGTATGCGCGAGACTTCACTGCCGTCTTCGATATTATAACTGGCGATGCCGTCCTGGCTGGCGACAATCACCAGGCTGTTGAAAGCGACATTGGGATGCGACCAGAACGCGATGCCCGTCATCGTCGCCGATAAGTCTGACAGCCTGTCGCTGGCGCTGATTTCAACTGGCTCTACCGGTGCTGTTGCACTGGGCGCGTTTGTTTCGTTGCGCTCACATCCGCTGAGGAAGGCTAGGCTTGCGAGAAGTACAGTTGGAAAGAGGGCAGTGGTGATACGCATACTAACTCCGTGATTATTTTTCATGCGGCCAGGGTTGTGGCGGGGAGGGGACTTCATGGGTGAATGATGCGCCCGGCGCGGGTACGCCAGAGCTCAAGCACCCGGATAAAACCACGAGGCTCAAGACGGCAAGGCAAGACCGGGTAATAGTGGCTAGGCGCATGTTTCATTCCATGGGCATGTCTGATTCTTACAAATAATAGGAACTGTTTATATTGTTGCAGAGTATAGTCTTACGAAACAAAAAACCGGCTTGAAACAAATACGTAGCCCCACATGATAATAAATACGAAAATAAATACAAATGTCAGACATAAAATTGATATCAGTGTGCTGACAATAATTGGGTCAGCATCAGGTTTAATCCATTTCCCTAACGAGAGTCTTAAATATCGCAGATTCCAGAATTTTTGTTTGTCAAACTGTTGTGGTGAACTACTATCCCTTATTTTTAAAGACCGCGCAGTTGCTGCAATAATTATCTGAAGCCACAATATTGCTGTCACAATAAATGCAGAGACATATTGTGCAAAAACTACTAAATCAACACCGTTGTTAAAGGTATATATTTGCCTAGTAGCGTCCCATGCCCTTGCTAGAATACTGCTTTCAGTAATGGTAAATAGCCCCTCTAAACCAACATTAAGGGATAAACCTAACAAAATACACATTACAATGATGATGTGCGTCACAATAAGATCTGCTGCCGCGAGCAAAAGCTGCAATTTATCTGGTGTATATCTCATAAAACTAAGAATCATTTGACTTGCAACAAATGAAACGGAAAACCAAATAAAGCCAATGACTGCACTAATTGTAATTAGCGCCCAATGGTTTTGTGTCTGAAACGATAGATCAGGATTCCACATACGCAGCAAAATAAAAACTACCGCATTAGTGACTGCAAATAATATAAATAGTTTTGCGAATGAAAATCGGCCAGTTTTACTTTGAGTGAACTCACCAATTAGCGCCGCAGTCGCATCATAGCTAGAGGTTTCCAAGTCTTTATCGCTAAACAATGATTGATGAATCGTGTCCTTAACTTGATCAGACAGTGTAGCTCCAGCGAGGATGCCAAATGTTGAGATTATCCCGACTATGTTAAAATAGATTTGTAATAGATTGTTCATTTTAGGGCCCGTCACTCGTTTTTTGTCGGCGGTTTTCCTTACTGGTTAGTCTGAGAACGACTGTTTTGAGCTGCTTAAATTTTGGAAGGTAACGAAGCTCAAGAGGATTTTCGCCAATACGGTATACGGTTAAGTGCCCAATATTTCTAAATCTCAGTAGCCAGGGCTCTTCTTCCCCAATGGAATCTATGCTGCGTGCAAAAATTGTTAATGTTCGACTCTTGTGACGTTCTTCTATATCATCAGTAATCGGAATATTTCCACCACCGGCTAATTTAATTTCTTGCTCCCAGCGTTTCAGCGGTAATTTTACCCAGTCCCCTATGTTGACTAATGCCATATTCAGTAAAAGTTTGAGTAGCATGAAGGCTAATGTGTAAAATGCATACTCTCCCACAGGTATTTTATGAATTACCTTTATCTTTTCGGGCTCAATTATGATTTCTTCAGCCTGTGAAACGCCATTCCAAACAACAAAACCTAACAAGCCAGTACTGGTATAAATTAATGGAATTGAGAATACTAATTGTGACTGTAGGTTGCTAACTTCAAATGGTATTTTGTTAGTCAGAATAAAATACCCTATTACGCTGCTAATTATTAACGGTATAAATGTCAGTAGAAGCAAAATTAAAAATGATCTAATGTCACCCTGAACCATGGTCGGATGTTCGTTGTAGACAGTATTGCTGGAAAGTTTACCACGCCATCGCCGGATGTAACGGGTTACTGCGTACAGGACGAATACGAGAACAATAGGGAGTATACCAACATAACCTAGCGGAAGGGCGTTTACTAAGTCACTAAATGTGCTGATGATGTCTCGCAGAGCATTGGGAATGGCTTTAAGCCACACGAGTGCATTTTCGAAAAATTTGCTTATCTCGTCCATGCTTTGCCCCCAATGAGATGTTAGCCGATATTCCTTCTGGTAACCAGTTGTATCATGTCATCGCTACCCCGCCTGGAGGATGCACGATAAATGGGCCTTCAACAATTCATATTTTCCGTCACTAGGACTTTGTATTTAAAGTATTGTTTTTGAATGATATTTAGGTTTGGAATTGGATGTATGGAAATTGTACATGCCTACGCAACTCATTTTGGCTTTGAATCTCTAGTATGAGATTATGGGCGCTTCCTAACATGTTTAAGGCGCATTAAGATGGGTGAGTATTGCTTCGATTTAGGCGGTAACACACTACCACATATATATCACCCTGATTTCAAAAGGAATATTTGAAAGCTGTTGACGTGAAACGTGCGATCCGCTACTTGCCGCGCTCACCTTGCTGGCGCCGCTTTTGCGGGCTGCGATCCGGCTTCAATATTCAGGATGAGACGCATGAAAACTTACGTCCAAAAACCGGCGGATGTTGAGAAGAAATGGATCCTGATCGATGCTGAAGACCTTATTGTGGGTCGTCTTGCTTCGATCATCGCCAAGCGCTTGCGTGGCAAGCATCTTCCGACTTACACGCCAAATGTGGATGGTGGCGACAATATTGTCGTGATCAACGCCGAAAAAGTTGTCTTTACCGGCAATAAGATGACCGGCAAAAAGTTCTACTGGCACACCGGTTATCCGGGCGGCATCAAAGAGCGCACCATGGAAAATATCCTGGGCGGCAAGCATCCCGAACGGGTGCTGGTGAAGGCCGTAGAGCGGATGCTTCCTAAAGAATCCCCGCTTGCACGCCAGCAAATGACCAATCTCAAAGTTTACGCTGGAACTGAGCATCCGCATGAAGCTCAGCAACCCGAAATGCTAGATGTGGCGGCGATGAACCCCAAGAATAAAAGGATTGCTTGAATCTCATGAGCACAACCTCTCTTGAAGACTTAAAAGACGTAGCAGTAGATGCCGGTGTTGTTGAACCTGTTGTTGAAACACCAGTTATGCCTGAGCCGAAAATTGACGCTCAAGGGCGCGCTTACGCCACGGGCAAGAGAAAGACCGCGATTGCGCGCGTCTGGATCAAGCCGGGCTCTGGCAAGATCACTGTGAATAATAAAGACCAGACGGAGTATTTTGGTCGTGCGGTTTTGCAGATGGTCATAAAACAACCTATGATTGCAGCCGAGCGCAAAGATCAGTATGACGTTGTTTGCACAGTTAAAGGCTCTGGCCCATCTGGGCAGGCCGGCGCCGTGCGGCACGGGATCGCCAAAGCGCTCACCTATTTCGAGCCAACATTACGTACTGCCTTGAAAAAGGGTGGTTTTCTGACCCGCGACAGCCGGGTCGTGGAACGTAAGAAATACGGGCGTAAAAAGGCCCGGAAGAGCTTCCAGTTCTCCAAACGTTAATGTTGTAGGCCTTTCTTATCCAAACGTTAATTTGATTCGGGGCCCTAAAAGACGGACATTCCAATTGTCCCACATGACAGGTTTCAAAAGCGCCGCCCTCTTTATTCTCACAAGGGCGGCGTTTTTTTTCGCCTGAGATTCCAATAATCACCGCTTTCTGTATTGACCCTCGGGCGATAGATCTGATTCATCCCTCCTTCGTGACAACCTTGTCCTTCATCCTGAGGAGTGGCGAAGCCGCGTCTCGAAGGACGGGACAAGGTTCCTCGACGATGAAGTGAATCAAATGTATCGGCCGATGCTCTAAAATGGGCTGGCCCGGGAAATGATCTGGACCGCATCGATTTTGGCGGTGATGGCGCCATAGGCGAGGGACCTCGCCTCCGGATCGAGGCGCGCATTACAAAACCCATCAAACACAGTGTCGGGCGCTGATTGGTGCAGCGCCGCGGCCTGTAATGCGAGCGCCATATCTTCAGCAAACGCCCTGGCTGTTCCCTCGTTCAAGGCGCCTGGTTTGAACCAATCCTCAAGGCGTAAAATATGTTGGTCGAGATGGGCATTGTTTCCACGCGCAGAGTGGATTTCACTGCGGACCGCATTGAGGCTTTCCGGCGCGCGGGCAATGGCGCGTAAAATGTCGAGGGCGATGACATTGCCCGACCCTTCCCAGATTGCATTTAAGGGCGATTGACGGAACTGGCGCGCCATCACGCCATCTTCAACGAAACCCGCGCCGCCATGACATTCGAGCGCTTCATAGACAACACCGGGTTGGCGTTTGCATATCCAGTATTTCGCAATGGGTGTCGCAAGGCGCATGAAGGCGGCTTCCTGCTCATCACTCGCCGCATGGTCAAATGCCCGGGCAATGCGGAAGGCGAGGGCGGTCGCCGCTTCGCTCTCCAGTGTAAGATCGCTGAGCACCATGGCCATGGCGGGCTGGTCGATCAGCTTCTTTTGAAATGCTGTGCGATGGGCGCAATGCCAGAGCGCCTGGGTGAGGGCGGCGCGCATGCCGCTGGCAGAACCAACGATACAGTCGAGGCGCGTATGTTGAACCATATCAATAATGGTTTTGACACCCTGGCCTTCCGCGCCGACGCGGCGCGCAAAGGCGCCGTGGTACTCAATTTCCGATGAGGCGTTGGAGCGATCGCCGAGCTTATCCTTAAGGCGCATAATATGAAATGCATTGCGCGCGCCATCGGGGCGCCAGCGCGGTACAAGAAAGCATGTCACTCCGGCTTGCGTTTGCGCTAGCGTTAAAAAAGCATCGCACATGGGCGCGGAACAGAACCATTTATGCCCGACGAGTTCATAGGCGCTGCTGCCGATGGCCGTGGCGCGTGTCGTATTGGCGCGAATATCAGAGCCGCCCTGTTTTTCCGTCATCGCCATTCCCATGGTAGCGGCATGTTTTTCCGTAGCCGGAATAAATCGTTGATCATAGGCGGGGGTTGTGACGCGCGGCTCCCACTCCTTCGCGATGTCGGGTTCCTTGCGCAATGCTGGCACAACCGCATAGGTCATGGACATCGGACAACAGACACCACCATCGGCCTGGCCCATTAAATAGATCAACGCCGCGTGGTATAAATGCCCGGCTTCTTTCGCAGTCCATGCGGCGGATGACACACCGGCCTCAAGCCCAAGTTTCATCAGCTGATGATAAGCTGGGTGAAACTCCACCTCGTCGAGGCGATGCCCATAACGATCAAAACTTTTCAGCTTTGGTGGATTTTCATTGGCAAGACGCGCCCACTCAATGGTCTCGGCTGATCCGCATCGGGCGCCAAACTCAGACAACGCATCCACATGAGAGGCCCCGCCATGATGCTCTACGGCGCCTTTTAGCGCAGCATCAGTCTTGAAGAGATTGGCGTCCTCAAAGGGCGGCGGTTGGTTCGAAACATGATGGGTTTCAAGCTCTGTGCGTGGATGGTAGGATGTCATGTGAACACTCCATTGTTTGGGAGATAGTACAGAGAACTTTGTGACGCTCCAATATGTGAAACAGTTCAAGAGTGAATTATTTGAGCGCCCATTTCTCTCCGACTAATGCCAACGGCGTACCGCACTTAGCGCAAAAACATCGCTGGACACCCTTGGTACTTGTTAAAAGGACGGCCCTTTCGTCAGCCAGTTGACTTGCTGACTCTTAAAGCCAACCCAGGTTGAAAAAGCTGCACCTGTCGCTTTGCGACAGCTTTTGCAGTGGCATTTGCAGGCAAACTTTGGCGTGCTGATGATTTCAAACCGATGGGCGCCGCATTGGCAACCACCACTATGCTTCACTTGTAGTTTTTCCATAGGGCGCTCTCCTGATGACATTCTTCCGTAGGTTTAAAATTCTCCGGTTCGTTGAAGGCGCCGAGATAAAGATTGATTTCATCCAATGAGCCATCGCCGCGATAGCCGATCGGCGTCCCACAAGTTGAACAGAAAAGTCGCTCCACAGTAGGGCTGGAATGGAAAATGCTCGGTTCAAGAGTGAACGTCACGCAGCTTCTTGGAAAATCAACAAAGGTAGTAAAAGCCGCGCTGGTTGCTTTGCGGCAATCGCGGCAGTGGCAATTGGCAACACAGATGGGAGCGCCGCGTGCGATAAATTTTACAGCGCCGCATTGGCAACCGCCATGATGAATAATATCGGCGCCGCTCGTCATTCAAGCCCAAGCTGTTTCATATATTGGGTGTTCATTTCCTGGGCCCGGATGAAGGCGGGGCGCTCCCTTAATCTTTCTACATAGGATTTGAACGGGTCTTCATTCGCGATGGCGCCAAACATAATGGCGAAGTTCAAGGTGGAGCCGAAGACCACATCGGCAGCGCTGAATGTCTCGCCTAAAATGAATGGCCCGTTGACAAGCGCAGACTTAAAGCGCTTAACACCGATTCTTCCGTACCATGACCTGTGGCGCCAGAGTTTTCTCGGGTAGCCTTGGAAAGCTTGTCGAGCATCATCGGCTCGATACAACTTGGCGCGAAGAACATCCAGCGATAATAAACACCGCGCAATGGATCAGTCGTAGCGGGCGCCAGACCGGCGTCCGGAAAGGCGTCAGCGAGATACGCGCATATGGCGGCAGCTTCCGTGACCACCGCGCCGTCATGGCTGAGCGCCGGAACTTTTCCCATGGGATTTAGCTTGAGATAATCCGGTTGTTTCTGTTCGCCCGCTTTCAAGTTCAGCAGTTTGATATCGCAAACTTGCCCAAGCTCTTCATTCATCCACAAAGTCGTGGCGCCGCGGGACTGCGGCATGTGATACAGAACGGGTTTTCCCATTATACTCTCCTGTCTGGTTTAACGGTTAAACTAACGCGGTCGGTGTGCTTCGTACAAAGTAATCGCCGCCGCGTTTGAAACATTGAGGCTTTCAACGCCTGGTGTGATGGGGATGCGGAACAGCCCGTCGCAGGTTTTTGCGACTAGCGGGCGAAGCCCTGCGCCCTCTGCACCCATGACCAGCGCTAATGGCTGTTCGGAGGGGAGGGCGGTAATCTCTTCCTCTGCTTCGCCGGCAAGCCCTGCGCAATAATAGCCGAGTTCCTGGAGCCCTTCGATTGCCCGGGCAATATTGACGACCTCAATACAAGGGAGGGTTTCGACAGCGCCAGCGGCGGCTTTTGCCAGGGCGCCTGAAAGCGGCGGGGTGCGCCGGTCCTGCACGATGATCGCCCGCGCCCCAAATGCGGCAGCTGTGCGGAAGATCGCGCCAATATTTTGCGGGTCGGTGATTTGGTCCAGAATTACGATTGGCGCATTTGGCTGCGGGTCAGTGCAAGCCTCTTTTAAGCGCGCGCGCGGCAACTCAAATACTTCCGCCGCAAGGCCTTGATGCACTGCGCCCGCCGGCAAGAGCCGGTCTATGGCATCGGGCTTGGCATCTTCGATTTTCTCCCGGCATTCTTCCCGGATGGTCCGGGAGGCCAGCCAATCAGCGGCATTTTTGGTGGCAAATACCCGCCGCACCCGGCGCTCAGGATTGGCAAGCACGGCAGCGACCGCATGGCGGCCATAGAGCCAGAGGCGCGCAGGGGCATTGCCGTGTCGCATCGATTTAGATCTGGTCTTATTTTCGCGTTTTTCCTGGCTCATAGCGGCGGTGTAACAGGATTGAGGCGAGCGCGATACAACCCTGCGATCTTAACGGTGCGGCGCCAACAGGGTCAGATGATCAACTATTGCGAAGCAGCGCCAGCGCGGCTATAGACCCCGTTCTCCCGTCTTGGGAGGGGCGCTGCTTGGCGCTTGCGACCTCGGTGTGAGCTCGATTTCACATGCGAGGCTACCCTGTGGAGGGGTGGGAGAGTGGTTAAATCCACCAGACTGTAAATCTGGCCGCTTAGCGTACGATGGTTCGAATCCATCCCCCTCCACCATTCACCAACCCCTTGTAAAAATTTGTGTTCCTAGAAATTCCGGCCAGCGGAATGTCATAATATGTCACCACTTGATGTGCCATGTAGCGGAATGTCATCAAACCAAAGCCCAAAGATATGCGAGGTGAGGTCATCTCTGTTCTTCACCCGGGCTAGAGCCATTCACATTCGAGTAGAATCAACGATGGGTCCTCAGTTGAGTTAGTCACGCTTCTATTGCGAAAAACCGCACACCCCCCGGGTCAATCCCGGGAGATGCTTTTTCACGAAGCTCTCTAACTCACTCCCTAAAAACTTCACTCAGGAAATTCTTCATGGCGGTCCATGACCGTCGGTCTGCATCCTTGTCGTAAACCGTTCCAAAATCCGGATCATTTGCCGCCGGATTGGTGAACGCGTGCATGGTTCCACCATAGGCGTGGATTTGCCAATCTGCTTTTGCATTTGTCATTTCCGCAGCAAAGGCGACGACGTTATCGGATGTGACCATGGGATCATCCCAGCCATGCAGAACGAGAATTTTCGCCTTGATATTCTCCGTAGAGTTGTCCGGCTCACCGAGGAGGCCATGAAAGCTGACAACGCCTTTGATGTCGGCGCCGCCGCGCGCCATATTCAAAACGCATAAGCCCCCGAAGCAGAATCCGATGGCGCCAATCTGCGTTGCGTCAACCTCGGGCTGATTTTTTATGACGTCGATGGTTGTCGCCAGTCGCGCACGTAACATCTCACGATCTTCCACCAGTGGAGTCATCAGCGCCTGGCATTGTTCATTGGTTTCACCCAGAACGCCTTTGCCATAAAGGTCGAGGGCAAAACCCACATAGCCAAGCTCCGCCAGGGCTTTGGCTTTATCAATTTCAAAGTCTGAACATCCTGCCCATGCGTGGGAGACGAGAACGCCGGGGCGCATACCAGACTGCGTATCGTCATACGCCAAAACCCCTTCATAGGTTTTGCCGTCAATGTCATATTCAACCTTGCGGGTTTGGATAGTCATGGGCATGGTCTCCGGATTTCAACTGTTGTGACAATACAAGTTTCGATTTTTTGATATCTATAGGAATCATATAGACCTTTAATCTGCGCCCGCGCCAATGCGGCTAATCTTTAGCGTATTGGTTTTACCGCGCCGCCCAAACGGATAGCCGGCAAGGATGATAATGCGGTCGCCGTCCTTGGCGCCGTGGTCTTTGGCGATGATGTCAGCTTTCTCGTTCATTTCATGGAACTGTCCGATGTCTTGTGTGACGACTGGCATGACACCCCAATGCAATGTCAGTTTTCGGGCGACATTCGTATCGGGGGTGGCGGCGATAATCGGGCAGTGGGGACGGTCACGTGAAAGGCGGCGTGCGGTGGACCCGGTTTTTGTATAGGCAACAGCGAGCTTGCAATCGAGGACTTCCGCGATGCGCCGCGCGGACAAGGTAATTGCATCAGCGGTTGTGTAGCCATCTTCGCCACGCTCCGCGCCCATATAGCCGCCGCTATCATCATCTTTTTCAGTTGCGGCGATGATCCGGTCCATGATCGCGACCGCGGTGGGCGGGTGGCGCCCGACAGCGGTTTCCGCTGACAGCATCACTGCATCGGCGCCCTGATAAACTGCGGTGGAAACGTCGGAAGCTTCGGCGCGGGTCGGAGCAATCGATTCCACCATCGATTCCAGCATGTGGGTTGCAACGATCACCGGCTTACCGGCTTGCCGGCAGGTTTTGATAATTCGCCGCTGCAGCAAAGGGACTTCTTCTGCGGCGCATTCAACACCAAGATCACCGCGTGCCACCATGATTGCGTCGGATATATCGACGATTTCATCGAGATACTTAATCGCCGACGGTTTTTCGATTTTTGAAATGATACCAGCCCGGCCATCGATCAGTTTTTTGGCCTCCGTCACATCACTTGGCTGCTGGACAAAGGATAGCGCAATATAATCCACCCCAAGATCCAGTGCGAAGCCCAAATCTTCGCGATCTTTTTCCGTCAAGGCGGAAATCGGCAAGGCGCGCCCGGGGATATTGATGCCTTTGCGGTTGGACAAAACACCCGGTGTGTCGGCGCGCGCGATCAGATGATGTTTGCTGCGTTCAGTAACGGTGATCTGCAACTTTCCATCATCAAGTTTTAAAATGTCTCCCGGTTCGAGGATGTCGAGAAGTTCTTGATGGGGAATAGGGATCGTGTTCTCGTCTCTCGTCTCACTGGCCAGGACGAGGCGGTATTGCTCCCCATAGGAAAGTTTTATGGAACCGCTTTCAAAGGCGCCAGTCCTGATTTTCGGGCCTTGCAGATCCGCGAATATAGCAATGGGAATATTGATCTCAGTCTCAATGGCGCGAATGGCGTCATAAACTCCGTGCAGCTTTTCATGGGCGCCGTGGCTCATATTCAGCCGGAATATATCGACGCCCGCGTCTCTGATGAGGCGTAACATGGATGGTGATGAGCTGGCCGGGCCAATCGTTGCGACGATTTTACAGAGGCGTTTTCTCATGGGGCGGTTCTCTTGGTTACCGGGATTGCGCTTACGCTAAGCGCATTTGATCAGTTTGAGAACCGTTGAGTTGGGTTTCAATGCTGGCGGTTAATTTGATTGGCGTAAAAACAGCAGAAGACATCGAGTTAAATTAGCAATGATTATATACAGAATATGAACTGAGGGGGTTACACATCTGACATTACACCCCACTCATTCACGCGAAGGCGGAATTAAGTCTATCATTTTTCTAGATTTCCGCTCTCACTCAGTACTGCTTTATTCCTCCACCGTTTACGGGGGAGGTGGCCCGAAGGGCCGGAGGGGGGCATTACCAATTGTTGAAAACCCCCATCGGCCCACGCCCCCTCTAATCAGGATTTGGCGTGGCCCGCTTCCCCCGTAAACGGAGGAAGAACAAGCAGGTTTCTACGTTGCGCCCAGCGCAGCCTTGGCTTCCTTATATCCCGCCATAAGATTATCCACAAATTGCGCCGTCGTTGGCACAGATTTAACCGCGCCAATCCCCTGGCCGCA
>JAADIH010000027.1 GCA_013151435.1 Alphaproteobacteria bacterium
TCAAATTGATACGGTGGTCGGTCACCCGGCTTTGCGGGAAGTTATAGGTACGAATGCGTTCAGATCTATCCCCTGTCCCAATCATCCCTTTGCGTTCTGCGGCCCGCTCCTCATGAATACGCAGTCGCTCGGCTTCATAAAGACGTGCACGAAGCACCTTCATGGCTTTTTCTTTATTCTTGTGTTGAGACTTTTCATCTTGTTGAATGACGACAACGCCCGTTGGAATATGCGTGATGCGAATAGCGGAGTCTGTCGTATTCACGGACTGACCACCCGGGCCGGAGGCGCGAAAGACATCGATCCGCAAGTCGCCGTCACTGATGGCAATATCAACTTCTTCGGGCTCAGGGAGCACCGCAACGGTCGCTGCAGATGTATGCACACGCCCTTGTGTTTCAGTATCGGGTACGCGCTGCACGCGATGCACACCAGATTCAAATTTCATTTTCGCGAAAACGCCATCACCAGAAATATTGGCCTGGATTTCTTTGTAGCCACCCATGTCCGCACTCGATGCAGAGAGTATTTCAACCTTCCACCCACTCAAGGATGCAAAACGCTGATACATCCGAAACAAATCACCAGCGAAGATTGCCGCCTCATCGCCGCCGGTGCCGGCCCGCACTTCAAGAATGACAGAAGAATCATCCGCCTTATCTTTGGGCAAGAGCATGATCTGCAGTTCTTGCTCAAGATCAGGTTCTTTTTCTTTAAGTTCGACTAACTCGCCCTTGGCAAGGGCCGCCATTTCCGCATCATCACCGCCACTCAGCTCGTTAAGCTCAATCAGTTGTTGACGCAGCGATAACAGTTCACGCGATTTTTCAACAACATCTCTCAGCTCTCCATATTCTTTCGACAGGCGAATAATCGTATCCGAGTCGGTAACAGTCGACATTTCCGCCTCGACCTTTTCGAACCGGTCAATCAGCGCTTCAATTTTTTCCTGCGGGATCACGTTGTTGGTTCCTGTTTGCTGGGCGCGACACATTGTGAGGTCTCAGCTTCTTGCACAATTGAGTCGATGAGATTACGAAATTGCGGATCGCAACCACCCTCCCGAACGCGGCGCCATAGTTTTCTCATGATGGCGCTTTGCATGTACCGATTTGTATTATCGGCCACTCTATCATAAGCGGCAGCCTCAATTAGGTTCCGCCTTTTGAGGTTAAAAACCGCCTCATGTGAACCAATCGCGACGCTAAAGACGTAAGGCAATCGAATTTTCTCCACCTCAGTTAGCGAATCGGGTTGATGAATAGCGCGGTACAAATATTCCGCCTTTTCCGGAGTATCAGCCAACGAATATTGCAATGCGCCGGTTTGCATCCACACGTTCAAAGTGAGGTCGGCGCGGGCGATCTTGTTGGTCTGATAACCCTGAACCATAATCGCAATCAGCGTGGCTACGATCACAACGACGGCTACCGTCTGGCCTATATAATAGATGTTTTCGAGGGTCATGCGTCCGTCCCTTTTAATGAAAGTCCATTACGCAACAGATAGACAAAACAAACAAAAACGCGCGGAAACATTCCCGCGCGCTGTCTCAAAATCGCAAAGCTACTCCGCAGCGACTGACTGCTTTTCTTCTTCAGCCTGAATTTCGGCTGCTTTTTTTTCAACAAGTTCAACGAGGTGATCAACGATTTTATCATTATCAAGACGGTGATCAATCTCGCCGTTGAGGTAAATCATACCGTGAGTTTTGCCCGCGCCGCCGCCGGTGAACGCGATATCAGTCTCGCGCGCCTCGCCGGGTCCATTGACAACGCAGCCGATCACCGAGAGCGACATCGGTGTCGTAATATGCGCGAGACGTTGCTCAAGGTTTTCTACTGTCTCAATGACGTTAAACCCTTGCCGCGCACAAGACGGGCAGGAAATGATATTGACGCCGCGATGGCGTAATCCAAGCGATTTCAAAATATCAAAACCAGCTTTGATTTCTTCGACCGGGTCCGCCGACAGCGACACCCGGATGGTGTCGCCTATGCCTGCCCAAAGCATATTACCCATGCCGATCGCCGATTTGACGGAACCGATGCGCAAGCCCCCTGCTTCCGTGACGCCAAGATGCAGCGGGCAATCAATGGCTTCCGAAAGCATGTGGTAAGCCGCCACCGTCAGAAATACATCCGATGCTTTCACCGAAATCTTGAATTCGTGAAAATCGTTGTCCTGAAGAATTTTTGCATGATCCAGCGCGCTCTCCACCATCGCTTCAGGACATGGCTCGCCATATTTTTCCAGCAAGTCTTTTTCGAGCGAGCCGCCATTAACGCCGATGCGCATAGAACAGCCGTTATCCTTGGCCGCCTTGATCACTTCTTTAACGCGATCTTCCGACCCGATATTGCCGGGGTTGATCCGCAGACACGCGGCACCTGCAATCGCCGCCTCAATGCCGCGCTTATAATGAAAGTGGATATCCGCAACGATGGGGACAGGCGAGGCCTTGGTGATTTCTATCAACGCCGCCGTCGATTCCACATCCGGACAGGAAACACGCACAATATCTGCGCCGGCCTCTGCGAGCTCATTGATCTGGCGGATAGTCGCTTGCGCGTCCGATGTCAGCGTATTGGTCATGGACTGTACCGCAATCGGCGCATCACCACCGACCGGCACATTGCCAACCATGATCTGACGAGATTTCCGGCGCTCTATATCGCGCCATGGACGTAGGGACATTTGCATTGCCTCAAGACTTAAAGGGCCGAAAACCAGCCACTAAAACTAGCTTAAAAATTACCGAGTGAGCGGGGAAGTCAAGCCCCGCCATATAACCACGCAAATAGCGCAGAATATATAGATTTCAACGACTTCACCCAAATATTAACGGGGGCGTTGAAAAGAAAAGCTGTATTTTTGATTGTATGTGGGTCGCGGGGCGCTATCGACGATGCGGGGCTCGAAGCGCCACCGACGCACAGCATTAAGGGCAGCTTGGTCGAGACAACCATTTGACGAACTTGCAACCCGCTCGCCAGTAACCCTGCCCTCTGCCGTGATGTTGAAGGACAAGACTATTGTTTCGATGGCTTGCGCAGATGACGCACAGCGCAACGGATAGACCGGATCCACTTGCTCCATGAGCCGGGCCTCAATGATCGTCGCAAACTCAGATTGTGCGGTCGTATCCGTGACCGAAAATCCAAGAGTCGATGCGGCATTGTCAGAATGCGTAACCACCGGTGCTGCGCCAAGAGTTTTCACTTCATGCGGCCGCGTAATTTGCCATGCGCACCAGACGATGAAGACCATGATAGCAACAACAGCTTTGAGCGACATATCGCGATGCTCGTTGTCTGCGGCAGCCTCTGCAGCTTCAAACTTTTCTACGGATACGACCTGCGGGGCCGAGAAGTCTGCTTCTTCCTTAAAGCGGGAAACCAGAATAGCTGCATCAAGATCTAGAAACTCTGCATAGGTCTTTACGAATCCAATTGCATAGGGCCGCGGTGGCAAATCACTGATGCTCATCTCTTCGATAGCTTCAAGATGCGCGATTTTAATATGTGTGCGAGAAGCTGCCTCGAGCAATGTTAATCCAGAAGCATTGCGCACTGCATGAAGATGGGCGCCAGCATGGGGAAAGTCCGCACCAGGCATCACTGACGCCTGCCGGCGCACGCGCGCATCCTCCATGTCCAAAATTTTGGCCGACCCATTATTCGACGTCACTGATAGGCCCCTTAAGTGCTTTCCATCCCACTATACTCATAACCCAAACTGATTCTAATCAAGCTCATAATGGGATGCCGCGATTAAAGCAGGAAGTTGTTAACCTTGGCTTTATTCGAGCACCACACCAGTTTGTTTTAAAAAAGCCGCAAATGGGGTGCGCAAGCTTTCAGCTGGCGCCGCTAAACGCTTGTCCAGCCATTCAGCGATCTGAGCCCTATTTATACTACGCGCCATACGCCGGAACGGCCCAACTGCAGGCGCTGGTAGGGAGAACTCTGTCACTCCGAGCCCAATCAGGGCTGCCGCCATTACAGGATCGGCCGCCTGTTCACCGCAATAGGCTAATGGTACGCTGGTGGTGGTCGCCTTATCGACCACGGTTTTCAGAAAGCTCAAAAACCCCGGATTCATCGAATCAAACCGGAATTGCACGCGCGCCGAGTCACGATCTGCAGCGAAGTAGAACTGAGCAAGGTCATTGCCGCCAATAGACAGAAAGTCGACTTTCTGCGCGATGATATCAGTTCGCCACGCTGCGGCTGGTGTTTCTATCATCGCGCCAATCTTGATCTCTTTGGGCAAGGTTTGCTTACGACGGTTTGCGCGTTCAATTTCGCGGTCGAGAAGCGCACGCGCATCATCAAGTTCATTGGCTAAAGTCACAAGCGGGAACATAATATAAAGCGACTTCCCTGCCCCAGCGGCAAGCAAAGCGCGCAATTGCGGACGCAACATGCCGGGTCGATCAACAGCCATGCGCAGGCCGCGCCACCCCATGGCCGGATTTACATCAGCGCCATGGTCCATATAGGCGGCGGTCTTGTCTCCCCCGATATCGGCGGTACGAAAAATCACTGGCTTATCGCCTGCCAGGTCCAGCGCTTCACGATAATGCTTTTCCTGAGACGCGACACTCGGCAATTGCGACCCGATCAGAAATTGCAATTCAGTACGGTACAAACCAACGCCATGGGCGCCCGTTTCATCGAGATGCGGCATGTCGAGCGCCAATCCGGCATTCATCATGATCGTCAGCTTCACGCCATCTTTTGTTTTTGGTGGAAGATCACGCTCTTTTACGTAGGTTGCCTGTCGTTCTGTTTGCAACTCACGTTTAGCGAGATAGGTTTCGATAACCTCTTTTGTCGGACGAATATGAATGTCACCGACATCGCCATCGATGATTAGCGTATCACCTTCTTCGGTGCGGTCGATCGCCTCTCCTACACCCGTCACCATTGGGATTTCGAGAGAACGCGCGACAATTGCTACATGAGAAGTTGCTGACACTTCGCCAAGCACCAGGCCCTTCAACTTCCGTCTGTCATATTCAAGTAACTCAGCCGGGCCCATCGTCCGCGCAACAAGAATAGTCTCTTTATAAAGTTTGCGTTTGCCACCACTGGTTTCGCCTGAAAGCAACCGCAACAGCCGGTGTGATAAATCATCAAGATCGTGCAAACGCTCGCGCAAGTATGGATCGCGAGCCTGCATCAGTCGCGCGCGATTTTCATTTTTCACCTGTTCAACAGCAGATTCAGCCGTCAAACCAGAGAGAACCGCCGCACGTAATCGATCCTGCCAGCCCCGATCATAAGCAAACAGGCGATATGTTTCTAACACCTCGAGCGACACGCCACTCAAAGATGCATTGTTCGCCATCATCTCATCGACAGCCGCACGCAGCGCATTTAGACCTTCTTCAAGCCTCTCTGCTTCTGCTCCAAGATCAGATGCAAACACCTTGTGCATTGGCGCCGGGGGCTGAAGAAATACTGCGCGCCCAGACACCACACCACCGACAACACCAAGGCCTTTCAAGTGCTCAGGCTGGTGCAACATCTCATCAACAGCGGCGGTTTGTTCCCGACTTAGAAGCTCACCAGATGCCGAAATTTCTGCGAGCAGCACCGCAACCACCTGCACCGCCTCAATTTCCTCGTCCGTATAAACCCGCGCAGCCTTGTTTTGAATGACCAACACGCCAAGCGTTTTGCCTGATCGGATCAGCGGCACACCAAGAAATGCTTTTAATGGATCTTCTCCGGTTTCCGGTCGATAGGCAAAGCCCGTATGGGAGGGCGCATCTTCAGTAACGAGCGGGCTACGCTGCTCCGCCACCCGGCCAACAAGCCCCTCGCCCCATCCCAGTCGGGTTATATGGACGGCTTCTCGATTTAACCCCTCAGTGGAGTAAAGCTCGAGTTGGTCATTGGGTTGGCGCAAATAAATTGAACAAACATCCGCGCTTATGTGAGCGGCAATCACCTGTGAGAGGTTGTCTAGCCTGTCTTGCGCACTGCCTTCTTGTGCAACAGCATCATGCATCTGCCGCAGCAAAGCGGTAATACCGCTTCCTCCGCGGCCGCCATGGGGCGGGCTTTTGTTTTCACTGCTCATAACATCACTTAAGCGTTCTCATCGGCCGGTTTAGCTGGAGAACCAAGGCCATAGGCGTCATGCAATGCTCGCACTGCATATTCCGCAGCGTCTGAATTAATCAGGACGCTGATTTTTATCTCTGAAGTCGAAATATTCTGAATGTTGATTCCCTTATCCGCCAGCGTCTGAAACATCGTTCCAGCGACTCCAGCATGGGTTTTCATGCCAAGGCCAATTACCGATACTTTGGTTACATTTCGGTCCGATTGCAGAGATGAAAAGCCGATCGCTTCTTTGTCGCTGTTCAACACCTCCAGAGCACGCTCAAGGTAATCTTCTTTGGTCGTAAAAGAAATATTGGCGAAGCCATGCTCGCGCGAGGCGCTTTGCACAATCATATCAATGTTAATGGCTGCCTCTGCGAGCCGCGTGAAAATACGTGCTGCACGGCCGGGCTCATCTGGCACCGCCAATACAGTCACCGATGCTTCATTAAAATCAGGCGTCACAGCGGTCACAATATTTTGTTCCACAATATCATCCTCATCACAGATCGTAGTGCCAGGTCCAGGTGCATCAGGGGGGTCAAAACTGGATAGCACGCGAATAGGTGTTTTGTAGGCCATTGCGATTTCAACCGACCGCGTTTGCAAAACCTTGGCGCCAACCGACGCCATTTCAAGCATCTCCTCATAAGATATCTTGGCGATTCGTCGAGCCTGCTTACTGAGTCGTGGATCTGTAGTGTAGACCCCATCTACATCGGTATAGATATCACAGCGCGCAGCCCCAATAGCTGCAGCCAAAGCCACCGCCGAAGTATCTGACCCTCCGCGCCCGAGAGTTGATATTCGGCCTGTGGGAGCAATTCCCTGAAACCCGGAAACGATGGCAATTTCACCACCATCCATGGCCTCCCCAATGGCGCTATCACTAATTTCCGAGATTCTCGCCTCACCATGATTGATACTGGTTTTTAGCGGAATCTGCCAACCCTGCCAGGAACGCGCACGATAGCCAAGATTTTGCATAACAAGCGCAAGAAGCCCTGACGATATCTGCTCACCAGCAGCCACTACGGTATCATGCTCAATATAGCGCGCATCCAGTGTCGGCGCTGGGGGACCAGCATCAGCACATAAACCAATAAGGCGATTAGTCTCCCCGGCCATAGCAGAGACCACCACAGCTACGCCATGGCCAGCGTCGATTTCACGACGTACGAATGCCGATACAGCACGAATGCGCTCTATATTTGCGACCGAAGTGCCGCCGAATTTCATGACTATGCGTGCCATTGGAGTTGCCGGGTTGCGTAAACGCACCGCCTTGTAACAGTTTGATCAAAAGCGTAAATCTGGCTCGTACCACTAGGCACGCGGCTCCGGTAAGGCAAGCGAGGAAACCTAATACATGACTGATGCGCAGTCACAGCACCCAATAAATTCTGCGGGCCCAAATATACCGCCCCACAACACGCCGAACCAGGCCAGTTCGGGGAAAACCACTATTGATCCGGCAGAGGTGGAAAAGTTCTCCGCCATAGCAGATGAATGGTGGGACCCATTTGGCAAGTTCAAACCGCTCCACAAGTTCAATCCGGTGCGCCTCGCCTTTATCCGCGACAGCGTATGTATGCATTTTGGGCTTGATCGGCGCGCCAAAAATCCGCTTCGGGGCCTACGCCTTCTCGATGTTGGTTGCGGCGGCGGTCTGGTCGCCGAGCCCATGCACCGCTTGGGTGCACAAGTCATAGCCATCGACGCTGCAGAGCGAAACATTAAAACCGCAATGACCCACGCTGAACCGCTTGGGTTAGACATTGACTATCGAAGCACCTCTGTGGAAACCCTGAAGGCCGAGGAAGAATCCCTATTTGACATCGTCCTCAATCTTGAGGTTGTCGAGCATGTTGCAGATGTAGATCATTTCCTTGAAACCTCTGCGGCGCTTGTCAAACCAGGCGGGATGATGATCATGGCGACTCTCAACCGTACACTGAAAGCTTTGATGCTTGCAAAAATTGGCGCAGAATACATTTTACGTTGGTTGCCGGCAGGGACCCATGATCCGCGTAAGTTTGTCAAACCCGAAGAAGCCAAAGCCGCCCTCACCCGGGCTGGTATGACAGTAACAGTTCAAACCGGGGTTTCATATAATCCGCTTATGGATATTTGGAGGATCAGTGACGATACTGACATCAATTACATGCTGACAGCAGTGAAAATTTAAGGGTTATATTTTAGGGGTGCGACTCTTTCCGGTTTCACCAAACCATCGGCTGCCTATCCGGAATCGCTTGATGGTGTGGATTCTTTGCTGCGCGTCGGTTACTGTTAAAAACCGGTCCCCACTTTTCCGCCCGGCGCTATAAATGTGTTCAGCGTATACCAGCGCTCTTCGAGCGCTTCTTTTGCGGCCTTATATCCAGCGGCGACAGCGACATCATAATTGCGCCAGTCACGCAATTCGACACCGGTCACATCAGGTGTGATCATGATATCAGCGGGATGAACTTTCAGCGTGTGCTCATGACGCGCAGTCGCTGTGCGCATCAACAAAGAAACAATTGGCGGCGCCGAGCCAACGCCGTTTTGAAGGACCCATGAAAGAAAACCCGGCGGGTCGCGAAATGCTTCAATATCTATCGCCCCGCGCCGCGTTACATCCATGCCAATCGTCAATCCACGGTGCATCGTCGCCATAATATCTGTGGGAAAATTATTCATCACTGCGCCATCGACCAACAACGCATCTCCATCGATAACTGGCGGTAGTATACCCGGTAAAGCAATTGAAGCGCGCAATGCATCGCGCAACAAACCCTGTCGATGGATGCGCAACACCCCCTCCACTATGTCGGATGACACGCAAAAAAACGGCAATTGCATATCTTCAATTAGCGTGTCACCGAAATGCCTCCGAAGCCGTTCCTCAACCCGCACACCCCGCGTTAGCGCCACAACGGGCAAGACGTGATCACCTAGCGGATTGGTATCCACAAAAGCGTCGCGAATGCGCTCTTCAATTTCTTCATTGGACCAACCCATCGCGACACAAGCGGCGATGACCGCCCCCATGGAGGCGCCGCTGACACAGTCGATGGGTATGCCAGCCTCGCGTAAGGCTGTCACCGCGCCGACATGAGCATAAGCTCTGGCGCCGCCGCCGGAAAGCACGAGACCAACCGATTTGCCCGCAACCAGACGCGCCAACCGCTCTACGCAAGAGTCTCCACGGCAGTTGAGTATGCGTGCCGCACCCAGCGCATCCGCCCATTCACTGATCGGGCAAGCAGGCACCCCTTCATGCAACATAACGAGATCAACGAGGCGAAATTTTCTAGCCCGGGCGCCAGTTTCCATCGTCATAGGAAACGGGCGCGGAGGACGCGCGTCACGGCGCGCCAATACTAAAAACCTGTCCGCATGACGAATGGCAAATCGATACCAGGCACTGCCGTCAACGCGAGCTGCGATCAATATGATGTCACTATCATCTTCCGCATTGTCAAACTCTCGAGCATCCGGAGCATTCTCTCTGACTGGCATCCAACTTGCACGCATGCCGTATCGTCTAATACGCTTCGCCAAGTCTTTCGCATACGCATCTACATCGATCGATGGAGATGACCCTATCAATGCAAAAACGCGCGGCGCAGATCGTTGGAAACTGGCATTGGGATGCCGGGCCCGGCTAAGAACAACCCGCGTTAATGCAGCTGCAAAATCTCCATGATTGTGAATAAGTGTTTCCACATCTTCGCGGCTGAACGACAAAACCTCTGTGTCGCGCAGGGCATAGACGGATGCGCTGTGCACTTCGCCTGAGAGAAGCGACATTTCTCCAACCGGCTCACCAGCGCGCACATAGCCTACGACCTCGTCCTCCTCTTGCCCTTTGCGCACAATGATCAAGCGACCCGAGAGGATAAAATGGAGATTGTCTGACGGCTCACCTTGAGAAAACAATTCCCATCCACCAGCCAAGGAATGCCACTGCCCGCAAGCGGCAATAGCGCTAAGCGCATCCGCATCAAGATCTCGAAATAACGGAAATTCTAGTAATCGTTCGCGGATTGCATCCATAGCAAGAGCTTTTAAAGCTGTTTTAAAAGCAATGCCAGAACCACGTGTGCCTCAGTTTGAAATTGACTGGCAATGCTTCGCCAAAAGCGGAAATTCGCTCAGAAGTTAATCTGCAACTCTGCGCCAGCCGATCGCCAAGCCGTTCTCAACTTCCATTCCGACGCCGATCGCCT